>JALYTT010000634.1 GCA_030854145.1 Chloroflexota bacterium | reverse complement strand
GGATTTTGAAGCAAACCGACAGCAAGCCCGCGCAGATGAGCCAGCAACTGATCCAGGCCGCATTGCGCGGCGGTGGCCTTGACAATATTAGCGTCATTGTAGTTCATGTCGCACCCGTTGTGGGGTAAGCAACGCGGCATGTAATCGGAGGAGACAGTCTTCTGTAGAAGGGGTTCTATCATGACAAGCAGAACAGCTATGGTTATTGATGCCGGTACAGCACCGAAGGAGGGGCAGAGCCCAAAACATAGCCGACCCACCCAGCGTCCTACGGTCGTTTCACCGCATGACAATACATCCTTACAAATGGAGCAGGAATTGCAGTGCCTGCGCGATAGCAAGCAGATCTACAAGCACGAGATCGGACGTGTGCGCCAGATCAGCTCGGACGAGGTCATCTGCCTGGCCCAGCGCCTGGAGTGTGGCAAAGAGGAGCGCGAGCAGGTACGACCAGACCCTCGTGTGCTTGAAGACGCCGAGGAGGCCAAGCGCCAGTTGATCGAAGCCAACCTGCGCCTGGTTGTCAGCATCGCCAAGAAGTACATCGGGCTGGGCATGGACCTCATGGACCTGGTACAGGAAGGCAACATCGGACTGATCCACGCCATCGACAAATTCGACTACACAAAGGGCTATAAATTCAGCACCTATGCCACCTGGTGGATCAGGCGCGCCATGTCGCATGCCCTGGCCAAGCAGTCGCGCACCATCCGTGTGCCCCTGTACAAGCGCGAAGAGATGAAGCGCCTGGGCCAGGTACGCCAGCGCCTGCAACAGGACCTGGAGCGCGACCCCACCACGGAGGATCTGGCCGAAGAGATGTCGCTCAACGTCCGCCAGGTCATCGCCCTGCTGATCGCCAACGAGGATACCTTGAGCCTCGACTCGCCCAACGGCACCTCCGAGGACGATCCGCCCTTCCGCGACACCATCGAGGACGACCTCAGCTACGCTCCGGAGCAAGTCGTCATCTCGCAGATGTTGGAGACGCACATCCAGGAACTTTTAAAGGGCCTGACCCCCAACGAGCGCAAGATCATCAGCCTGCGCTACGGCCTGCAAGGGGTGCGCGAGCATTCCCTGAAAGAGGTAGGCCGCAAGCTGGGAGTCACGCACGAAGCCATTCGCCAGTCCGAAGCCAAGGCCCTGCGCAAACTCGCCCAACCCAGTCGCACGCGCATGCTGCAAGAATTCCTGAGCTGAACGGGTTTATTTAGAATACCGGAGGCGCAGGCCCTATGCATCCCTGAGGAGGACCCCATGAACAGGTTGGTAATGATCATAGATGACTCGGAGATAATACGCAAAATTGTGGAGGTCAGCCTCGGGCGTGCCGGTATCACCTGTGTCTCATACGCGGACGGCATCGAGGCTCTGCGGGCGCTGGCGAGCCGGCCGGACCTGGTGCCGGACGTGATCTTGCTGGACGTGGGGATGCCGAAGATGGACGGCTACCAGGTGGCCCAATATATCCGCGGCAGGCGCCACTACAAGGACACCACCATCGTGATGCTCTCCGGCCGCGACGGCGTCCTGGATCGCCTCAAAGGTCGCCTGGCGGGGGCCAGCAGCTACCTGACCAAACCTTTCAGAACCCAGGAATTGATGGCCGTCGTTGACGAATATCTCAGCCCAGGTGTCGCATGAGTCATTACGACGACACGGCAGGTTGAACCTGGCGCCCGCGAGGGGCAATGCCATTCAAATACGAAGAACCAGCTCAGGCAAAGGGGCAGGAGAAGCATACAACGGACAAATAAAATCATCTTAGCTCACGGTCTCCCATAAGGGCAAAATGTCCGCCTGTGGATCATCGACAACCTGTGAAACCTCATTCAAGAGCATCGTCGTCCGATGGGTTAGATTGTAGGGCGGCCAGTCTGCGAAGGCTGCGGTATTGGGATTGCCGGTGCGGATAAACGTGGCCCAAGTCGCATGGATGCGATCGACGAGAGGCTGAATCTCTGCAATGGCATCACCAAGCAAAAAGTGGGTGAAGGGGTTGTGAAGGCTATTCCACACAAACGGCATCTCGATGCCGTGACAGGCACCGAGCTGTTCGCCCAAAGCGGGCGACACCCAGTCAAAGCGATACATCCATACGGGTGCGCCTTGCCGGACCTGTGCTTCCGCCTGGCGAATAGCTGGAATGCGGAAGACGCGATCCCCTTGCATGTCGATCCAGGCCAGGTCCGGCGCTTTATCTGCACGCTCCTGTGTGTAGATCTCGTGAACATGCCCAGTTGCCGCGCCAAATGTCTGGCTCAAGTCTGCCTTCACCTCTTCCATGTTCCCTCCCAGCAGGACGGTGAAGAGACGCCATTCATCACGATTGCTGCCAATCAAGAGCGGAACAGGAAGGCTCGCTCCTTGCGCAAGCAGTTCCAGAGGATGTCTGGGCAGGGTGACCCCATCTATCACCGGTGCGAATGCTTCCATTCCTCCCCATTCACGGTCAACCTCGTCCTGGACCGTGAGCAATGTCTCTGCGGGCACCTCTGTGAGGGCCAGGACGTGTGAGACTGGCAGATCAAGCTTCTTCAAAACTGCCTGGGTGATACTGGTTGCCTGCTCTCGTGTCAGAAGGACACTGCTACTGGCTCCACTTTCCAGGATGGCACGCTGAAAGAGTCCACGGGCCGCAGGCATGGCCAGGAGATTGCCAATAGACATGGCCCCTGCTGACTCCCCCATGACCGTCACCTGCTCAGGATCACCGCCGAAGGCCGCAATATTGTCATGCACCCATTGCAGTGCGGCGATCTGGTCAAGCAAGGCCACGTTTCCCTGGGCATAGTCATGACCGGCGAGATCGCCCAGGTAGAGAAAGCCAAGCAGACCCAGGCGATAGTTGCAGGTCACCACCACCATATCGTGCTGCGTGGCGAAAGAGGTCCCATCACACTGTGGTTCGGAGGCCGAGCCAATGACAAAACCGCCACCATGGAGATACACCATGACCGGCCGCATCTCGTGGTCAGCGCCTGGCGACCAGATGTTGAGGCTCAGGCAGTTCTCGCTGGTGGGTATTCCATCAGCGGAAGAAGCATTCCCCCGTGCGCTTTGGAGAGAAGCCGGTCCGAACTGTGTGGCATCGAGCACACCGGACCAGGGGTGCAGTGGCTGAGGTGGAAGAAAACGACGGTGAGCGATGGGAGGGTGCGCGAATGGAATACCTTTCCAGACCGTGATGGCCCCTTGTTCAAGGCCCTGTACTTTTCCAGAGGGTGTTTCAACAAGGGTTGTACTCATGTTTGATTGCTCCATAGGTGTTGATCTCATCTCCATACATTTTTCTCATCTATTGTTCCATATTTTGCTCCTGCTGGTCAAGGGTAGTGCCAGCAGGTTTGAGGCAGTGTTCGCAGATGGAACGGTCGCGCATCTCCGAAGACTCGCTGGTGAACCTCTGAGATCCACTCATAACTCAAAGCGCCCTCAAACGTAAGTAATGAGGAAGAAAGAAATCAGTGATAATCTGGAGGAGAGAAGAGAGATGGAGTGGAACACCACCTGGAATG
>JALYTT010000173.1 GCA_030854145.1 Chloroflexota bacterium | reverse complement strand
GCCCTACGGAATAACGGCCCGCTTCGGCTTCCGTTCACGCCTATGTGGCTTGCCTCGCCCTACGGAGACGCCGATTTCCGCTCGTTCCTGTCTTCCGTTCACGCCTATGTGGCTTGCCTCGCCCTACGGAACGACCAGTCTCCCCTTCACTCATGCATCCGCATCGCCGTCGCTGAACATTCATTGCCGGGCCAGTACGACCTGCTCCCATGGCGTCCTGCTCCCCTCCAACCATGCCGCCTGGAAGATCTCTTTGCTCAAGCTTTCACGAGCAGCAGCCACTGACCGTATATACGTCGTGCGATAGACAGGCGGTATGGGAGCCACAATCGCAGCGCGAATGGTTGCGGCGGTTCCCCACATCTGCACCGCCTGGTTCAGCGCTCCCTGGGCCGCCAGAATCTCCCCGTATCCCTCCAGGATGGTGGCAGCACTTTCACGCGCGCCTATCGCTCGTAGGAGTTCCCAGCTCTCCTCATAGAAGGACTGCGCAACCTCGTGTTCATCCTGGTTGGAGGCGAGGCGAGCGAGGGAGATGAGCACCTCGGCGCTGCCAGAACGTTCGCCTACCGCCTTGAAGATCGTGAGGCTTTCCTCCAACATTGCACGTGCGCGCTCGTCTTCTCCTTCAACACCTGAGACCTGGCCCAGCAGGTTGAGCGTATACGCGATGAGCCGCCGGTTGCCCACCGAGCGGAAGAGAGCGAGACTCTCCTCTGCCAGCGAGCGCGCCTGTGTGCGCTCGCCGCGCGCAAGAAAGCCCGCACGAGCCAGGTGGTAGAGCGGGTAGGCAGCGCTGTACTGTTCGCCTTGCGCTCGATAAAATATCAGATTTTGCTCAAGGAGCGCATGCGCGCGATCGTAGTCGCACTGCGCGATAGCGACCTGGGCCAGCGCCTCGCGCGTCGAAGCTGCCCGGTGCAGGTCCCGGCTCTCCCGGTAGATAGCTAAAGCTTCTTCGAGCAGGCGGCGGGCGACTTTGTAGCTATTTTTCACGATAGCGAGGCTGCCCTGCAAGCTCAGGATATGCGCCATCCCCGCTGTATCTCCGCCTTCACGAAACAGGAGCTGACTCTCGCGCAAGAACGCCTCCGCGCGCGTGTGATCATCTTGCATGAGCGCCAGAAATCCCGCCCCATGCAGCGCCTGGGCGCGCACCACTGGCTCAACGTCTCGACCAGACGCCAGCCCACGTTCCAGGAAGGCCAGTCCTTCATTGATGTAGCCACGGATCTCCCAGAACCCCATCAGCGCCGTACAGAGCCGGAGCGCCTGCTCCCCTCGTCCTGGCTCCAACCCGGTTCCTTCCAGTGTCCACGCCAGGGCTGAGCGCACGTTTTCATACTCGTGATCCAACTGATCCAGCCAGTGGACCTGTTCCGCCCCTGAAAGCAGGGGCGCGACCCGCTCTACCCAGGCGAGAAAGTATGCCGCATGGGCCGCTCGCGTGTCCGCCAGTTCTCCCGCTTCGGAGAGGCACTCTGCGGCATACTCGCGCAAGGTCTGCAACAGCCAGAAGCGCACCTCGTCCTTCTCGCGTTCCTGCCGCTGCAGCATGCTCTGATCGACCAACGCCTCAAGCACTACCGAGACACTCTCATCTAGCCCACCAGCAGCGGCACACACCTGTTCAGCAGCCTCCAACGTCGCTCCACTTGCGCACACAGCCAGTCTGCGAAATACACGCTGCTCGGTAGTTCCCAGTAGCTCATAGCTCCAGGCAATGGCGCCCTGCAAGGTCTGCTGGCGCACAGGGACATCCTGTGCCTTCCCCTGCAAAATAGCCAGTCCCTGTTCTAGACGAGCGAGTAAGGTCTGGGGAGAGAAATGCCGCGTACGCGCCGCTGCCAGTTCAATAGCCAGAGGAATCCCATCCAGGCGAGCACAGATGCCGGCGACGGCAGCCGCGTTGGCAGCAGTCAACTGAAAAGCTGGCACAACCGCCTGGGCGCGTTGTACAAAAAGCCTGACCGCCGCAGAGCGCGCCAGCGCTTCCACATCGGGGATCAGCCTGGGCGCGGGCAGGAGCAATGGAGCTACCTCGAAGAGGTGCTCAGCTTGCAGGTGGAGCATGGCCCGACTGGTGACCAGGATCTTCAGCATCGGGCAATCAGCCAGCAGGTCAGCGATCAGCAGGCGAGCAGGAAGGATCTGCTCAAAGTTGTCCAGCACCAGCAAGAGCGACCGTTCGCGCACACTCGCTTTCACCTGTGCCAACAGAGGGATACCCTTTTCTTCCTGAACATCCAGCGCCTGAGCAATGGCTGGCAGCACCTCACCGGTATGACTGACCCGTTCCAGCGCCACAAAGCAGATGCCATCTGCGAACAGGTCGGTGAGCGCCGTCGCTATCTGCAATGCCAGGCGCGTCTTCCCCACCCCCGCTGTCCCGATGAGAGTGAGCAGGCGCACATCCGCCCGGCGCAGTTGTTCGCTGATAGCAGCGCACTCTTGCTCGCGTCCAACGAACGAAGTGGACTGAGACGGGATAGTGGAACGAGGGAGCTGGGATCGCGAGGCCGAAAGGGGCGGGAAATCAGCGGGTACCCCTGGAATGAGCAGGTGGAAGAGCCGGCTCTGCCCCACAATATCTTTGAGCCGGTATTCCCCAAGATCGTGCAGGCAAACCCCTTCAGGCAGGTCGGAGGCAATCAAATCACACGTTGCCTGGGAGAGCAGCACCTGCCCGCCATGCGCCGCACTCATGATGCGCGCCGCGCGATGGACATCCAGGCCGATGTATCCCTCTTCCGTCGATTGCGGTTCGCCGGTATGTAGCCCCATGCGCACGCGGACGCTGACCCCAACAGGCCAGCGAGCACTGAAAAGGGCTTGCTGGGCGGCAGTCGCCGCCGAGACCGCATCTGCGGCACGCTCAAAAACTACAAAGAAGGCATCGCCCTGGGTATCAACCTCGTGACCGTTCCGTCGCTGAAACGCCGTACGCAGCAAGCGCCGGCACTCGCGCAGCAGGTCAGCATAGCGACTGCCCAGTTGCTGGAGCAAGCGCGTGGAGCCTTCAATGTCGGTGAAGAGCAGCGTCAATGTCCCGGTCGGAAGCGGGCGCACAGTATTCCTCCTCGCGGCGTATCTGGGGTAGAGAACCATATGCCTCTACCTCTATAACGATGATATCACACGAGAGGCGCGCCCGGTCTCCTCTTCTGTTAAATTTGGTCATCACGTTGCACACCCGGCACTCAAGAGAACAGTATTCCTACAGCACCATGGCCTCCTGTGCAGAGCGGGTAAACGTGCGCGCGGGATCAAAGGTGCGCAGGTCCAGTGCATGCATATTGAACGGCGCGGGTAAACGCACCTGCCCATCTTCAACATCTCCCGCGAGCAGCGCTTCAACGAGCACGGCAGTGATGGGCGCGTGCATCAGGCCATGGCCGGAGAAACCCACGGCATGCAGCAAGTTTTCCAGGTTGCTATCAAAGCCGATCAAAGGATTGGCATCGGGCGTCGTGCCATAGAAGCCACTCGTCGTGGCCGTTAAGCCACCGGACTCGGCCAGAATGGGCGAGAAATCCAGCATCTGCTCAAGCAGGGCATATCCATAATTATCTATGCCATAGGTATGCTGAAAAGGCGGGTCGATGCGGTCCTGGTCCGCATCGCTAAAAGTGTGTTCAGGCCCGGTCTCGTGGCCCCAGGCGCAGAGGAGCAGCTCGCCTTCGGGACGGGAATGGGCGCCACGGCCGCTGCCAACCCCATAAATCGTCATCGGCAAATGCTGCCACTCCTCGCGACTCGTCACGGGCCTGTGCGGCTTCAGAAAATACAGGTAGCGTTTGAGCGGCGCAACCGCCAAGGGCATGCCGCCCAGGCGCCGGCTCACGCGCGCCGCCCAGGCATTCGTCACATTGACGAACCAGTCGGCCTCGATAGAATCTTGTGTCGTCTCAAGAGCCACAATCCTCCCGGAACGCAGGGTCGCGCCGATGACTTCCGTGTCCTGTATGATGCTGACGCCCAGTTCCTGGGCGCGCCGGAAGCCCTCGGTATAGATCATCTGCGGATAGAGAAAGCCATCGGTTGGACCCCATGTTGCTCCGATCAGGCGACCGGCTTCGAGATGCGGCCAGCGCGCATGCACCTGCTGCGGTGTCAGGATCTCAACAGGCTCACCCAACCGCTGCTGCATCGTCGCTAATGTCTGTGCCATATGCCATACTTGCGCTGCCTCCCTACGCCGCGCCGGCTTCCAGGCTGGAGCCGCCTGCTCAGGATCTTCGTACAGGAAGAGATAGCCATTCTGCTTGATGACTGGCTGCCTCCGCTCGACAGGAGTTGCCAGCAACTCGTGAAACTGCGTATACCACCATTTAGCATACTGCATGCCAATCACAGTCTCTTCAACGCTGAATTGGGCGCGAATGCCAGCCGCCGAGCGACTCGACGACCCATTGCCGATCCTGGCTTTCTCAAGCACCGTCACCCTGAAACCACGCTCGGCCAATCGTACCGCGGTTACAGCCCCCGATGAGCCACCCCCAACCAGGACGACATGGTCTGTAGACCTGTGGCGCGCAGGAGAAATGTGGCTCACGGCGTACTCCTTTCCCGGTAGTGTTCACGCCTCGACCGCTTCCAATCGAGGCGTGAACCTTCGTTCTGAAAATTCGAGGTAACCCATGTTCATTGGCTAGAGAGCAGTGCTGTCGTCTTCCGCACCTCAAGCCGCCGAACCAGCGCCTGCGTGGAAACTAGCCGCGACTAGGGAGTTGCTGCAATGACCAGCTATTGCCATCGGGATCACGGAAGTACACAAAAGACCCCCAGGGCTGCACATCGATCTCACTGGCGTCAACACCTCGTTTGAGCAGTTCCTCGCGAACGGCTTTCACGTCCGAGATCACCATGAGAAGCCCTTCGAGCGATCCAGGTCGCATGGTGGTGATGCCTACACCCATCACAATCGAGCAAGCCGAACCAGGCGGGGTTAACTGGACAAAGCGCAGATCCTCCCTGACCTGTTGGTCGAAGTCAGCGTGAAAGTCGAGCTTCTCGGTATAAAAAGCCTTGGCGCGATCAACGTCTGTGACGGGTACTGCGACCAGTTCGAGTTTCATCTGCATGTTATCCATCGTTGCTTTCCTCTTTCTTTGTGTTTGACTGTTCTTCTGCTTCAAGTATATGCTGGAAGGAGGACAGAACCGACCCTCGTTTCAGAGAATATTCTTAGAAGAGGTCTGCCACGGTCTGTAAATTATACCATCTCATCACTCTGGTGTTCAGCGTACGAAATCAGACAGGTGCTGATTAATCTCTTGAACGACGCCATCAAGTATTCTCCCCAGGCGGATACCGTGCTGGTCCGTGTCACGAAAGATCGGCATACGGTCCTTGTGAGCATCCAGGATTTTAGCATTGGGATTGCCAAAGAGCATCAACACAAGATTAGGGAACGGCGTGATGCTTGACCCATCAAGAGCACCCTGGCCCGACGTTCGGGCACGCAAGCTGTCATTGCCAGGTGCTCGCTTCCTTGAAGAGTGCAGAGGCCAGTAGGGCAGTGCGCGTAGCAATCTCTTCAGGCGTGTAGGGCCGCCCATGCTCAAGCCACCAGGTGATGGCTTCTACAAACATCGTGGACACCAGGTCTGGCACAAACTCATCGGAGAAGGTGTGGACGACCAGCGAGCTTGCGTCTGGTCCGTGAGGCAGGCGCCCACGCTCTTTGACCAGGCCGGCCAGAGACGCACGCATCTTCATGACAAACCAGGGACTGCCTTTTCTGCCAAGCAGCGCGCGATAGAGCCGTTCGTATTCCGCAATATGCTCGAAGAACGTCACCCAGATCAATGGCGGATGTTCTCGCCCCAGATCTGCGACCGCGTTCAGCAAGGCATTCATGGCTTCCTCAAAGATTTGCTCCACCAGGTCGTATTTATCCTGATAATTGCGATAGAACGCGGCCCGGCTCACCAGCGCGCGCGAGGTCAACTCGCCGACGGTGAGCGCCTCGAAACCCCGCTCCTCGATCAGTTCAATTAGCGCCTCCCGCAGCAGTTTCTGTGTGCGTCTCACGCGTACATTGCTTACCGATTGAGTCATTTCGCACTCCCTGTCTCATCTGAGACACATTTTCCTGATTGATCCTTGTTTTTCCGCACGCGTCCGGCTACACTGAGAACGAGAGACGAGTGTCCATCTGAGAGAGTATGTCTCAATCTGGTCGTCTTGTCAACAGACAGATCTCAACCATCCATGAGGCATCAAGACACACCGCATGCGATGAGTTGAATGTCGCATTTCATTCACCACGCGTAGCGTGAGTCAACACACCCTCTTCCACAAGAGAGGTTTTTCGTCTGTAAGGAGCAAGATCTATGCATTCGTTCACACGTCACCGCCCAGGCTCGGCATCCAGGGCGTCGGCCAAAGAGACAAAAGGCCTGGTCGGGAGTGAGGGCTGGCGCGACGACCTGATGGGATGGTTCCACGATACCTTCTCGTTCCGAGGCAAGTGGCGAGAGCTGAGGCAGAGGACCGCCACCCTGGCCCGCATTCAAGCCGGAGAACAAGTGCTGGATGTGGGTTGCGGCACGGGAACCCTGGTGCTAGAAGTGGCACGCCATGTGGGCCCTGCGGGTCGTGTTGCAGGCATTGACCCTGGTACCCAGCAGATCGCCCGTGCCCGCGCCAAAGCGGCTCGGCGCCATGTACCTATCGAGTTCCAGACCGGAGTAATCGAGCAGCTTCCCTTCCCTGATCAGACGTTCGATGTGGTGCTCTCTACCTTGATGATGCATCATTTGCCTGCTCCCCTCAAACGTCAGGGACTCGCTGAAATCGCCCGTGTCCTCAAACCAGGGGGGCGGCTGGTCATTGCCGATTTCAAACCCAAGGAGGAACGCCAGGGCCGGGCTGTTCGATTTCACGCCGGGGGGAGCAGCATACAAGATCTGGCTGCCCTGGTCAAGGACGCCGGTTTCGAAGACATGGAAACGGAGGAGATGCAGCCCCCACGCTTCTCTGCTTTCCCAGGAGCCGGCATAGTTCGTGCGCACAAAAGCTGAGATGCGTGCAGACAGGCGCTCCGCTGCTCACTTGTCTGCATCCCTACGCCGGTCGCGCGAAAATACTCTGCGGGAGAAATGCGCTCACCACCCAGTTGGGCGCATCCACCACCTCACAGAGCTTCAGATCGACGCTCACGCTACAGAGCATGTAGGCGTCAGGGCGCGATAAGCCATAGGTTCGTTGCAGATAATCAAGCATATGCCGGATGGCGTTACGCGCGGCCTCCATCAGATCAGGTCCAATGCCATCGGTCGCGTAGTACGGGGCGGTGTTTGTGCGCTGGGCCAGTGGGCCAGCGGTGAGGAACTGCGGTTCTGGCACCTGGATATCTTTATGGACAGTCAGGCGCACCGTGGCGCGCATCGGCGTCTCGATGGCCGTACCACAGACCTCACCATCCCCTTGCGCGGCATGGCCATCGCCCATGGAATAGAGCGCACCTGGAGCCTCTACTGGCAGGTAGAGTCGCGCGCCTTTTGTGAGGTGCTTTGTATCCATGTTGCCGCCGTGCCGGTAGGGCGGGATAGTCGAGAGGGCGCCTGCTTTGCCGGGCGCGAGACCGATCTCGCCACAAAAAGGCGCCAGGGGGAGACGGATGCCGGGCGCGAATTCGGCCCAGCCATCCGCCCCGCCTTCGAGATGCCATATCTTGAGCGCCGGCTCTGGAAATTCGTCGGCCAGCAGGCCAAAGCCCGGAATGATCGCCGTCCAGCCCCAATCGGCCGGCTGGAGATCGAGGAACTCCACCTCAAGCGTATCGCCAGGGGCGGCGCCTTCGACGTAGATGGGGCCGTTCACCTGGTCCACACGAGAGAAGTCGAGGGCGCCAATCGCCTCAACGGTGCTGTCACGCGTGATCTGGCCGCAGGAGGCATCGAGCAGGTCAAAGCTCACTGTTTCGCCAGATTGGATGGTGGCAATGGGTGGGATACTCTGGTCCCAGGCCAGATGCCACTGATCGCGATGGATATGGATGGTACGTCTCCTTGCTGGTATATTGGTCATGACTTACAACGCTCCTTTCAGCTCTCCAGGCGAGTTCAGGTATTACGGTTAAAGGAAAAAGCGGGTCTGCTTCTAGCTTAGCGTTCAGGTTTGACCCAGATGCCGCGTTCGTGCATGAGGTCAATCTGCTTCTGGATGACCTTTTCGCGGTACTCGGCGTGCTTCATCGGCTCGCGTTCAAGGTAGAGGTTTTTGGGGTAGATGGGCTGCTCATAGAGCAACTGGTAGAGTTCTGTGCGCAGATCCTTCAGCCAATTGTCCCACTGCGCCCGCGCGCGGTGGTCGCGCATGGCTTCGATATCGATCACGCCACCGACATAGGTCGAGCCTGCGCCGTAATCCTGGCGGCCAACGATCTGGCCCTTGTAGTTAATCACAAACGAACGCCCGCCGAAGGTATCGATAGCCGTATCATCCTCCGGGAACAGGTAGTAGGTGCCCATATTGGGAGCCACCAGGTACATATTGTTGTCAAGCGCCCGCGCCCGGCTCTGGATCTCAAATATATCATTGCCTGTGGCCGGATGCGGATAGGAGGCGCGATAGACGACTTCCGCACCGTTCATGGCCAGCGCGCGCGCGTTTTCGGGATACGAGCCTTCATTGGCCATCATAATGCCCAGCCGTCCGATCTCAGTGTCGACCACTGGCCAGAAAGCATCCAGGTTCCTTCCATAACGAGCTACCCACCAATCATACACGTCGTGGGGGCAGACGGAATGCTCGACAGGATAGAGCGGGGCGACCTTGTAGTGCCGCAAAATCACCTCGCCCTGGGGATCGAGGATAAAGCCCACATTGAAGTAACGGTCCGGCACTTCAGGGTGGCGTGCCTTGGCCTGGGCCATGATAAAGGCGTTGTAGGTCCGGGCAATCTTGCTCAGCTCCTCGGTCTCTTCACCAGGGATGTCGATCGCGCATTCCCTGGCGAACTGCACGTGATCGAGATCCAGAACCTCATCATTGAAACCCTGAAGCGCACCTTCAGGAAAGGCAATCAGCCGCACGGGCAGGTCGAGACTGGAGAGCCAGGAAGCGGCTTTGACGAGGTGGGAGAGGTGTTCCAGGTTGCGTTTGATATCGGCGCGCGTGCGAATGCCGCGCACGGTGGGAATGAGTCCGACAGCGGTATAGGGCTTAATCATTGCTCGCTCCTTTGGTGTGTCAAAGACTTCAATACCAATCAGCGCGTTACCCAAATTTTGGGGGCGACCGAGCCAGTGATAGCTACCTCGTGCCCCTCTACAAGCATCTTGACGCTCTCTTCCTGCTCTTCGCCAGCGCCGTTCCCCTGGGAGAGTACTGTCAGGTGCGTGCCTGGCGTCAGACCCTTTTCATGCAGGTACAGGATCAGCGCCTCTTCATTCTCGACCACCTCGGAGATACAAAGAATGGTGGCCGCATCACCGGGAGCTAACATTGAGAGGCGCAGCGCGCCACGATCCTTCAGATAGGTGCGGGCGTTGGGGACAGAGCCGGGGATAGGGTTGCCATGAGGGCAGGTGGTAGGCTGGTGCAGGCTGGCGATCACGCGCGCCTCGACGGCGCCTGAGATAAAGTGTTCCAGGCGGCAGGCCTCTTCATGGACCTGGTGCCACTGCATGCCCAGCATATCGACCAGGAAACGCTCAGTCAGCCGGTGCCGCCGCAACACAGCCTCCGCTGCCTGGTTTCCGGCTTCCGTGAGGCTGACCTGGCGCTTGCGGTCCATCTCAACATAGCCATCGCGCACCAGGCGCTTGAGCATTTCGGTCACGGTAGGCGCCGAGACGCGGAATTTCTCAGCCAGCCGCGCGCCGATCACCACCTCGTCCTCCATACTCATGTTGTAGATGGTCTCCAGATACTCTTCGACGGTGACGCTCAACACATCTTCGGCTTTCATCGGCATGCCCCTCTGACTATGCAACGGTCCGCACATCAGTATAGCATACGATATCAGCCAACGTCACATCAGCGTGTGAACGGCGGCAGGTCCTTTGCCGTCTCCGCGATAATAAAGTCGACGACATCCTGCATGTTGCCGGTCCGTCCATAGACCGCACGCTGCCGTGCCGCACCATTGCCGTGCTGCATCACCCGCTGCATACTCGACGCCACACGCTCCCAAGCACCTTCCGCTTCCAGAGCAGGACGCACAAACTCCAGGAAGCTCTCAAGCAGGAGGCGTGCCGGAACAGCGCGCTTCTCCCAGATATCAATCAGGTCTACATCTAAGCCATAGCGTGCCGCCTGCCAACTGGCCGCGCGCAGGAGTTCATTATGCACATCAGGTATCGGCTCATTGTTCATGGCTTGCTTGTAGCAGGTCTGCACCAGGGCACGTACCAGCCCGGCTACCATCACAGCTTCGTCCAGCGTCATACACACATCCATGACGCGGAACTCGATGGTGTTGAAACGTTCCGGCAGGCGAATATCCCAATAGACGCGCGTGACATCCACCACGCTTTTCGTGGTCACAAGCGTCTGCACAAGCTCTTCGTAGTCGGCCCGCGACGCAAACATAGACGGCGGACCCGATGGAGGCGAGGCCCACCACAGGGGAGTTCGGTAGCTCGCGTACCGCGTATCCTTCTGCTGCCAAAAGGGAGAGTTAGCCGTCACCGCAAGCAGCACGGGGAGCCACAGGCGCGCCCGGTTGAGCACCTGGAGCGCGGCTTCACGGTCATTGATGCCTATATGCACGTGGCAGCCAAAGATGACCTGCTGCTGGACCAACTGCTGATAGTCACGCACAAGCTGTTGATAGCGGGACCCGGGGGTGACCTGCTGCTCCTGCCAGGAGGAGATGGGATGCGTTCCAGCGGCCGCGATACGCTTGCCAAACTGTTCCGCCGCCGCGATTGTTCCCTGGCGCAGACGCCCAAGCTCGCTATGGACATCCTCTAGCGTGCGGCAGATGGGGGTCGCGATCTCTATCTGCGACAGCATCAATTCATATTGCACCACATCGCCCAACATCTCCTGGGCCAGCGGAAGGATCTGTTCCGCGTCCGGGCTGAGTTCGCGCGTGTGTGGATCAACGATCTGATATTCTTCCTCGACACCGATAGTGAATGTTTCCTCTTGTTGTGGCATAGCTGCCACCTCCTTTTTGCTTATGGCATTTTATCGTACCTCATCAACCCATAGAGCGCAACACGCTTCAGAGGTATGGGTGCACAAAAAGCCTCACAGTTCTGTGATACCACCCACCCTCAGGCATGAGCACATTCAAGTGCAGAGATATCTGGCCGATTACATACAGGGTAACGAACACTCCCTACTCGCTTGCCGGGTAGAGGAAAACACCAGTAACGAGGAGGGCCAGATATGCCATTTCCATCAAAGCAAGAGATTACAAGCGTTCTCTCTGCACACAATCTGCTATTCCACAAGACTCACCGTCTTGTGCTCATCGCCTTTACCATATGTCTACTGCTCGGCTCCGTCGCCGTCACCGCCGTTTTGCAAGCTGCCCATGCTTCAAACACGAGTACCAGTTGCTCCTGGTATACCATCCATGGAGGAGATTCTCTGAGCGGGATCGCCGCCCACTATCATACATCTATCTCTGCCCTGGCGCAGGCCAACCATATCCGCAATGTCAACTTGATCTACGCGGGACAGCGCCTGTGTATTCCGCAGCATTCAAGCGGCAGTGGTGGCGGCCATAACAGTGGGATACAGAGCGACGGCACAGTTCGCTGGTATGCCTACGATGCGCTTGCATCGGCCACGCGCAGCCAGGTAGAAGCAACGCTGCGGCAGACCGCGGCCGAATACCATCTGCCCGCGAACCTGGTGCTGGCTATCGCCTGGCAGGAGAGCGGCTGGACGCAACATGTCATCGCCCGCGACGGCGGCATCGGCGTGATGCAACTGATGCCCGGTACCGCTATGGATCTTAACCGGAGCGCCGGTATGCGGCGTGACCCCTACCAGCTCTCGGATAACATTCACCTGGGCGCCAGCTACCTGAGAATGCTGTGGAACGGCTTCCATGGCAACCTGGACCAGGTCGTCAGCGCCTACAACGAAGGCGGCTACGCGGTTCAGCACCGGGGCATCTTCAACTGGTCGTATGTCCACAGCGTGGAGAGCCTGATGAGGCAATACCACTAATCGATAAAGCACGCACGACGTAGCGTGAACAGGCCACGAAGAGTAATACCCTTCGTGGCTTGTTCACGCTATGTGGCCTGCTCACCCTAGAACAGGCAAGACGCCCCCATCCGCGTAAGGACGGGGTGCAGGCCAGCGCATTGGTTGATACACAATAGAGGGCAACATGCCGGCGTGCCGCGCGTGGAGTCACAGGGCGCAGGCCAGCGGCGCCCAATAAGCGTCAAGGTAAGGGCAAGAATCGATGGGCCGTCTCCGCGAATCCGTAGGGCGTGGCTTGCCTCGCCAGTCACCTGGAAGCGCCCTGCGGGCGGACTGGCGAGGCA
>JALYTT010000172.1 GCA_030854145.1 Chloroflexota bacterium | reverse complement strand
CAAAGATGAAAAAGCGATCTGTAGACAACCGTTTTGGAGAGCTTGACGAGCACGATATGCCAACGGAACCGATGGCGCAGGTCATCTTCTCTCCAGTAGCCGCAACTTCTCCCATCGAGGGTGGCATACCCATGCCTCAACCGCCGGCTCGCCCCTTCCCACAGCAGCATGCGCGCGGCGCGTTCCCCCCGCCAGCTATGATGCGCCCGCCGGAGACATCGGTGTATCCAGTCTTACCACCTCTTCCTGTAACGAGCGGGCGCGATCGACCAGCAGGGGGGGCCGGGCCGGTCCAGACCACCCGGTCTCGTCGTAGCGCCGTACCTATGCTGGTGGGGCTGTTCTTTCTCGCGGTGCAGATTCTCCTGTTGACCCGTTTCATTCTCGATGTGCTCGCCTTGCAGCACACGTCGTTGTGGATGGATATCGTGTATGAGGTCAGCACCGTCTTTCTGCTGCCATTCCGCCTGTTGTTGCAGAGTGTCACCTTGCCGTTTTCTATCGGCATCGAGCTGTACACCATGCTGGCTATCCTCATCTACGGGCTGTTCTCGCGCATTCTTGTGCGCTTCTTAAAGGCGTTCTTGCATTCGCGCTAGGCTAGCTTACCAGAGAAGCTGGCCGGGGCACTCATTCAATAAAAGGCGGCCTGCTCAATCTTTGCCAAATTCGTCCAGTACGTCCAGGCTATTGATAAAATCGCGGTAGGCGTCCAGGTTATCGGCCTCCTGCTCCTTCTGGAGTGAAGGTTTAGGGACCGCTTGCTCTTCGGTAGTCTCCGGGGTGACGCCCGCGCGCTCTAAGACGCTCTCCTCAACGAAGATCGGCGTCTTCGCGCGTACAGCGAGCGCGATGGCGTCGCTGGGGCGCGAATCAACCTCGACATGCCTGCCTGCCACATCCAGGACGATGCGGGCATAGAAAATATCATCAACCAGATCTGAGATCACGATGCTCCCAATTTTGGCGTCCAACTCGCTGATGACATTTTTGAGCAAGTCGTGCGTAAGTGGCCGGGGAGAGTTCGTTCCCTGGAGTTCGATGGCGATAGCATATGCCTCAGCCTGCGCTATCCAGATAAACAAGTAGCGCTCCTGCTTCACTGCCTTCAAAATGACTACGCGTTGCTGAGTAGCCAGATTTATGCGCACACTTTCAATAGTCATCTCAACCATGTGTATTCTGACTCCCTCTTTCATGGCCGGGTTCGTCGAGTCTTTGACGCCTTTATTGTACATCTATCTGAGGGCCGACGCAAATAGCTCGCCCACCTTGATAACAGAATTGAGCAGGTAAAAGCGATTACCTTTACGTGCCTCTATGCAATGAGTATAACAAAATGGCGCCCGTATTCCAAGCCCTAGCCGCCAGCAGAAAACGAGAAATCACAGAAGAAAGAATTTTCCGAAAATTCGTTCGATAAAAGCCTTGACTTGTTTTGCGCGGTTTGCTATGATTGATTTGAATAGCCGTTCTACTTTTTGGCGGCAGCATTCGTGTACTACGGGTAAATCAGAAAGGCAGGCCATCACACCTATGTCGGCAGAGCAAATGGGTGACTTCCAACGACGGATGTTGGACTTCATTATCGGTTATATACGCACAGAGGGCATGCCCCCCACCAATCGTGAGATTGGCCGTGCGATGAAGATTGCCAGTACAGGTCATGTGGATTATCATCTGACCATGCTGGAGAAACGCGGCTATATTTCGCGCGAGCCGAAAAAGAGCCGCGGCATCAGGCTGACCAAGCAGCCCTGGGGTATCGCAGTAGAAGGTGCCATCGCCGCCGGTGAGCCGCTCGAAATATTCTCGGACCCGGAGGAGGCCATTGATGTCGGCCATAACGTAGATCCCGAGACCAATTATGCCCTGGTCGTCAGGGGTCGCTCGATGATCGAGGACCACATCTGCGATGGCGATTATGTGGTGATTAAACGCCAGCCAACCTGCGAGAATGGCGATATCGTAGTGGCCGTTCACCTGGAGGATGGCAGTCGGGGCAAGGCGACCCTGAAGCGTTTCTTCCAGGAGAAGGACCACGATCGTGTACGCCTGCAACCCGCCAATTCCGAACTTTCGCCCATCTTCATCACCAGGAGCGAGTGGGACCGCGAATGGCAGGTGCAAGGCAAAGTGGTGGCCATTGTGCGCCAGTGTGGCTCCGGTCGCGCGGCCTGACACATCTCTTGTCTCTGGAATAGAGCAACGAGATCGTGCAGTTGATAGCAATGGGAGGACGAGCACACATTTCCTGCCGTGTGTGCTCGTAGTATATATATACCTCTGCCTCCCTTGCTACCCTCCTCTCCATGCCTTCCCCTGCCTTCCTGATGGGTTTTCTAGCTTCTTTCCCCCTTGTAGTTCGGCTCCAATCCTGGTATACTCATATCATAAAGTTCGATGGGATTTTCGCTACAACGAAGACGTTTTCTTTGTAAAACAGTTCTAAGCTGTACGAAGGCTGAAAGGATACATCATTTGTCAGGGACTTTCTCCCCTCCACAGGTGTCGTTCTTTCGCAACGTAGACGGGTGACAGGTATCCAGAAAGGATTGTCGTATGAGAGCCGCCGCTGTGGCGCTAGTGCTCATTGTGGGGGCCGCTGTGGTCCTCTGGTTCGGTAACACGCTCAATTCCTGGGTGCTTGGTGGCTTGATAGGAGGGTTGGCGGCTTTACTGCTGAGTATTCCCATCTCCCTGATGCTCTTCTCCTTTCTTTCGCGTCGTCATGATGAACGGCTCAGAGCCGAGATCCAGGAGGAGATGGAGCAGGCGCAAGCATACGATTATCCGGCGCTTCCTCAACAGGTATATGATGCCGACGGCTATATGTTGCCCGGCGCGGAAGAGGAGTACGAGGAGGATGAGTATCAGCGTACCCCCCCGAACCGTCACCTGCCTCCCGTCCCCAACTATCCACGGTTACCCGCGGCGGGTCAGACCTCTCCGGCTCCCGCTCCGTCATTTCATCAGCGCTCAACGATCTATCCTGCGGCCCAGGGCCAGCAGGAGAAACCGGCCCGTGCTGCCCGCGGGAAAGGCACCCCAACGCAGCGTCTCTCGCCGCCAGCACGGCGTAGCGCGCATCCAGGCGTGCCCGGCTACCAGGGTGACACTCGCCACAGCCAGCATCGTACGGCGGCTTTACGCGCAGCCCGCTTTGAGGCCTCCCAGCAGCTAGAAGATGAGGATGTTGAGGTGATACCGCCCGCTCCTTCGCGTAAACGCCCGGCCCCGCGTCCTACTACTCCTCTGCGCGAGCAAGCGGCTCGCCCGCCAGTGCCAGGGGCGCGGCCCGCTCGTCAACAACCGGCGCCGCCTGCCAATTCCTATCGTCCACGGCTTATAGATGATGGTCCAGCAGGGAGAACCCCGAACCAGAGGCGTCTCCCCACGGAGAGTGAGCGCTCCTCCTGGTCTGCCGATCCTCGAACAGAACAGCTCTCTGGTCGCCGGCACCAGCAGACGACAGGGTCGCTCCAGCGCTACCCCCAGACTGGGCAGGTCGGCCGTCACCCCCAGATAGATGAGCAGTTACGCAACCCGGATACGGCTTCCGGCAGCTTGAAAAATCCACTGGTGCGCCGCCCTCCATATATGTATGAAGATGATCCTCTTCGTGAAAGGCTGATCCAGCAAATGGAAGGGCATGGCCCCATTACGCGGCGCTCTTCCTTATACGATGCAGGCTATACGGATGATGAAGAGCAGTAGGTCTGCCTGGCTGGATGTTCTCTATAGGTCCTGGTGACCCTGGCCTCTGAGCATAGAATGTGCTACTATTGAGCGAATGCTCTCAAGAGACTTTGAAAGGCAGGCTACTGTGTGTTAAACCAATTGACTGAAACGCTGACGACTCTGATAACGAACCTCTACGTCTCGACTGGTCTGGTCGGTATCTTGTTGGCCATGGCTATCGAGAGTTGCTGTATACCGCTTCCCAGCGAAATTGTGATGCCCCTGGCGGGGGTAATGTTTGCCAGCGGCAGACTGCTACCCGGTGTTAGCCCGTGGGTTGCCCTGCTTCTCATCGCGCTAACGGGCGCCGTAGGTTGCCTGATCGGTTCTATTGCCGCGTATGGCATTGGCTACTCGGGTGGTCGTCCATTGATGCTGAAGTATGGTCGCTATGTCTTGATCTCCCAGCATGACGCGGATAAGGCGGATCGCTTCTTTCAACGTTGGGGGAGCGCCACTGCCTTCTTCTCGCGCCTCTTGCCCGTTGTGCGCACGTACATCTCTCTGCCCGCCGGTATCGCTAAGATGCCTTTTGGGAAATTCTGTGTCTATACAGTGCTAGGCTCATTCCCCTGGTGTTTGATGTTAGCGTATGTTGGCACCATTGTTGGTAACCACCTGGGTACTCTTAGTCCTATCTTCCATAGTCTGGATGTTGTTATTGCTGTCGTGCTGGTTGTCCTGGTGGCGCTCTATATATGGCGCCACATTCGTAACGATCGCAAAGCACGCGCAGCACTTGCAGCCTTGCAGGCCAATCCTATGCGGCCTGTGCCACCTCAGGGTTTCCCGCCACAACAGCCGTGGGGTCAGTCTTCACAGCAGGCGTGGGGTCAGCCGTTACCCCATGTCCAGCAGCCCTGGTCCCAGGGTCAGGGACAACCCCAGACATGGACACCGTCGCGAGCGCCGCAATCACCACCCCCGTTCCAGCAGCCGTGGCCTCAAAACCAGCCCCAACAATGGGGACCCGCGCAAGATGGGGATAACGATCGTACCATCCAACGCCGCTAGATTCGCCGAGCACCTTCATCTGGAGTTCTCTGATCCATAGATGCACATCGATCAAGTGGTATAAGCGTAAGAGAGGTCAAAGCGGGGAACAGACTTCGGTCCGTTCCCCGCTTTGTATTGTATGTTCCGCCATACGGGTGTCAAGGGTTCGTAGCGCGTGGCGAGAAATCAGGCCGGCTTAGAGGTTAGCGAAGACCTTCTGCTCTACCGTGCCGGCAAATGCTACGATATCCTGTGCCGCCAGGTTGCTCAGGATAATGATGGTGATCTTGTTGGTCGGGTAACGCCCGATGTAGGCCCTGAAACCATCGATGCTCCCATAATGCCAGAAGTACGGGTAATGAGGCGTCGATGGTTTGGCGATAAACCAGCCATAGCCATAGCTGGAGGTGGGGAACTCTGAGTCGACGTAAGGGGTATACATCTGATCCAGCGACTGTTGAGAGATCACTGTATGTGCATACAGCCCCTGGTCCCAGCGGTACAGGTCCTCAACCGTGGTCACCAGCAGGCCTGAGGCAAAAAGGAACGACATGTTCGGCGCGACGGACCAGCCTAGATCGACTGCTTTAAGCTGCCAGCTTGCGTATCCTACCGAATGATCCGGCATGGAGGAATAATTCGCGAAAAAGCCGCTGCTGTCCATGTGTAATGGGGTCAGGATCGTCTGCTGTATAAAAGTGCTGTATGCTTGGCCTGAAGCCTGCTCGACAACAATACCTAGAATCTGGAAGCAGACACTGCAGTAACTGTACTGGCTGCCGGGTGTGAAGGCCAGGGGCACGCCTCTGTAGCTGGCGATAAAGGCCGTGGGCGAAGCGATCGACACGCGCGCGTCATCCAGTTGGGGAATGCCAGAAGTGTGGTCTAACAGGTGGTGAATCGTCAGTGAATGCCAGGCGGTGGGACAATAGGGAAGGTAGTTACAGAGGGGATCATGCACGTGCAGCTTGCCGCGTTCTTGCAAGATCATAATTGCCGAGGCGGTAAATTGCTTGGTGAGGGACCCGATATGAAACCTGGTATGTGGCGTGTTGGGCGTGTTATTATCCCAGCTAGCCATGCTATAGCCCTTGCTGAAAAGCACCTGACCGTTCTGGGCGATCAAGACTGAGCCACTGAACTGATGCCCGCTCACCCTATTTGTGAACAGGGTATCCACCTGTGAGGTCAATTGTGCTGTGTTCGGGGTGGGAGTCGCCGCTACAGTCGGGCTGGGAGCCGCTGTTGGCGACGATTGTTGTGGGTGGATGGTTGTCTGTGGGCGTGAGTGCGGAGCAGGCGCTGGGGCGCGTGTAAGCACCACGATATCAGCAATGCTTGATAGAGTGAGCAGAAGCGACAGCACCAGTAGCGTGATGCCTACTATGCGCCACCCCTGCCTTTGTGGTTTACGATCAGGCTGCTGTCCTGCCGGCTGCTGCGCGGCCCCTGGTGGATGCCTTACCGGTTGCTCTGTTATCATGGTCGTTGCTCCTAGGAGTTAAAAAGGGCTATCCATACGCTTATGTGTCTATTATCGAAGAAAAAACGTACAAAAGAAAGGGTAGACAGGTAGTCTTTAGGTAGAGATTCGGTTAAGTTTAGACCGTTCCGTGGTTCACATGTTTCTATATATATACTACGTACCCTTCAGCGCAATTATAACAAAAAAACAGCCTCATGATAAAGTACTTGTTTTTTTGCTACTGGGGCCATGTAAAAGCCTGATCGTAATTGGGAAGGCTGGCTAAATTGCGATCTCTACGTATTTAGTGTATAATATACGCTAAGTCAGCAAGGGGAGAGAATAATTTTATGGTACAGTAGAAGCAGAGCCCCTCCCTTGTGAGAACTGGCCTTATTCAGCGATAGTGTTTATCCAGGGAAAGGTGATGTATGAGTACAATACGGCAGCCTGAGAGCGACCGCGTGTGGTCGGTCGAAATGAACGGCATCAATCCCATAGATCAGCAGGAGCGCCATGGGAGGCCGCTGGAATTATTCTGGGTCTGGTTCGCCGGTAATATCGGCATCCTGGGTGTTGTCTACGGAGCGCAGTACCTGGCCGGGAACGGCCTGAACCTGTGGCAAAGTCTCTTTATCGGGTTGGTGGCTACCGCGGTCTCCTTTATCTTTGTGGGTATTCTCAGCATTCCCGGCGTCTGGGGTGGCGCGCCGATGCTCACCCTTTCGCGCGCCGTCTTTGGGACGCGCGGCAATATTGGGCCGACGCTGGTGAGCTGGATCAGCCTGGTTGGCTGGGAGACCATCCTCGTGATTACCTCAACGTACGCGTTGCTGGCGCTTCTACGTGTGGTGGGCGTGCAAACCAACCCCTTCTGGACCTTCGTCTGCATTCTCTTGCTGGCGGTGGCGGTGGTGGTCTGCGGGTACTGGGGACATGCCACACTTATCTGGCTGCAACGTGCTGCGACCTGGGTCTTTGGCATTCTCACTGTCGTGATTATTGTGTTTCTTGTGCCTCAGACCGATTGGCACAAAGTGTTGAGCCAGCCCATGGGTCCCTGGGATACGGGCCTGGTGACGGCCTTCATCATCGTCATGGCGGCCACCGGTATCGGCTGGATTAACACCGGCGCGGATTACGCACGCTATCTGCCACGCAGGAGTTCGGGGCGCGCGATTACCCTATGGACCACGCTTGGCGGCACGTTGCCGCTTTACGTGCTCATGATCGTTGGTGTGCTCCTGGCCTCGCACAAGTCCGCTGTACTGACTACGGCGGACCCGCTCTCTACTATTCAACAGGCGCTGCCATCCTGGCTGTCTATCCCCTACCTGCTCGTGGCTATTGGCGGGCTACTGGCCGGCGCTGCGCTCGATATCTACTCGTCGGGTCTCAATCTGCTCGCGATGGGTATCCGTATGAGGCGCCAGTACGCCGTGCTCATCGACGGTGTTTTAATGGTCATCGGCGCGATCTACGTGCTGCTGATTCGCAATGACTTCCAGGGTGCCCTCACCAGTTTCCTGCTCTTGCTGGCTGACGCACTGACGGTGTGGGCGGCGATCTTCCTGATCGATATGATCTGGCGTCGTGGTTATGACAAGAAGAGTTTGCAGACTATGGGACCGGCCAGCTCCTACTACTATACTGCCGGCTTCAATATCCCTGCCTGCATCGCCTGGGTGGTCGGTATTGGGGTGGGCCTGCTCTTTACCTCGTCGGCCTTCTTCAACGGCCCCCTGGCCAAAGGCATCTTTGTCAGTACCAGCCTGGGCTACCTGCTTGGGGCGGCGGTGAGCATCGTCCTCTACCTTGTGCTGAGGCCGCTCTTCCGCTATAAGCAGACGGCTCTGCTGGAGGACGCGGCATCCGCGTAATTGGGACATGGCGCTGCTTCGGCTCCTCTTGCCCGTCGACAAGGTGGGCAAGAGGAGCCGAAGCAGCGCCCCTACACGAAATGCCGCATCTGTGTACCGGTCTCGCGTGCGCGGCCAGGCAGGAGGCCCCACAGGCACCCCAAGGGATGCCTGACACGGATGCGGCAAGCCGAATCCCTACGCGGATGGGGGCGGCTTACGTGTCGAATGAAGGTGGTCAGAGCCATAGTCATACAAGAAGGTGAAATGCGATGCGCAGAGTTCCTGTGATAGACATTACCGATCTGTATATTCCTGCGCAGGATGCGGCGGATAACTTTGACTTGCTATTGCCCTACGCTCTGCCGGAAATCGATCTGCGCGCGGTGATTTTCGATACGACCGAGAAAATGCGCCAGCCTGTCTCGCAGCATCTTGGTTTTGAAGACGCCAATGGACCGCGCGACCCCGGCTTTATCGCGGTAATGCAGCTCAACTATATCTTTGGGCGCACCGTTCCCTGCGCCACCAGCCCCTTTTCTCCTCTGCGAGCGCCTGATGATCCTATGCATGATGTGCCGGCGTTTCAGCAGCAGGGTATCGAACTCATTCTGGAAACGTTGCGGCGCAGCGAGCGCCCGGTGGCTATCATGACGCAGGGGTCGGTGCGCGCGCTGGCCGCGGCCTACAATCGCGAACCTGAACTTCTGCGTGCGAAAGTTGAGCGTATTCATATCTCGGCCGGCGCTGTGGGGACGCAGTCCATAGCGACCGTGCCGGATTTCCTGGAATGGAATGTCAGCCTGGACCCTCATGCCTTCGTGCGTCTGCTGTGCAGCGACCTGCCCATCGCACTCTATCCCTGCGCGACGGAAGAGGGCCCCTTCGGCTATGGACAGCATACGAGCTTCTGGCAGATGACCGATATGCGCTTTATCGCGCAGATGCATCCCAGGTTGCGCCGCTACCTGGGTTATGCCTTTGGGCGCCTCTCGCGGATAGACTTTTTGCGGGCTATGGATGCCGATCTGCCGGAGGAGCTTATGGAGCAGATCTATACCCTCTCAGATCCGGCTCATCCCGATGGACGCCACTATGTCTGGGAGACCGCTCTCTGGACGAATATCACGGATCGGCTTCTGGTGCGTCGCCAGGCAGGGGAGTATCGCATGGTACCACGCAATGAGTTGTTGCCAACCGATGTGGTGCTGCCCAACAAGTTGCGCCCCTGTCACCTGGATGTTCACGATGATGGCCGCTTTGCCAGCACCCTTACCAGCGAACCTACCAGCAGTATGCTCTATGATCGCGGCGACCCATTCGAGAATGAGCGCGCGTTCCGCCAGGCGCTCACGACGCTTTATACCTCGTTTGCGCCTGAGTAAGATTTTACCAGCAAGTATACTGGTTCACTCAGTAGCTATGCCCCGCATACTGGGCATTCTCAAAATCGCTGGCTACTCCTGCAAGATAGAGTGCAATGGTCTCACTCTGATGAAGCATCTGGTTGAAGATGGCCCACCATTCAGCCATATCTTGTTGAAATCTCTGCCTGCCGATCCCTTGCCAGTCATACTCAAGCTGATTAGCCGGGCGGTACACCGCTGAAACCCCGTACTGCGCGAAATCGGTGTGTATCTGCGTAAAGTCCTGCGCCAGCCTGCGCAGAAGGTCGGTATCCATATGGATCTGTGGCATGTTTTTCTTTCCGCAAGATCTCCTCATTTCGGTGAGACGCGCGAGATGACCTGCTCATAAGACGTATGCGCTCTTCCCCCTCTCTATCGGATACTTTTGGGGAATCTCAAGAGGTGCCTGCTGTGTTTACACTTCCAGGTTCCTGTTCTTTCTCCTGAGAAACGTAAGGTAGGTCCGGCGTGACCTGGCTTCAGCCCGGCTCAGGGTGCGTCTGATAAGCAGGCTAAAGAAGATGACGGACAATGCTAGCGCAATGATGCTGAGGACGAAAATAGAGACGCCGCTCCGGTGGAATGTCGCAGCCACACCAAGTAATCCGCAGCCGAGAAGACCACACACCAAGGCGGCTATATACAATGGATACCGGGACCACTGTTTCATCGCTGGCTCCTTCCTTTCTCTTCCCGCAGAAAGACCCCTCCTATGTCTCTACACGCGAGCGCCTTTCTACGCGCTTCAGGCAAGCTTATCTTCCATCTCCAGATAGACCTTACGATATATCTCATCTACCGGGAGTGCTACTTGCAGTGATCCAAGGGTAATCGTGTCTCCTGGCCCTAACATATGGTTCATCCACGAGGAGGGCCCAACGCGATGATAGTGCTCAACAAAGCGTTTGCGCGCGTCTACTAGCAAGATATCCTGGATCGTCGGGTAGGCTTTATAGACCGGCAACTTTTCCAGGCGATCAATGTGTTCTGTGCCTGGTGACAGCACCTCTATGATGACGGTGGGCGCTTCTATGGCTTTCGTCCGTGTCCAGTCATGTGGGTCACAAGACACAGAGATATCAGGGTAGTAGTACCTATTCTCTGCTAGCCGAACTGCAACATCAGGATTATAGACGTTGCATTCCTCATCCCGGAGGGTATTGTTCAGGAAGGTGATAATATTGCCCGTTATTTGTCCGTGTGCAGGTGTACCGCCTGTCATCATGCGTACATGGTTATCGATATACTCGTATCTATGCTCAGGGAATGTTTCAATGAGTTTCCAATATTCTGCAAGCGTATAGGGCTGTGCTGACTCTGGCTGTAGCATGGTTGATAATCCTCTCTGGGGCTCCCCACAACTCTACTTGTACTACCACACGATCTTGTAATTTCAGGAGGTATCGGTCTTTTCTCTGAACACATGATAGCATATTGGTGTTTTTCGTGGATTAGTGACGCAATGTCCAGGATGGGGGCTACAACAGGCTTTGTTGCCTGGTTTGTTACGTTCGGTGAATGCTGATTTCTTTCTGATGAGCATAGCGATGAATGGCACCAGGGTTGGTGATACCTTTATCTATTGCCTCCTGAATCCATTCGTACATCTCATATTTATTTTGAAAAAGCCGATTGCTACAAAAGATATTACGGCGAGCGAAAGGAGCCGGAGTCACTTGTAAGAGGTGTTTTCTTATAAGCGGGTTATGCTCTTGTCTTGTGCGCCACCAGGGGTGTCTAAGGGCTAAGTGAATTTTCAATTTGTTCAGCATTCTTTTCCTGCCCTTCAGAAGGATGTTTTGCGATAAGGCATAAAACGAGGCGGGAAGGGCTTTCACAAGCCTACTTCTCGCCTCGTGGATGGTGGAGATGGGGGAGAGTTGAACTCGTGGCCAGGCGTATTGGGGCGGCTTATGAGGTGCTTCGGGTGGTATGTGGTGCGATAGGAGGTCCTTTCTTGTCTAAATAGGTCTGTGTATTTCTAATGGTGATAGTCGGTTCTGCTGTCAAAACTGCTGTCAATTTTGAGGCGTAGTGGGAGGTTTGATGGCGGCTTATGGCAAGCCATTCTTGCTTTTAGTGCCCTTTCTAGTTTTCTGGTTGCTTGTTGTCTACTGTTTCTATGAGTTCCTCTGCTTTGACTCCTAGCGCTGTGGCGAGCTTGTCTAGAGTATAGGTCTCGATAGATCTGTATGGGTCTGCATAGATAAGCTTGATTGTCCTGTAGGATACATCGGATGCTCTTGAGAGTTTGCCCATACTAAATCCTTTTGCTTTGGCTACTTCTCTGATCTTTAGTTTAATCATAATTAGCATTTTTGTCCTCATCTATGATGGGGTAGAGTCTAACTCTACTACCCGCTTGACAGAACTCCTAGCCTTGTGAGAGTATTGAGATATGAGTATCTAGATAAGGGTAACTGGTTACCCTGTTTTTGTTATAGAGAGGGGTGCAAAATGAATAGGGAGAATATAAAGGAGCTTGCAAAGTGTATTGTAGAGGAGACTGGGGATATTGTTGAGGTACTTGGGATAGAGCATATTGGTCCTGAGGGTCCAGAGTATGCTAGGGATTTTTTTGTAAAGTGTGCTAATAAGAGGAGTGGCCTTATTTTTGCTGTGAAGTCGCCGGGGCATTGGGCTGATATCAAACAGTTTTACTTGTATCGATGATGATTTATGAGAAGGGAGAGTCAAAGGACTCTCCTTTTATGGTTGTAGTTTTTTACCTGTTCCTGGGCTATGTTAATTGATCTTGTTTTGATAGTAGGCTTCTGTACTCTTGAGAGAAAGATGAATCTGATGTATTGAAGTCTAATATGTACTGATTAAAAGTACTTCCTGGTACTGGTGGTTTTTCCTCAAATCCTAAGTCACGGCTAAGTTTAACTCCATCCGGTGTATCACTTACTGCATACAATTTGCTAATGATGATGTGACTTTTAGCAAATTCCTCGAATACGTCTATTATACCAGCAAGCAGTCTCATGCCGTATTTTTCTGGTTTATGGAGTCCTGCTCTTACTGCTATGC
>JALYTT010000633.1 GCA_030854145.1 Chloroflexota bacterium | reverse complement strand
CAGTCACACCGCGTTCAGCGCCATACTCAGCGAGGGCATGAAGCACTGCGGCGGCTGAGTCAAGCAGAGAGGTGCGCGTGGTATTGGCGGGCACCTCTCCACCAAAGACACGCAAAAAAGGCGCGCCAATGTCGGCCGCCACATCCAGCATACGCTGACCAGCCTCAATCGTCGCCGCGCGCTCTTTCGGCTCCCGCTGCACTACCCTGCACGAGGAGTCCAGACAGGCTACTTCAATACCATGAGCGGCGGGTACCTCGCGTAGCCTGCGGCGTCTATCCGCAGAGACGTCAGGCTCGATAATAGCACCGTCTGCTAATCGCCATTCGATCGCCGCATAGCCGTAGCCCTTCGCTGCGCGCACCGCCTCTTCGATAGTCCAGCCGGGGCAGGCCAGAGAGGTATAGGTCAGTTTCATCATTATCCTTTCACACTGCCAGCGGTCAGACCGCCAATCAGATATTTTTGAAAGACCAGATACAAAATGACGACCGGTAATCCGCTCACGAGAGCCGCGCTCATCAACTGGCCGTAGAGCGGCAATGCCCCACCTTCCTGGGAGGCACTAAAGACCTGCAACTGCACACCTACCGTCTGCGTCTCTGGCGAAGTCAGCACGCTGGCAAAGAGCACATCGTTCCAACCCGTCAAAAATGCAAAAACCAGCGCGACGACCAGGCCCGGTAACGCCAGTGGCACAACGATACGCCAGAGCGTTTGCAGTCGTGTGGCCCCATCGATCATGGCCGCTTCCTCGATATCGAGAGGAATATTCGCCAGATACGTGATCAGCAGCCAGGTGGCGAAAGGCAGTGAGAAGGTCAAATACGTAATGATTACCCCGGTATACGTTCCCACCAGTTCCACATGGATAAAACTCTGTATAGAGATAAAAAGCACAAAAAGTGGCAGCAAGAGCATAACTCCTGGGATAGCTTGCAGGCCAACGAGAGCATACAGATAGGCCACGCGACCACGAAAACTGAAGCGCGTTATCACATACGCTGCCCCAACAGCCAGGAAGACTGCGATGGTACTGGCAGTCATCGAGATCACGATGCTATTCACCAAACCCTGGCCCAGGTCGATCGTGGACCATATCTGCACATAATTCTCAAAAGCCCAGTGGGATGGCAACAACTGCCCAGTATTAATCTCGCTATCCGGCGTCACAGAGAGCAGGAGCATATACACGACAGGGATCAAGACAAAGGTAGCGAGCACAATGATCAGAAAGAACCGCACCCATGGTGGTACAATCTCCTGTGATTTGTAGTGACGTTTCATGCTGCTTTCACCTCACTCAAACGCAAAGAGCGAATATAGAGGAAACCAGGGATTAACACAATAATCAATGTCAAAACAGACATAGCGGCTCCAGCGCCAAAATTAAAGAGCTGAAACGAAGAGATATAGATATTCAGAGGGAGTACATCAGCCTCGGCAGGAGGGGGCGTACCAAACATGACAAAAGGCAGGGTAAAATTATTCAGGTGATTGAGCGTCGAAAGAAGCACGGCAAGCGCCAGTGTGGAGCGCAAGTGGGGCAAAATGATATGCCGTACCTTCTGGCGAAAATTTGCCCCATCCACTGCGGCCGCGTCATAGACCTCAGCGGGAAGAGATTGCAAGCCGGCCAGGGTGATCATATACAGAAACGGCCATGAGGCCCAGGTATCAGCTATCACCATCGCCCAGAAACTATTCGAGCCGAGCAGCCAGTAGGTATTGATGTTAGCGACATGGATTGCTGCCAGAAAGCGATCAACCAGGCCCGTTCCGTTTAAGAACATCATGCGCCAGATGAGCGCAGTCACAAACGTAGGGATGACATAGGGGATCAAATAGAGCACACGCACAATGGCACGTCCGCGATATGGCGTATTCACCGTCAGAGCAGCCAGGATGCCGATAGGCAGGATCAGCAGAGTCGTGAGCACCGAAAAGCCAAGGCTGACGCCCAGTGAGGCGACCATTGAGGTACCAACCGCGCTCCCATTGGTGAGCGTAGCAATATAGTTGCTGAATCCCACCCAGGGAGCTTGTAGCCAGTGACGCAAGCTATATTGGTCAAGATTGAGAAAGCTGATATAGAAAGCCGTCAGAAAAGGAATGCCAATCACCACGAGAAGCAACACGAGGCCTGGCCAGAGCAACCACATAGGGCGGCGGCTCCCAGCGCGCTTGCGGAACCGGCCCGACTTCAGCGCAGCAACGGGTGTGTGCATCGGGGCTGACACTTTTTTGGGCGTAGAACTGATGGACATACCTACCGCCTTTTCGGTTGCGGGATGCGCCCGGTGCAGGACGCATCCTGGCTGACATCTATGAGCAGATGTGCTTTCACTTCCGCTCTGGCAAGCCACTCAATCGCTGCCTGGCTTGCCAGAGCGGAGAAGAGGGGTCTCTACTTCAGAGAACTTTGAATTTGCTGGTTTGCCTGATCCAACAATGGCTGGATCAGAGACGGTCTATACTGATTCGTCGCGACGGAATTGGCCAGTTTGGAACAGACCCCAGCCATGGAAACCTGGATAGAAGCCCAGGAGCCAGAGAACGGCGTCGGCGTGGCTCCGGCCTCTGCTTGCAGAAAAGCGGCGGTCTGAGGATTCTGGCTGGCGAGCTGATTGGCAGCCGTGACATTGGCCGGGAGATCCCCAAAGGTTTTGTGCCAGTCGATCTGATGCTGCGTATCAGTGATCAGGTTAATAAATTTCAAGGCCAGGTCTTTCACGGTGGTATAACTCGCGATAGCCAGCATCTGGCCTGAGACAATGGAGGTAGCGGCAATGCCGTTGGCGGGCCGTTGCTGCATCCCATAGGGGACAGTCGGCATGGGAGCAAAGGCATAGTGATCAGCCATGCTTGACTTATTGAGGGTGGGAATGATCGATGTGGAGATCATCATCTGCATACCCACCTTGCCACTGGCAAAGGCGCGCGTGGCATCCCCCGATTTCCAGGACATGGCATTTGGATCGGAGATTTTGTATTTCGTGGCCCAATCAAACCAGAATTGTAAGGATTGCTGCGCCTCAGGAGTGTTCAACTGGGCTGTTTTGAGATCGGGAGAAAGAAAATCCTTGCCTAACTGTTTGCTTAAGGTCCAGATAATCTTCCACGTATCAAATGAATCTGAAGGGTCCATCTCCGCTCCATAAATCCCCGCCGAGGGTTGCGTGATCTTCTGGGCATCCTGAACAAAATCGGTCCAGGTCGTAGGGGGAGCAGTGATGCCTGCCCTTTGGAAGAGATCCTTGTTATAGACCATAGCAAAGGGAGCCATGATCCAGGGAATGCCAATGGTCTGATCAGGCGTAATGCCCGACATGGTGAGCTGTTGGGGAAAGAATTTGCTCTTCCCACCGACCTGTTGCCAATCAGTAGCGCTCAGCGTGAGGAACCCTTTCGTCGCTTGGGCGGTAGGCACAAATGTTGTTCCCAGGCTAAAGATGTCGGGGCCACTGCCGCTGACAACGGCGGTTTGCAGTTTGGTCTGTTCCTGACTTGTGCTACTATAGGTATCCCAGGAAATGGTAGCCCCG
>JALYTT010000171.1 GCA_030854145.1 Chloroflexota bacterium | reverse complement strand
GTTACCACCAGGACGGCGAGGCAAGCCACGCGCTACGGGACGTCTGCTACATGGTTCTGCTGACTAATTGGGCTGCTTGCATGCGGAGGGCCTGCAACCCTTCGCTGAAGCGTACCGGGTAGGGCTGCTCAGGAGTGAGGACGCGATAGCGCTCAGGCAACGCTTGCAGGTTCTGTTGCGCCAGTTCGCGAATCTCAGAAAGCGGGGGCAAGCTGCCAGGAATCATCTCTCCGTTGCGCATAACCGGCTTGAGGAGTCGGCTGTAGCCGGACGGGTGTGGCTCATGCGCAAGTTGAACGATGTCCTCTTCCCAGTGCGGATGGCGATAGATCTCCTTTTTCCCAGGCCAGGTAGATTTCTCTCCGGCGATCTTGACTTTGGGATATTCGGTCCCCGCCTCATCGACATACCAGACTTCCTTATAGACGCCGCCGAGCGCGCCGCCTTCAATGCCGCGTTCCGCTGACCCCGCTCCAATTCCCAGCGAGGTGCCAACTCCGAAGGAGTCAATGGCCGCTCCGGCTTCCAGAAGTTCGAGGATCTTCCACTCGTCCAGGTCGCCGCTGGCCAGAATACGCACGTTGGTCAGGCCGGCTTTATCCAGTTGCTCGCGGATGTAGATGCTGTCGGCGACGATATCCCCGCTGTCCAGTCGCACCGCTGCCAACGTATGCCCCAACGTTTCCTGCGAGCGCAGCGCGACAGCGATGGCAGTGTGGGTAGCATGGCGCGTGTTGTAGGTATCGAGGAGCAGGGTGTAGCGGTTGTAGGCCTCGGCGACGGCTTCAAAGGCCTCTTCCTCGCTGGGGAATAGTTCGATCAACGCGTGCGGCACCGTGCCGGTGGCCGGTAGGCGAAACTCAAAGGCGGCATTGAGCAGCGATGTGCTGGCACAGCCTCCGATATACGACGCGCGCGCTACTGTCAGCGGCTCCTGCGCGCGCCGGAAGGCGAATTCTGCCACCCGGCGCGGATGACCATGCTCGGCGGCATAGACGACCCGTGAGGCCTTCGTGGCGATCAGCGTGGAGAGGTTCATGGCCTGCAACAGGCCCGCCTCCAGTAGGATGGCCTCGCGAAACGGTGCCGTGACGCGCAAGATCGGCTCGTTAGGAAAGGCGATCATGCCTTCCGAGAGCGCCAGGATCTCACCGGTGAAGCGCAGTTGCGCCAACTCATCAAGAAAGGCGCTGTCGTAATCGCGAATACGTGCGAGGAATTTTAGTTCCTCCTCGGTATAGCGAAAGGCCTGCACAAATTCTAGCGCCGCCTCCAGCCCAGCCACGAGCAGGTAGGCCCCGCCAAATGGAGCCGTGCGGGTGTACAGATCAAAGGTGGCCAACCCATTGTGGCCGCTACGCCAACTGATGTATGCTGAATCTGGATGATACATGTCTGTCATCAGTCCTGGATGAAAATCGGGGGCGCGACGATGCATGGTAGCACCCTCCCTTCATGCTTTTCTATAGTGATAGTTAGTGTACTATGTACGCTATTAGCAGTTCGTTTGTATTGTATCATATTTCTATCGACTATGTGAGGGGAATGCTGATCTCAGGGCAAGCTACTAACAATTTGACACTATATCCTTGCGTATGCTACTCTCTAATTTGTATGTATCGGCTGTGGTTGCCTGCCAATGCGATGCTGTAGTGCTGAAACTAGCCAACGTATCCACACCTGGAAAGAATTGCATCTTACCAGAAAGGTGAACAGTCCTCGGTTTATTTGGTGGGTTTCTGTATTCTTTAAGAAGGAAAGGAGTAGTATCGGCTAGCATGGAGGCAGGGATGGACACGAGGAGGGCGGTGCCTCCTTCCCCCTGATTGGAACCACAAACAAAGCGTTGCACCGCGCCTGTGGCTAAAAAGGCATCGTCGCGTTCTCTCTTCAGTTCCGCTGCTTTCACCACTAGTATGCAAAGACGACTGAAGATCCCCCGACGCGACTAAGCAGATGGAGGTACCATCAATGACGACGAAGCGCGAAATTACTGTCACTGTGAATGGACAGCAACACCGTTCAGAGGTTGAGCCGCGCATGTTGCTGGTGCATTATTTACGCGAGGGACTCGACCTTACCGGCACCCACATAGGCTGCGATACTTCGCAGTGTGGGGCATGTACCGTGCTGCTCAACGGTGACGCTGTGAAATCCTGTACCGTGCTGGCAGTTCAGGCCGATGGCTGTGACGTGACCACCATCGAAGGGCTGGCACCCGAGGGTGGCCTGCATCCGATCCAGGAAGGCTTCTGGGAGAAACACGGCTTGCAGTGCGGTTTCTGCACTCCCGGTATGATTATGGCATCGTACCAGCTCCTCAAGAACAATCCCCATCCGAGCGAGGCCGAGATTCGCCGCGGCCTGGATGGCAACATTTGCCGCTGTACCGGCTATCAGAACATTGTGCGCGCTGTTCAGTATGCTGCTGAGCATATGCAGACCAAAGCGACCGAGCCTGTCGGCGCGGGCGAATAGGCGTCAGTTCAAGCCAGCCGGAAATGTATATTGCTCCGTGCGTCTTCTATTTCTCGTTCCGAGAGAGGAGAGGTTTCCTATGAGTATTGCGGCTTTGTTGGGCTCGCCGATTAAGCGGCGCGAAGATCCTCGCTTGATTACCGGTCAGGCCACATACGTCGATGACATTAAGCTTCATGGTATGCTGCATATGGCCGTGCTTCGCAGCCCGTATGGACACGCGCGTATCACCAGACTCGCGACCGCTGAGGCCCGGAAGATGCCCGGCGTCGTGGCGGTCTACACAGCGGAAGACATGAAAGGCGCGGTGGGGAACGTTGCCATCGCAGTTCCCCTGGGAAAGATTGCTGAAGGGATGGGCGTGCGCGGCCCCCTGGCCGAGGGCAAGGTCCGTTTTTATGGTGACCCGGTCGCCGTCGTCATCGCGGATGACCCCTATACGGCGCGTGATGCTCTTGACCTGATCGACATTGATTATGAACCCCTACCGGCGGCGATTGATGTCGAGAAGGCTATGGAGCCTGGTGCGCCGATCCTGTACGAAGAGTTCGACTCCAATGTGGCCTTTAGCATGCACCCGCCCTCGGACGAGATGGACCAGGTGTTTGAGAAGACCAGAGCCGATGGCGGGGTGGTTATCAAGCAGCGCCTGGTCAATCAGCGTATGGCGCCTGTCTCGATGGAGACGCGCGGCGTGGTGGCCGAATACCGCAAGTCGGATAAATCGCTGACTGTCTGGAGTTCTTCGCAGATCCCGCACCTGCTGCGCAATATCCTCTCGGCCCTGGTTGGCCTCCCACAGCACCAGGTGCGTGTGATCGTGCCCGAGGTCGGCGGGGGCTTTGGCTCCAAGCTGAATGTCTATCCCGAAGAGATGGTGGCGGCCTTCGCCAGCATGAGGACTGGGCGCCCGGTCAAGTGGATTGAGAGCCGCAGCGAGAACCTGGCAGTCACCGTCCACGGTCGCGCCCAGGTTGACCATATCGAGGTGGCGGCTACCAGAGAGGGCCGGGTCACGGGACTGAAGATTCACGGTATCTCTGACCTTGGCTCCTACTGCCAGCTCTTCACCGATGTGATCATGATTGCCTTTGGCTTCCCGGTCTCCTGTGGCTCCTATGATATCCCGGTCCACCTGAGCGCCGATATCGTCTTCACCAATAAAGCTCCCACCGATGCCTATCGCGGCGCCGGCCGGCCCGAGGCCACCTACGCCGTAGAGCGTGCTATGGACCTGGTGGCCCATGAACTGGGCCGCGACCCTGTGGAGATCCGCCGGCTGAACTTCATCCAGCCCGATCAGTTCCCGTATAAGTCGTCCGCCGGTGCGGTCTACGACACAGGTGACTACGAGGCCGCGCTTGACAAGGCCTTGCAGATCGCTGACTACAAGAGTCTGCGCGCGGAACAGGCCCAGAAACGCAGCGAAGGCAAGCTGATGGGTATCGGCGTCTCCTCCTACATTGAGATCTGCGGCTTCGGCCCCAAGGGCAGCGCGCCCGTCGGCCTCTACGAAAGCGCCCGCGTACGCGTTGAGCAGAGCGGCACCGTGATGGTCTACACTGGTTCTTCACCGCATGGTCAGGGAGAAGAGACGACGTTTGCCCAGATCGTCGCCGAAGAATTCAGCATCCCGGTCGATAGCGTGATGATCCTGCATGGCGATACGGACTCGACCCCGGAGGGGCGCGGCACCTATGGCAGCCGCACGACGGCCGTCGGTGGCTCCGCCGTCTTCAACGCCGTCCAGCGTCTGAAAGAGAAGATGAAGCTGATCGCCTCTCACATGCTGGAGGCCAGCGCCTCCGATGTGACGCTGGAGGACGGCAAGTTCTCGGTCGCTGGCTCGCCCCAGAAAGCGGTGGCCTTTGCTGAGATAGCCGCTGCCGCTAATCTCTCCAATACGCTCGCGCCTGGTATCGAGCCTGGCCTGGAGACGACGGTCTTCTTTGAGCCGGAGGCCTGCGTCTTCCCCTTTGGCACGCACATCTGTGTGGTCGAGGTAGATAAGGACACTGGCGAGACCCAGCTTAAACGCTTCATCGCGGTTGATGACTGCGGACGGCAGCTCAATCCCATGATAGTGCAGGGTCAGGTGCATGGCGGTATCGCCCAGGGCGTCGGCCAGGCTCTGTGGGAAGGGGTGGAATACGGCGATGACGGCCAGCTCCTGACGGCCTCGCTGATGGACTATGCCATGCCATATGCCTCGGAGTTCCCGATGTTCGAGCTTGATCATACCGTCACGCTCACCCCTGTTAATCCGCTCGGCGTGAAGGGGGTTGGTGAGGCGGGTACTATTGGCTCGACGCCAGCGGTGGCGGCGGCTGTGGCCGATGCCCTTAATGTGGCCCATATCGATATGCCGTTCAGGCCAGAGAAGCTGTGGAAGATTATCCACCAGCAGCAGTAGCACGAATAGGAGAGAGATATGTCTGTACCAGCAGCGTTTGATTATCATCCCGCCAAGAGTGTGGATGAGGCCATTGCGCTCCTGCAACAATATGGAGATGACGCCAAGGTGTTGGCTGGGGGGCACAGCCTGCTCCCCACGATGAAACTGCGCCTGGCGCAGCCCGCGCACCTGGTTGACCTTGGCAGGATCAGCGGCCTCTCGTACATTAAAGAGGAAGGCGGCGCCATCGCCGTTGGTGCGCTGACCACCTATAACACGCTTGAGCATTCCGAACTCCTGCGCCGCCATTATGCGATATTCGCGGAGGGCATCGCGCAGATCGGCGATCAGCAGGTGCGCAATCGCGGCACCATCGGTGGTAGCGTGGCGCACTCGGACCCCGCCGGCGACATGCCTGGCATCGTGCTGGCCCTCAAGGCCGACATCCTGGTGCAGGGGCCTGGCGGCGTGCGCACCATCAAGATCGATGATTTCTTCACCGGCATGTTCGAAACGGCGTTACACCCCGATGAGATCATTACCGAGATCCGCTTCCCCCTGCCGGCCGCGCGCACCGGCAGCGCGTACACCAAGCTCGCGAACAAGGCCTCGCACTACGCGATCGTGGGGTGCGCGGCAGTTGTCTCCCTGGACAACGATGGTGTCTGCGCGGCCGCCAGCATTGTCACCACCGGCGCCTCGCTAAAGGCTACGCGCGACAGCGGCGTCGAGTCCACCCTCGTGGGCAAGAAACTCGATGAGGCGGCCATCGCCTCGGCCGCAGAGCATGCCGCCGAGGGCCTGGAGCTGGTGGAGGATATCCATGGCTCTAAGGCCTATCGCGCGGAGATGGCGAAGGTGCTGACCCGCCGCGCTATCCTGAAGGCACTTGAGCACATATAAGCTAGCAAGGTTTGTAGAGGCACAAGAGCGCAATGAGGGCTGATTGGCTCTCATTGCGCTCTTGTGTGTCTCGGATTCCTTGTTGGTATTTCCATGATAGAATGACAGCAGTTTGCCAGGCGATGACGTGTGCCTGGCCCATCGAACAAGAAGGATAACAGCTTATGCAAGATGTTCGCATTGAGCGCTGGGCGCATACCCTCGTCCACTATTGTCTGTATGTCAAAGCGGGAGAGACCGTCGCTATTTATTCTACGCCCCTGGCGACGCCATTGCTAGAGGCCGTCTATCGCGAAGTGCTGCGTGCCGGGGCGCATCCGTTGCCACTGTTGCAACTGGAAGGCTTTGAAGAGATACTGCTGCGCGAGGGCAACGACGCGCAACTGGCCTGGATACCCCCGCATACAGCCAGCCTGGCCGAGCGCATCGATGCCCGCCTCTTGATTATGGCCAGTAGCAATACCAAAGGTTTGAGCGGCAGCGATCCAGCGCATGTGGCCGTGCGCCGCCAGGCCTACGGTGAGCTGGCAAAGACCTATCGCAGGCGCGAGCAGGAGGGGACGTTCCGCTGGTCGCTGACGCTCTATCCTACCGCGGCCTATGCCCAGGATTCCAACATGTCGTTGAGCGAGTTTGAGGAATTTGTGTATAACGCCTGTTTCCTCAACGATGCCGATCCCAGCGCGCGCTGGAAGGAGCTGGCCGCGCAGCAGCAGCGCCTGGTGGACTGGCTCGTGGGACACCGGCACGCGCATATCCTCGGCGAAGGCACCGATCTCACGCTCTCTATTGAGAATCGCGTCTTCATCAACAGCGATGGCAAGCGCAACTTCCCCAGTGGCGAGTTCTTCACCGGCCCCGTTGAGAACAGCGCCAATGGTGTGATCCGCTTCGATATCCCCGCCTCTTACGATGGACGCGCCGCCGAGGGGGTGCGCCTGGTGTTTCGCGATGGCAAGGTGATCGAGGCCAGCGCCGCCCAGGGTCAGGAGTACCTGGAGCAGATGTTGAACCTGGACGAGGGCGCGCGCTACCTGGGCGAGTTCGCTTTCGGTAACAACGCGCGCGTGGACCGAGGCACGCGAAATATCCTCTTCGACGAGAAAATGGGCGGCACCGTACATCTTGCCCTTGGCGCGAGCTACCCCGAAACCGGCGGCGTCAACCAGTCGTCGCTGCACTGGGACATGGTCTGCGACCTGCGCCGCAACGGCGAAGTGTGGATCGACGATACGCTCTTCTTGAAGGATGGCAAGATTCTGGTCTAGACAATCTGCATTCGACGGGTGAAACGCCTCAGCGCCTCCCTCACCCGTCGAATGCAGATTTTTAAACCGCTAGCCGATCAACTGCTCCATCTGCGTCAGGTGTGACTCGAACACAGCCAGCGCCTGGCGTACCGGCTCCGGCGAGGTCATATCCACGCCGGCCTTCTTTAGCAGCTCGATGCTGTAATCGGAGGAGCCTGAACTGAGGAACTTCAGGTAGCGCTCCACGGCTGGCGTGCCCTCCTGCAAGATGCCCTGCGCCAGAGTGTTGGCGGCTGACATGCCGGTGGCATACTGGTATACATAGAAATTGAAGTAGAAATGCGGGATGCGCGCCCACTCGATGTCGATCAGGTCGTCGAGCACGGTCTCAGCCCCGTAGTATTTCTCGTTGAGCTTGCGATAGTTGGCGCTCAATGTGTCGGCGGTGAGCGCCTCGCCCTGCTCCGCCAGACCGTATATCTGCTGCTCGAATTCTGCGAACATGGCCTGCCGGAAGAGCGTGCTGCGGAAATCCTCTAGCGAGTGGTTAAGGATCGCCAGGCGCACGGCCGGGTCAGAGGTCGTTTTCAGCAGGTACTCGGTGAGCAGGCTCTCGTTGAGCGTCGAGGCGACCTCGGCGACGAACATAGTATAGTCGCTATACTGGTATGGCTGGTAGGAACGCGTATAGAACGAGTGCAGCGAATGCCCCAGTTCGTGCGCCAGCGTGTACATGCTGTCGCGATTGTTCTGGAAGTTGAGCAGGATAAACGGGCTGGTTTTGTAGGCGCCACCGCTGTAGGCGCCGCCGCGCTTACCGGGCGTCTCGTAGACATCGATCCAGCGCTGTGTGAAGGCCTGTTGCAGGTGGTTGATGTAGTTTTCACCTAAGGGGGCCAGCGCGGCCACCACTGTCGCGCGCGCCTGCTCGTAGCTGGTCTCCACGGCGCTCTCTTTGACGATGGGAACATAGAGATCGTACATGTGTAGCTCATCAAGCTGGAGCATGCGCTTGCGCAGCCGCATGTAGCGATTGAGCAGCGGAATGTGTTCTCCTACGGTCTCCAGCAGCTTATCGTAGACGCTGAGGGGGATATTGTCATGCGACAGCGCACGCTCCCGGCACGAGCTATAGCGATTCTGGCGCGTATAAAAGATGCCAGTCTTTATGTGTGCGGCGAGCGTCGCGGCAATGGTATTGCGCTGTTTAAGAAACGTGCTATGCAGGCCCTCGAAGGCGGCCTTGCGCACCTGGCGGTCGGTGCTGCGGACGTAGACGATGTAGTTGCCCTTCGTCAGTTCGACCTCTTCGCCCTGTTCGTTCTTGATCGGCGGCAGTTGCATGTCGGCATTGTCGATCATCGAGTAGACCATCTCTGGCGATGCCGCGAGTTCGCCGGCCGCCGCCAGCACCGCCTCGATCTCGGCCGAGCGCACATGGGGTCGCTGGCGATTCATATCGCGTAATTGCTGCCCGTATAATGCCAGATCGGGTGTCTCACGTACAAAACGATCAAGTTCTGCCTCCGGCAGCGCCAGGATCTCCGGCTCGATATATGAAGCTGCTGTCGCTGCCCGCACCACAAGCTGGATGGCGCGGTCGTTCATGCCCTGGTAGGTGCTGTTGGTGGTATCCTCGTCTCCGCGCATGGAGGCGTAGACCTGGAGCGTCCCCAGTTCCTCAAAGATCTCATCGCGCTTCCGCAGGACCTGCAACAGGGCCTGCCCGCTCTGAGCCAGCGTGCCCTGTTGGGCCTCCAGTTCGGGGATGCGGCTCTGTATCTCCTGAAATGCCTGCTCCCACTCCTCGTTCGTCTGAAAAATGCTTTCAAGATTCCAGGTATATTCTGTCGGAATTTCACTTCGTTTCTGCAATGTTTGTGGCATAAAAACTCCCTTGATTAGATGCTAGTATAGGTAGGTACATCGGCACTGGGCGAAGCTATAACAAGATGGCCATGCAAACAAACTACTTGCCACCTGTTATAAGCAAAAATCATGCTTTTATGTGCTTAATTGTACCAGAAAAGATGCTGGAGTGCTATGTGGGTTCTATTTAGGCGGCCCTTGCTTGATGCGTGTGAGCGCCTGCTCTCCTTCTCCTGGGTCCGGCAATACGAATTCGATCCACCACGTCGCTCCTGCTTCAGTATATGCCGCGACATGTGCTCGTGCTTTGACTGGATCGTCACCGGGGCTGTTGCCACCTGCGGCGATATCAAAGGGAACAGAGCTTGAGCGGTGCGCTTCGATAAAGGTCTTGATCGCGCGTATATCGGCTGGCTTGATGGAGCCGTCGCCCTGCTCGTCAGGCACTTTGGCGGGGCAGAAGCCATCCCAGCGGGCCGCGCGCAAAGCCGGAGCTTTGCGGGGCCAGAAGCCGCCCAGCCAGAGGGGAATCCTGGGCGTCTGCACCGGCCCTGGCCGAAAGGTGACATCATGTACCTGGTAATGCGTCCCCTGATAACTAAAGGGCTGCCCGCTCATCAGGCCCGCCAGGAGATCTAACCCCTCGTCGAGCATAGCGGCGCGCTGCTTCATATCGGTGACCTCGCCAAAGTGAAAATCCTGGGCGTCACCCAGGCCAACGCCCAGGATCAGGCGACCATGCGAGAGGTGATCCAGTGTGATGGCCTCGCGGGCGAGTTGCCAGGGGAGCCGGGATGGCAGCGGCGTCACCGACGTTCCCAGGTATACCCGCTGCGTGCGTAGTGCCATGGCGGTCAGCGTGAGCCAGGGATCGTAGGTCACACCCTGCGCGCCCCAATAGATGATGTAATCTTCCAGGAAAACCCCGTCCCACCCCTCCTCCTCGGCAATATGCGCATACTCTACCAACCGTTCAACATCGCCTTCAATGCCTGACAGTGGCAGCACAATTCCATATTTCATTGCCTGTCTCTCCTTTGTTTTTCACATGATTGAGTGCCTCTAGAGAGAGTATATATGGGGTTTCCTGCCATCCTCTGTCATATTACATATGTGGTCTGGCCGGCATCTTCGCCTGGGGTCGATTCTGCGGGTATGGCCTTGCAATCACCGTCGAGAAGGCGCATAATGAGGTGTATGAAACTGTGAATGCCGATCGTGGAGGTATTTCATTAATTATGCAAGGTAAGATGAAGGCGGCCCTCAAAGTTGAGGCGGCGCCTGGAGCAAAGATTGCCCTCGTTGACATTCCTGCTATCGGCCCCCGTGATGTGCTGGTCCAGGTCAAGGCGGTGTCCATCTGTGGCACGGACATGCACATCTATGAGTGGGATGCCTGGGCGCAGAGCCGGGTGCGGATCCCGCGCATCTTCGGGCATGAGTTCGCCGGTGAGGTGGTGGAGGTGGGGCATGAAGTAGTTACCCTCGTTCCTGGTGATTTTGTGGCGGCGGAGACGCATATCACCTGTGGGCACTGTTACCAGTGCCGGACCGGACAGGCGCATGTCTGCCAGAATGTGCAGATCCTGGGAGTGGACCGCGATGGGGCCTTCGCCGAGTATATCGCGATCCCTGAGAGCGTGGCCTGGAAGACGGGCAGAGAGATCGATCATAGCGTGGCCTCTATTCAAGAACCCTTTGGCAACGCGGTTCATGCCACCTATGCCGGCGAGATTACCAGTAGAACCGTGGCAGTCTTCGGCTGTGGCCCCATCGGCCTGTGGGCCGTGGGCCTGGCGCGCATCTCCGCCGCCAGCACGATCTTCGCGATTGAGCCGAACGAAAAACGCCTGGCTATCGCGACCACTATGGGCGCGAACCACATCCTTAACCCACGCACCATTGATCCTGTAGAGGCTATTCTTGCTGCCACCGATGGACTGGGCGTGGATGTTGTACTGGAGATGTCGGGGCATCCGCAGGCTATCCGCCAGAGCTTCAAGGTTCTACGCAGCGGCGGGCGCGTCTCGCTCCTGGGCCTGCCTTCAGCTATGGTGGAGCTGGACCTCGCCAATGATATCATTTTCAAAGGCGCGACGGTGCTGGGCATCTCTGGGCGGCGCATCTTCGATACCTGGTACCGCACACGCCGCATTCTGGAGGCCGGGCAGCTCGACCTGAAGCAGGTGATTACGCATACCCTGCCCTTCGAGCGCTTTCATGAGGCGATGGAGATTATGCAATCGGGCGATTGTGGCAAAATTGTCATGACCTTTTGATATAGGGGGAGAACTATGGATAGGCTGCAACAATACGTGAGGAGCGAACTGGATACGTTGCGGGAGAAGGGCGTCTTCCGCCTGCCGCGCGTGCTGGAGAGCGAACAGAAGGCCACTGTCACCATCGATGGTCGTGAGGTGATCACGCTCTCCTCGAACAACTACCTTGGCCTGACCGTCCATCCGAAGTTGCGCGAGGCCGCCATCAAGGCCATTGAGCGCTACGGCGTGGGGTCAGGCTCGGTGCGCACCATCGCGGGCACCATGTCGCTGCACAACGAACTGGAAGAGAAACTGGCGCGCTTCAAGCATACCGAGGCCTCGCTGACGATCCAGTCGGGCTACGCCACCAATCTGGGCGTGATCTCGGCGCTGATGCAGGAAGGCGATATGATTATCAGCGACGCCCTGAACCACGCCAGCATCATCGACGGTATCCGCCTGTGCAAGTCCCCGCGCAAGGTCTTCCCGCACAAGGATATGGCCGGTCTGCGTCGTGTGCTGGAGGAGTCGAAGAGCGCCAACAAGGTGATGGTGGTCACCGATGGCGTCTTCAGTATGGACGGCGATGTGGCGCCGCTGCCGCAGATCGTGGAGCTTGCCGAAGAGTTCGGCGCCTTTGTGATGGTGGACGACGCGCATGCCAGCGGCGTCATGGGCCAGAACGGGCGCGGCACGGTCAACCACTTCGGCCTCGATGGGCGCGTGGCCTTGCAGATCGGCACGCTCTCCAAGGGCATTGGCGCGCTGGGTGGCTACGTGGCCTGTAGCCAGGATGTGCGCGATTTCCTGTTGCAGCGCGCGCGACCGGTGCTCTTCAGCACCTCCCATCCACCCTCGGTAGTGGCGACCTGTATTGCAGCCCTGGATCTCCTGGAGCACGATAGCAGCCTCGTCGATACCCTCTGGGAGAACACGCACTTCTTCAAGCGTGGCCTGGAGCAGCTCGGCTTCAACACAGGCGCCAGCGAGACGCCCATCACTCCGGTCATCGTGGGCGAGGGTGCCCTGGCCATGCGCTTCAGCGACCGCCTCTTCGCGGAAGGCGTCTTCGCGCAGGGCATCGTCTACCCCACCGTCCCCGCCGACAAGTGCCGCGTGCGCACCATCGTCACCGCGCTGCACACCCGCGACGAACTCGCGAAGGCCCTGGACATCTTCGCGCGCGTCGGCAAGGAGCTGGGCATCATTTCGTAGATCGGCAGGAGTAGGGGTGCGGAGATGGGTAGGGGTGCCGTTTACAAGCCCCATAGACATGAAGTTAAGGGTGAAGGAGAGGCCGGTCGACGTTCCGTAGGGCGTGGCTGGCCTCGCCAGTCCGCCCGCAGGGCGTGTGCGCTGAC
>JALYTT010000170.1 GCA_030854145.1 Chloroflexota bacterium | reverse complement strand
TTCTGTGCTGACCTCTTTGCGCTCCCGATGAGGAATAGCATTCAGCACATTACGCTGTTTATGCACGATACAGCGTTGCCGGGCAGTTGCGGAAAAGAGGGCAGAGACAGCAGCCAGGAGTCCCTCATGCCCATCCGTTACAATGAGATCCATCTGGGTAGCGCCACGTGTGCGCAGATCTTGTAAGAGACAACTCCATCCGTCTTTGTCTTCCTCCGCACATGCTCTCAAGGCCAATACGTCTTTGTTCCCTTCCAGATCCACGCCAAGTGCGGTTAAGACAATGGTTGAATCGGTTTGGGTTCCATGACGTACCCTAAAATGGATGCCATCCAGGTACACGATGCGGTAGTGGGCGAGCAGAGGACGCTCTCGCCACGCTTCATACTGCTCAGTCAGCGTTTGGTTGAGGCGGCTCACACTCCTTGCGCTGGGGGCCACCCCCATCAGGGTGGCAGCGACCTCTCCGACTTTATGCGTACTGGTCCCACTGATAAACATCTGGGTTAAAGCTTCGGCCACCTCCGGTTCATAACGGCTGTAGCGCTCGAACGCCTGGCTATGAAACACTCCTTCTCGATCTCTGGGCACGTTAAGGTCTTCAATGCGTCCCGTCGAGGTCACCAAATCGCGGGTGTAGGAGCCATTGCGAGACCCACGGCGATTGGGCGTACATTCTCCCCATGACGCTCCAATGCATTGCTCTAACTCTTCACGCATGGTCTGTTCAATCAAGACTTGGACTGCGCTCACCGCCAAGCCACGTAAATGCTGGCGAAAGGCTTCCTGGTCTGGCAGGACTGGTGACGAGGACGCTGGCGTTGAAACCTCAGAGGCTGATGTGGTAGGCTTTCTCTTGGATACAGGCATAGGACCCTCCTTTTTGTGAAATGATCGAAGCATCTTAAAGGTATGCTCTATGCCTGTATTATCACCTCAAATAGCTCTCTTTAGAAGGCTTTTCCTTTACACAACTATCGGGATGGTGTCGGGCTCCTTTGGTAGGTGTCTCAACAACATGATTTCTTCTAGAGACGTTGGAGGAGCGCGGATAGTTCCGTGTGGGTAGGGGAAGCGGGCATTCTTACCGTTGTCGTAGGTATTGTGGTGATTGTACTGCTTTTTCGCATCTCTCCCCTACGCCAGGTGCTTGCTTGTCCTGGTCACCCACTAATCGCTGAAGACGATCTAGCACAAGGAGCGCGCACGGGAGAGGCGACACAGGTGCAGTAAGTTCTTGAACAATCCTCCAACAGGGGCAGCAGATGCAATATGCCCCTGTTGGAGGATCGCTCGCTAAAAGAGTGCTGACTATGAAGCGCCTCTTTACGCGCCGAGCGTCTCGCGGATGAAGTCAGCGAAGGCGCTGATGTGTCGCTCAAGGGGAACATAGACCCCGCCGGCACGAAAGGCTTTGGAGGACATACCGAGTTGGGCCAGCTCGCACACCTCCCAGTCCTGACGGTTGACGATGTCGAAGAGTTCAACCGCGTCCAGCGGGTCGAAGTCCGGGCGCGTCATCACCTGCGGATCAAAGAGCCAGTCACAGGTCACGTGGGTCTGTGTCGGTCCCTGAGGATACAGGGTGTGGATCACTACATGGTCATCCACCAGGTTGAGCAACACGTTGGGTACTACTACGATGCCATAGTAGCGGCGCAGGTCTTCGGGGAGCAGACCTGGCAGGGGTGGGCGGCTGGCCTTGCCGGTCAGCGAGAAGGCTTCCACGCCCTCCGCGAACGTCGCTGCCTCGGTCTCAAAATACGATGCACCCGCTTTGAAGCCGGGCAAGAGCTGGCAGAACTCAGGATGCACGGGACCGCAGTGATAGCATTCCATGAAGTTCTCCAGCACGATTTTCCAGTTGGCCTGGATGTCATAGGTAAGCGTCTTGCCTGCTTTCAAGTTCCCAATGCCATAGCGCCTGAAGGGGAGGTCGCTGCCAAAGCGCTCTATAATGGGGGCGTTCACCTGTGGGGCAATGGGTGCAGGCGTCTCTGAGAGATTGAGCCAGATCAGTCCTTCCCACACCTCTAAGGCCACCGGCAGTAGGCCAAACGCATCGCGGTCGAAGGCTGTATCGTTGAGGACATTGGGCGCGCCGATCAAGCGTCCGTCGAGTCCATAGGTCCAGGCGTGATAGCGGCACTGGATAGCGCCTTTGAGTTGCCCAGTTGCCTCAGTGCATAAACGCGCGCCCCGGTGCCGGCACACATTGAGAAAGGCGCCCAGGCCATGCTCTTTGTTGCGCAGCACAATGACCTGTTCCGGCCCAATATCTACCGTTTGATACGTTCCTGGCCGGTCCAGCGCCTCGGCCCGTCCGGCGCAGACCCACATCGTGGAGAAAATGCGCTCCTGCTCCAGCGCGTAGAGGGCCGGATCATAGTAGTAGCGACCAGGAAGCGTCGAGACAAAGGGCGTCTGCGGGTGGGACGTGATTGTCATCGCTGCTACCTTCCTGCTACGAGACGCTATTTTTGGTCCAGTGTTCTTTCCATAGATACGAGCGAGCCAGCATCTCCTCGGCGCTCTTCATTGAGAACTCCGTGACGTTGCCACCCATGATGTGCGCGATCTCGCGCACGCGCTGCTCTGGTCGCAGTTCGTTGACGTTGGTGGTGGTGCGCTCGTCGAAAATCTGTTTGTTGACATTGTAGTGGGTATCGGCAAAGGCGGCGATCTGGGGCAGGTGCGTTACGCAGATCACCTGGTGGCTACGGGTGAGCATCCACAGCTTCTCGCCCACCACCTGGCCACTGTGTCCGCTGATACCAGCGTCGATCTCGTCGAAGATCAGCGTGGGCGTGGCGTCGGCGGAGGCCAGGATCGTCTTGAGAGCCAGCATCAGGCGCGAGGTCTCGCCGCCTGATGCGATCTTGGTCAGCGGCTTCAGTGGCTCACCCGGATTGGGAGCGATCAGGAACTGCACGTGATCAATGCCGGTGATGTCGCAGTCGTATTGCTGCTCAGGCGCGCCGTCGATGCTGGCCGGGACACCGTCGCTATCGGGTACCTGCTCGATGGCGGCGGAGAAGCGCGCGCGTTTCATGTTGAGGTCGTTCAGTTGCTCTTCCATGGCCGTGGCCAGGCGCAGGGCGGCCTCCCGTCGCCGCTCCGAGAGGCGCTGGGCGATCTGCCCGATCTCGCGCCGCAACTGCTGGTCCTGCTGCTGTAGCTTCTGGATGTTCTCTTCGCGATTCACGATATTGTCGAGTTCGGCGCGGTCTTCGGCGGCGCGGCGCAGGATCTCTTCGATGGTGGCGCCGTATTTGCGCTTCATCTTCGAGATCAGATCGATGCGGTCTTCGATGTCGGCAAGGCGGCGCGGGTCGTCCTCGATGTCGGCTTCGTAGCTGCTGATGCTGGCGGCGACATCTTCCAGGCGGTAGACGGCCTCCGCCAGGTTGGTTTCGTGCTCCTTCAAGTCCGGATCGAGGCGCGCAAGTTCGTTGATGGCACGCGAGGCCGTGCGCAACTGGTCGAGGGCGGGCTGGGCGTCGTCGCTGGCGAACTCTGAGCCTTTGATGGAGCCGTAGACGAGGGTGCAGAGTTCGCGCAGGCGCTCGGCATTGCCCAACACCTTGCGCTCTTGCTCCAGCTCCTCGACCTCGCCCGGCTGGAGTTCGGCCTTCTCGATCTCCTCGATCTCGAAGCTCAGGAACTCGGCGCGGCGAGCCTGGTCGCGCTCGCTCTGCTGTAGCCCTTGCAGGTTTTTGTGGATGGCGCGCCATTCCGTGACTTTCGTGGCCACCTGCTCGCGTAGCGGCAGGAGTTCGGCGTAGCGATCAAGGAAGTTGACGTGTTGTTCCGGGCGCAGCAGGCTCATGTGCTCGCTCTGGCCATGGATGTCCACCAGCCAGCTCGCCACCTGTTGTAGGATGTGCTGCGAGACGGTACGCCCGTTGATGCGCGCGACGGTGCGGCCGGAAATCCCGATGTCGCGCGAGAGAATGAGCTGCCCATCTTCCGGGGCGATATCGTATTCGTGCAGCAGTGTGGCCAGCGCGACCCCCGCATCGGCGCTCTCGGCATCGGCCTTGCTGCGCTCAATGCTACGGGTCTCGGCGCTCTCGAACGCCTCAAAGAGCGTATCGGCCCCGTTCGTTGCCATATCTGTGCTCAACCTGGCATCGAATGGCTGCCAGCCGTTCTGGATGGGTGGCAGGGTCTCGGTGGAGAAGACCCCCTCGACGGTGGCGCGCTGGCATCCGGCGCGCACGAACTCGGCGCCGATCTTGCCTCCCAGGAGCGCGTTAACGGCGTCGATGATGATTGACTTCCCGGCCCCGGTCTCGCCTGTAAAAACGTTAAACAGGCGATGGAAGCTGATATGCAGGTTGTCAATAATGGCGAAATCTTTGATGTTCAGTTCAAGTAACATAGTGCTTTACTGACTACTCATCGTCTCTTAGTTTAGCGTTAATGATTTGATAAAAGTAGGTTGGCGGCCGACGCCTGAGAAACTGGGTGACGTAGTGGCTCTTCTGTACGGTGACAGTGGCGCCGTTTCTGATTGCACGATTCATTTGCCCGTCGGCAGAGAAGACGCCATCCTGCGCGCCAGTAAATATCTGGAGTTTGACACAGGCATCGGGCTGCAAGATCAGCGAGCGGTCCGAAGCCAGGTGCGGCGCGATCGGCGTCAGGACGCAGCTTTGCACCTGTGGGTGCAGCAACGGGCCTCCAACGGCCAGATTATAGGCCGTTGAGCCTGTCGCGGTCGAGAGAATCATGCCATCGGCATAGGATGTGTTGTAGTAATGGTCGTCGATCCAGATACTCACCTGCACCACGCGGGGCCATGTTCCACGCGCGATCACGATGTCGTTGAGCGCCAGAAATTCCTCACGCTGCCCATCCTGCTCCAGCGTGGCGTGCAGCATGGAACGTGTATCGATCCATACCGACTCGTCGCGCTCTAAATAATGGGAAAGCTTCTGAAATAATTCGCGCGGCTCAAGCTCGGTAAGGAACCCGACGCGTCCAAAGTTGACGCCGAGTATCGGGAGACTCTCGAAGGCACATACACGGGCGGCGTGCAGAATGGTCCCGTCGCCACCCAGTACTAGCACAAGATCGCATCCCTTTAGCAAGGCATCGGGCGACTCTTCCGCCTCTGTACGAGTGTCGATAGTGCGAACCTCGTACCCCTGGTTTTTTAACAGGGGGACAAGCTGGCCAGCCACCTCCGTGGTATTTTGTTTGCGACCCTGGTACAGTATCGCGATTGCCTTCACAACCATCTCCAAGCGGACAAACATGGCGACAAAAGGACGCTCTCTTCAATTGCTGTCTGCCTACGTAATGGTACGTCATGTCAGGGTGGTTGTCAACTATGCCCACGGGGTATGACATAGGTCCCTACGAAGGATGGAGGTATTCTTCGGCGAGCCAGAGGGCCTCTTCCTTAGAATGGACGCGGTCTTCGGCCTGGGCCTCGGCGATATATTCGAGGAGCTGGCCGATGATGGGTCCGGGTTCCACCTGGAGGCGGCGCATGAGTTCGTTGCCACTGATGAGTTGTGGCGGCAGGATATGCGCGCGCCGGCGGATGTAGCTATCGAGCAAGAGGCGGACCACCGAGAGGTGGCGCTCCCAGACGGTGGGCGGGCGCTGCTCCCACTGTGGACCATAGGTTGCGAGGTGATCGGCCAGCGAGAGCAGCGCGACATGGATGCCCGTGGGGCCGAGATCGACAAAGTAGCGGCGAATGGCGCGCGACGTCACAGGTCCATCCTGTCCCAGTTGTCCGGGACGCATATGGTGAGCCGTGATAAGTTGTGCCAGGCGGCGGTCCTGCGTACTGGCACTCAGTCGTTTCATGATCTGCGAGACGATAGGTACGCCTGCCTGCTGGTGTCCATAGAAGTGAATGGCGCCATCTTCGCCGGTGGAGTACGTCTCCGGCTTGCCGATATCGTGCAGGAGCGCAGCGAGCTTCATGCGGGGCGCATCAAGGTCGGCAAACTGGAAAATACCCTGCTGCTGCGCCTCCTGGAGCAGGTCCTGGATCGCTGTGAAGTCTTCCCCGTTGCTCTGTTGCAGGAGAGGCAGGTGCGCGGCCGGCGTTCCCTGTTGGAGCGCGAGCGCCAGTTGTTCCAGCGTATCGACGGTGTGCAGGGAATGTTCCAGTACATCCCAGCAGTGCGGGCGCGGCTGGGGCATGCCGCGAGCCGGCATAAACTCCGGCATCAGGGTGGTCAAGAGGTCAAGCCTATCCAGGACATACAACTGCTCGGTTGCCCCAATGGGAGCCAGGATGGCGTACAGTTCTTCGTGGATACGTTCGCTGGCAACCGTAGGCAGGAGCCCTGCGTCGCGCCTGATGAACTGTGCGGTCGCGGGTTCGATGGCGAGTTGGTAGCGTGCGCCCAGGCGGACGGCGCGCAGCATACGCAGCGGATCACGCTGGAAGACGCGCTCATCGACGGCGCGGAGCACTCGCGCATGCACATCGGCGCTGCCATATAGCGGGTCGATCAGGGGAACAGGCTCGCCGCTATTGCCTGGCATTGAGAGGTAGCTCATGATCTCTTGCAGGGGAGCCGCCATGGCATTGATAGTGAAGTCACGCTGGCGCAGATCATCTTCGATAGTGTTCCCTATAAGAGGGGCAATATCGATGATAATCTCATCCTGCCCGTGTCCAGCGACGATGCGGCTGGCCTTGTCGTGCATACGCACATAATGACCAGCAAGCGTATCTGCCAGCCCACGCGCGACCTGCGCGCCAGGGTCGCCAATGACAATATCCCAATCGGCGCATGGCTCGTTGAGCAAGAGATTGCGCAGCGAGCCTCCAACGAGGTATGCCGGCTGGCGCTGGCGCTCGACAATGTATTGAGCCACGCGCTGCAGCAGGCGGAGTATCTCGCCAGGAATGATGTGTTGTTCTACCATGCAGTATTACCGTGTGTTGTTGTTGTACCAGGTAGTCTGGGTTAGGGTCTATGCAGATTATAGCAGGATCGGGATGTTTTGCGAAGAGAGGGCTGAAATCCTCTCAAAAAATGCCGGCACTTTCAGCCGCGAGCCGGAGTGCCAGAAGAAAAGAGCGCGCCAACATAGATCTCCGCTCCTCCTTATTTTCAGCATCAGCTACTTTTTTGCGGAATTTGGCGGGCAGAAGGAGGGGAAGCGGAGCAGTGAGAAAATCGCTATGTGGGTTGATCGCTCAGCATCGCTTTCTCGCCCACATCCTGCACAATCTCCTGCGCGGCGCGCGCGCCCTCCCTGGCTGCGCCTTCCATAAAGCCCTGGAACTCGAGCGAGCAATGTTCGCCCGCGAAGGAGATCGGCCCCTGGCGCGCACCCTCGTAGCCGCCGAAGCGGGTGTATTGCCCGACACGCCAGCACGCGTAACTGCCCCGCAGATGGGGGTCGCCGGTGGCGTAGCTCAAGGCGGCCCTGCCAGTGTAGTGGGCGCTGATGCCGGGGAAGACACGCTCCAATTGCTGTAAGCAGGTGCGAGCATAGCTCTGGACGTTGGCCGAGTTGGCAGCCGTGGCATAGGCAGTCGCCGGCGCATACGCGGCTCCTCTGTGCCCGCTCGTATAATCGACAAGCAGCCCGCTTGTGCCTGTTTGCCCACTGGAGGCGTCCCAGAGCGTCTGGATATCCAGGTCTGTGATGATGAAGCCATTGTGAGCGCGGGGCCAGGGACCTTCCGTGTACCAGTAGGGCTGGTCGAACTGCAAGAACAGCTTGGAGATCGTGCCGTAGCCAAGCTGTTCGATGGCCACGCGCTTCAAGGGATCAAACCCGGCCCGCCGGTAATCGACGCGGCGCAGGGCGCTGAAGGGCAGCGTGAGGATAGCTCGTTCGCAGCGCACTTCTAATAAGCCATCGGCAGTGATGAATGTCAGGGTGAGCGAATCGTCGCTGTTCCTTTCGAGCGCCACCAGTTGATGACGTATGTGGATACAGTCTTCCGGCAAGTTGCGAGCTATCGCCAGCGGCAATTGTTCGTTGCCCCCCACAATTTTGCAACTTCCCTGCAGCGGTTGGGAGGTGGTCGAACCGCCCACCGTGTCTCGCGGGCCGAACAGAGAAAGCAGGTTCAGCGAACTCTGCTCGTGCGTATCCAGGCCGAAGTACCCGCTACAGGCGTTCTCCAACAGGTGGCTCAAGGGCCCGTTGTGTCCACCTTTGACGTACTGTTCAATCCAGGCATACACGCTCAGATGGTCAAGCCGGTAGGCTGTCTGCGTGTAGTGCGCGTGGGTCGTGGGGAAGTTGACCTCCTGCATCTGCTGCTGCAAGAGTGGAGCGAGTGCCTGGAAATCTTTGGCCAGTTCTTCCGCGCTGTAATAGTGGTTACAGAAATACATGAGGTTTTGCGCGCGGTCCCCCCTTGCCTGTCCCAGGTCGACAGTTCTGAGATCGAAGCGCTTGATGAGCTGGTGCAGGGTCTCATGGTCGCCGTCGATGAACTCGCCGCACCACTCGCTGACCGTACCATCGGCCCAGGTGATTGCATCGGAGTGCATGCGACCGCCAATGCGGTCGGACGCTTCGTAGATGTTGCACGCGAGACCGGCATCCTGCAAGTTCAGGGCCGCATTGAGTCCCGCAATTCCTGCTCCGACGATGGCGATCCTGGGCATGGTACTTCTCCTCTGGCGGTCACTAGGGATGGATGAACAAGAGATAGTCATACTCTATCACACGATAGACGCTTAGAGAAACAGCAAGGTCCTTGATGATGGGGGCATACTCCCAGGGCGCAGGCCAGCCAGCAGAGGGATCTGTGGGAGAGAGAGCGGAATCAGATCTTTCGTGTAGGGGCGCCGCTGGCCTGCGCCCAATAAGCGTCAAGTTAAGGGCAAGAATCGATGGGCCATCTCCACGCCCTACGGATTCGCCGCTCGCTTTCTGCAAGCGATGCCTTCACTTGACGCCTATTGGGCGCCGCTGGCCTGCGCCCTGGGAGCCTACGCGGGCACTGAGAGATGTGCTAGGATGAAGAGCATCCACATCGAAGGGGGAATCCATCATGCAAGAGGCTGCTTATTGATGAAACTTCAGCTTGTCTACGATCTTGTCAACCACTTTTCTCTCGGCTCTGATGGCGATCCCCACTTCTTACTCACTCAAGAATGCATCAACCCAGGTGAAGGCGTCATGGAAGGCAGGACCCATTTCAGGTGCGCGTAAGATCAAGCCCTGCACCGCAGCAAACAGGTTCAAGCAATCGTCTTTAGTGCTGGCTTGAAGCCATGCGTGTTGGACTACTTGTAGTTGTTCTGTATATTGACCCGCTTGTGCTAACGTATCTGCAACGCTTACCAGTAAACCGGCTTTCTCCTTACTCTCATTGAGATGGTGCTCTATTTTTTCTCTTTGCTCACGGCTGCCAGGTTGTGCCAGCAACGTGCCCCATGTCTGTAAGATGACCGTGCGCCGGCCGCTGTTTTGCGCTATCTCGTCCAAAGTAGTGACGGCGCGTTCCCACTGCCCGGCTCTGGCAAGCTCTACAGCTACAACCTCTCGCGCCTCGTCCTGTGTCTCCCTATCATGGATCATATCCACTACTTCTTCCGCTTTGTCCCACGATTGAGAGCGGGCATAAGCTATGGCAACGTTGCATAATGCTTCTCGCTGTTCGCTGCCCTCGGCAATAGCCTTTGCAGTAGACTCTGCTCCAGCTAACCAATTTACGGCAATATAATCATTACATTCAGCTATTTTTTGTATTTCTTTATTTGTACCCAACACACGAATATATTTAGCTGCAAGCCTTCTTGCTCCAATTTGTGCAAAAGTACTGGCTAAATCACAAATAGCACTGAGTTTGAAATATTCGCGTGTTATGGAACTGACAAGCGCTTCAGCTTCCTTTGATTGTCCTTCTCTTACAAGGCCAGATATAATACGGCTGCGCGCTTCAGCCTGCAAATTTGGATCATCGATCAGGTCGGCGATGGTCTGCGCCGTTTCCCATTGTTGCATGTCACAGCAGATAGTAACCAGTTCGCCCGATACATGCCAGCGCCGATTTCGATCATTAATAGCACTGACTACCGTTTGCGCCTGCTCACTCTCTCCGGATTCCATCAATGCTAGCGCGATGCCGCTGTATGCATGATCTTTGTCTTGCAGATTGATGATGCTGTCAGCGAGCGTTTTCGCGTCCTCGATCTGCTTGACACCGGCTAATGCTATAGCGAACTCGCTCATGACGTGTTCTCGGATGGGGATATCAGCAATCCCGCTGGCGATTTCTCTGGCTTGCGTGACCAGTCCAGCTTTGACCAATGCCGAAACTACGATGCCCGCGACTCTGGCCTCAACCATGTCGAGTTGCGCCGTACAGAGCGTTCTGGCCTCATTCCAGCTATCTTCTGCCTCCTTGCTCTGGCCATGCAGGGCACGCTGGCCTACTATGCCCATCAAGGCTCTGCAACGCACCTCTTTGTTGGACATGACCATAGCCACCGTTCGCGCTTGCTCCCAGCGTGCCTGCCGCGCCAGCTCTATAGAGAGGTCGACGAGCATATCGTTGAGCTGCGCGAGTGCATGACCACTGCGCACGTATTTCTGTACAATAGTGTCGATTCTATCCCAGCTATGCTCCCAGGCATCTGCACTCGCGATAGCAAGTTCGGCATCGATACGCACAAAGGTGATATCGCGCTCCGTGCTAATACGAATCTTTCCCGCAAGCCTTCTTGCTTCCTCTACTTGCCCGGCCTGGGCCAACGCCAGCGCAGATAGGCTTTGCGCTCTAGCCTGTACAACTTTATCCAGTTCAGCTTGTTCCGTAGACCCACTCGCTAGCGTTTGCATCTCAGCGTAGACCCTGTCTGCCTGTTCCATCAAGCCAGCTCGCCTGAGTGCTAGCATCAGACTCCCCCAGGCCTCAATTTGCTCGTGAGTGCCGTCAATCATGCTTGCTGTTGTTTGGGCCTGCTCCCACATATGCGCCTGTATATATGCCTCCGCCAGATTACGTAAAGATTCAGCCCGCTCGTGGCTATCAGTAATAGTGTCAACTGCCATGTTCGCTTCCTGCCAACATGCGTCGGCCTTTTCCTCTTGATTGGCTCTCTGCAAACTTGCCGCCAGGTGGCCGAAAGCCCTGACCCGCTGGTTACTCTCTGCAATGGATCCAGCTACCTCATACACCCTGTCATACAATTGCAGCCCTTCCGCCGTTCGGGTGGGCTGTGCTAATAGATGCTGCATCACAAGGATCAGCGCGGCCACTTTGCGCGTGGGCTGTGTGAGCAGTTCCGCGAGATCCAGGGCCTGGCGCTCTCTGTTCAGGGCAAGCAATGCTTGAAATGCTTCCATAGGATAGGCGTCTGCCTGGGTCTCCAGGCTACATCTGAGCAATGTATAGCGCCACAGACGCGCCAGGGCGCTCAGGCCCGTGGCTAGCGAAGCATCTCCTTCACGTCGTGTTGTCACGGCGCGGGCCGCATCCTCACAGCCCACCATGAGGTCTAACACAGTCGAGCGCGTGCTTGGGTCAGCATGCAGCTTTCCGCGCTCATACTCTCCATCATCCAGCACAGTGAAGAGACGTGGATAATCCCTGGCATAATGTAGATGTGTCACATAGTGCTTGCGTGCGTACTCGCGATAATCTTCTTGATCGAAGGGATCAACACCTTCTGACCACAGAAGTTCATTGGAGCCCTGGCCACACCAATGAGCTAGCTTGCTATGCCACTGCCGCTCTTCTGCAAGGTCAAATTCATACTCGTCCTCCGGATGGTCAATATCTTCCCTGAGATATTCATAGAGCTTGCGGTGAAAAAGAGTGTAGCGCTCATTGCTCAGGTGCGTTAATAATCCCCCCAGGCGCGTGGTGGCATCCTTGATGCGGTAGCTTTCTACGGAGCAGATCTGCCCAAGTTGTTGGTACGTCAGGGCTTCTCGCGCCACTAACAGGGCGCCTAGCAGGGGCCTGATCACGCCATGCCATTCGGTATCTGGTTGTCTCATACGTGCGAAGGTAAACGTAAAAATGCTATTCGGATTATTTTCTACCTGGGCAATCAGCTCTTCTGGAAAACTGTCGTGATCTACCTTCAATTCCTGGGCGAGCAGGTTAAGATAGAGCGCATTCCCCTGCATGGCTGTATAAAATCGCTCTACCAGGGCCGGTGCTAGTGGCTCATCACGAGGTGGCAGGAGCAGCCCAAAATCCGCGCGGCTTAGCATGCCCAATAGGTAAGGGTCATCATCAGGAGCGCCTATGGCCCGCTTCAATTGCTCCCATGTGTCGTTTGGACGCGTCCCTAAGACAATGACGATGCCAGGGGGCAGTCTGGCGGGCAGGAAGCCCAGTCCTTGCTCGATAGTGGACTGGGTCGTAAGCTGATCGAGACCATCAATGTAGATGACCTCCCGCTCTCCCTGGGCGACAATATCTGCCAGGACGTGAGGAAAGTTGCCACTGAGCACCGGGTAACTGTCGCTGTCGATATAGTAATCAGGCAACTGGTATTTGAGTATGAGGCAAGCCATCAGTTTGCGTAAGAGGCTCGTGCGATAGTCGTCACCGGAGTTATA
>JALYTT010000169.1 GCA_030854145.1 Chloroflexota bacterium | reverse complement strand
GTCAAACGCGCACCTCGTTGCGACGTGAAGACATAGGGGCTGGTTTCATCGCGTCTGCGCTTCTGAAGGTAGGCATAGAGAGGACGCCGTGCTTCGTTGGGCAAATCAAGAGTGCGGCTCTTCTCCTCAGATTCGTCGAGATGGAGCCATCCACTTTTCTCCCCAACATGGATCTGCTTCATCAACAGGTGCGTCATGTCTTTTACACGACAGCCAGCCCAGTATCCCAGCGAGAAGAGTGCTTGCCCACGCACGTCGTCCTTCTTGACCAATGCGTGCAGGAGGACTCTCTGAGTAGGGGTCCGCGAGCGAGGGGGAAGCATGCCAGAGCTGGATGGTTCAAGAACCTTGATTCCACGGACAGGATTGTGTGGAAGGACAGCTTTGTCGTCGACGAGCCATTGGCAAAAGTGAGTAATCACCACTTTGGCTCGTTTGCAATGACTCACGCTATATCTCTGAGTGTTGTTTGTCGAATAAAACTTCGTTTTTCTGACTCATATATTTTCCGTAGAGTGTAGGCAAATGAGCCTGGGAAGGGGATGCGCTACTCCTTACAATTAGCTGAACCATGAGCGTCATGAAACGGCCGTTTCTGAGATAACCCATTAGTTCAAAGTTGGGCCACATCGTCCGATTTTGACCCAATGCCACAGAAACAAGGGTTTGTGGGGAAGGAGCTGGTGGTAATTGCCCTGAAGGTTCGACGGAATCAACCCCAATGATCGATTTTTGCCCTCAAGATTCGATCAACCCGGAAACCGCACGGATGGGATCGCTTCTGGAACCGAGGCTTCGATGCAAAGCATGGAGATCTGTTTTGCTTCTTCTGCAATGAAAAATGGTCTTCCACCGTCAAAGAAGGCTGGATTTGGAAATCGCGTCGAACTTTCAGCGCACATTTTTTGACCTGAAGGTTCGACACAGAGGCTCTCAGCCCAGCATTTTCGTTCGATCCTTGAGGTCAATTACCATGTGGGGGGCGAATCAGAGAGCAGGTGGGTGACGAGAGGGAGTTGATCCTGAGATGACACCATCAACCTCCTGCGGCTGGCCTCTCCATCCTCACCGCAGGAGCCTCTAGACAAACGCTTCGCTGCTCAGCTAGGGATCACTCCAAGCTGCCGCATCACCCCAAGATCATCATTGTTACACCAGTGTTCGACGATCTGGTTGTTGGCGATGCGCCAGAGATGCATCCCGGTCGTCGTGATCTGCACCCCGGTCGCAGGGATGCCAAAAAACTCCCTGGTGTGCGTGCCGGTATAGGTGCCGTGCACCACCACCATGTTGCCCTCAGCGACTTCATGCTCGATGTCGTAGTGGAAATCCAGGAACGCGGCATGATACAAGGCAAGGATCTGCCGATGCCCCTCGCGCCCGAGCGGCCAACCTGGTGGATTCGTGTGATCGACATAGTCATCGGAGAGCGTCTCATCCAGCACCGCGAGGTTTGGCTTATTAAAGGCTTCCTCCATATGGTGCCGTACTAACGCCTTGTTCATTTCTGTTGACAATCTCGTGACCTCCTTTTACTCGCTTGCTCATGGACAAGCCTCTCCATCCTCGTGCTCTGAGCGCTTCAATATACCCATGGCTCGGTCGTGATCGCTTCCGCGCCGGACAGCCCAGAGAGCCTGAAGACAGTTGCTCTCTCATGCTGGGTAAAGCCTGTGCTCTCTGGTCTCCCTCGGCGATGAGTGCCTCAATTCTAGCATAGATTGTCTTTCCTGGTCTTCCAGAATTTCCACCAGCGCTACACTCACTGTTCGCTCGGTCTGACCAGAATACGCCCTCGCGTCTGCCCACTCAACATGGCCTGTGTCACCCGCGGGATATCCTTCAGGGTCACTTCGGATGCAATCGAATCTACAACACCCAGGAGCGTTGCTTCGCGGATCACCTCTTCCCATAGTTCCTGGCCCATCTGGAGCGGGGTCGATGGCATATCGATGCCCAGCACCTTGATGCCTCGCAGGATGAGGGGATAGACGGACGCCTGAAAGGCTGCCCCTCCAGAGACACCGATCGCCGCAATCGCGCCATCTTTTTTCGTCGTTCGCATCAGATAGGCGAGGGTCGTACCACCTACGTTGTCGATGCTCCCGGCCCACCGCTCCGCTTCGAGAGGTTGCGTGCTTTCGGCTGAGGTTTCCTTTCGACTCAGGATCTCGCTTGCCCCGAGTTGTCTCAGATAGCCCCCGGCATCAGGTTTGCCTGTGCTTGCAGCCACCGTGTAGCCACGCCTCGACAATAGGCTGACTGCCAGGCTGCCCACACCTCCTGTGGCACCAGTGACCAGGACCGGGCCCCGCTGGGGTGTCAGGTCATTCTTCTCAAGCAGGCGCAACGCCATCGCTGCTGTCATCGCTGCTGTAAGCACGAGGGCTTGCTTGAAGTCCATACCCTCCAGCGGAACGAGGAAATCGCCCGGGACGCGGGCATACTCGCTGAAGCCACCATGCCGGGAAACCCCCTGCGTGCTCCCATAATCAGAGGCTAGCACGCGATCGCCCGGCTGGAAACGCGCATCGCTCGACTCGACCACCACGCCGGTCAGCTCTAAGCCAGGCACCAGCGGATAGGTGCGAGCCACACCGCCCCTGGGGATGCAGGCGAGGGCATCTTTGTAGTTCAGCGCCGCGTACGCCACCTGGATCAGCACGTCTCCTGGGGGTAAATCGCGCTGTTCCAACTGCTGGATGCCCATCGTAAACCCGTCAGCGCTTTGATTTACGACAAATGCTCGAAAAGGTGCGGTCATAGTACTCCTCCTTTTTCTGATATACTCTGCAACATGTTCTCTCCAATGATCGTCTACAAGAGCTATCAGGATTTCCGTCCGCTCACCAGGAAGGTGAGATTGGGCAAGAAAGGCTGCATCGCCACGTCTCTATACCCAGCCTCTTGCATGGCTCCTCTCAGTTCGTCAATAGTGTAGGCCTGCGTTTGGGCTGAGGCGGAGAGTTGGCCGAACAGAAACCGCGCGGCGTTGTGTGGTCCACTCCGGTCAGCATAGAGTGCAAAATCATGAATCAACAGGCGGCCGCCAGAGGGCAGGTAGGCCTGCGTGCGAGCAAGGAGGACTCTCAGAGTCTGGGGGTCATAGCAACTGACGATATACGACAACAGGATCAGGTCCGAGCTTTTCGGCCACGGGTCGGTGCGCAAATCGCCACCAGCGCAGGTTATCCGGCTGGCAAGTCCAGTTTCCTGAATAATTTTCTTGGTCACGGCGACCACCTGTGGTAGGTCGAACACCACTGCTGACAATCCGGGGTAGCGTTTGGCGGCCTCGATGGCGAAGGCCCCTGAGCCGCCGCCAAGGTCAAGCAGGCAGGTATACCCCGAAAAGTCGTGGGAGCGCGCCAGCAGGGTAGCTGGACCAAGCGACCCGGCATGCTGCCCGCGCACAAACTCCTCGGTTGTTCTGGGATCATCCAGCGTCGTGGCGTAGTCGAGTTGCTCGATCAGGTCACCACGCAACAGCGAGCGCACCAAGGGCAGCCTGGGATACACAAGGGGACTGATCTGACGTAAGTAGTAGTCACCAACGTAGCTGCGGGATGTCTGGACCAGAAAACGCTGGGCAGCAGGACTGTTGGAGTAGCGTTCGCCATCCCATGTCAGCAACCTGAGCGCCAGGCAGGTGGAGAGCAAGACGCCCAGGGGTCCAACAGGAGCATGCAGTTTGACCGCCAGAGCAGTGAGCCCGCTGGACTCATCAGACAGCGTGGTAAAGAGACCAAGTTCAAGAGCGGCGAAAAGAGCTTGAGAGTCCATAAAGCCATACGCGATGGCAGAGATCGAGCTGATCGCGTCATTGGCTTCTGTACTAGCCTGCTCCTTCAAGGATGGTTCTTGTGACATGTTTCATCTTCCTCCTGAGTGGGCAGATGGTCTGAACCTCTGCGTCTCACTCTCAATCTATCAACGCGAAAAAAGCTTCACTTCAGGCAAGCCAGCGGTGTCCAGTCCCTCGCTCCTTTGACCAGTAGCGCATTGAGATATGACGAACCGCTTCTTGTCAGGAGAGCGTTTCCCGCTCATCTTCTGACCTCCTTTCTACTGGAATCACCTGTTTTTTCGGCACGGGCAAGAGGAGAGACACGCGTTGTTGATAGCGCCGATAGGCTTTGCCATGGGCCACCAGCAGATCACGTTCCTCCAGGTGGATCCCAACCAGGATGTAGCCGGTGGAGGCCCCCGAGAAGAGGAGGTGACCGATGGTCATGTGCGGCGTGGCCCAAAAGGCGATGAGAAAGCCCAGCATGAGTGGGTGACGAACGAGCGTGTAGAGTACCGGTGTCTTCATACCCACAGGCGTGTACTCGACACCACGCCAGTTCAGATAGACCTGCCGCAGTCCAAACAGGTCAAAGTGATTGATCAAAAAGGTGGAGAGCAAAACGATCAACCAGCCGATCCAGGAGAGGGCCTGCAAGAAAACGCCACCTGCTGTCTGCTCAACATTCCAGATGGTTCCAGGGATGGGGAGCCATTGCCAATAGAGCAGCAGCAGCAGCAGACTCGCGACCACCACATAGGTGCTGCGCTCGATCGATGACGGAATGATCCTTGTCCACCATTGTTTGAAGGCCGGCCGGGCCATGACGCTGTGCTGGAGGGCGAACAGGCCCAGCAGCAATGCGTCGATGAGCACGGCGTTGACGAAAGAGACTCTTGGACCGGCTTCAATGGTTTTGGGGAAAAACACGTTCCCAACAAAGCCGATCGCCCAAAGAACTGTGACGATAAAGGTCAGATAACAGAAGGTGCCATAAACGAGCGCGAGCGTTCTCCCCCAAGCAATGGCGGTCTTCTTCGTGCCTGTTTGCGTTGCCATATTGTATCCTCCTGGTGAATGGACGCTTGTCAGCGTAGTGCTCCAAAAACATATGCATAGTATGCCTGGAAAACGCTGGTTTTTCATCAGTGGAACCACAGAGGATTGTGAGTAGATACCACAGAGATTTTCGGCGAGGGACACGTAGAGACAGCGAGGTACCGATGGAGATGCAGGACCGCTGGTTAGTTGCCGAGGCCCTTTTCTCTGGCCCACAGCGCGATCTGGGCGCGCGAGGTCAACCCTAACTTCGAGAGGATATTGCTGACATGAGTTTCGACCGTGCGAGAGGTGACGACCAGGAGATCGCCGATCTCGCGGTTTGATTTGCCCTGGGCAAGCAGGGCAGCTACCTCGCGCTCTCGCTCGGTCAGGCCATCAAATTGCTCGGCTTCAAGATGGCGCGTTGAGAGGAGCTTCTCCCGGGGCCAGAGCGTGGTGTGTGCTGCGTGGGTGAACTGCTCACGTAGGGCGGGCTCGTCAATCGTCGCGGCAAGCGATGCAATGGCGTTACGGGCTGCAATGCCCTCGCGACGAGCTTGCTCCTCCTGCTGCGCTTGCTGGTACGCGCGTGCGAGCAGGCCATGGATGTACCACAGGCGGGGACGCTCTTGCCGCTTCAGAGCACCGCGTTTGGCCTCCTCCAGCACCTGCATGGCTTCGTTGACGTGTCCCAGGGCCAGGAGCGCCTCCCCTTGCAATCTCAAGGGCCAGGAGATCGGCTGCCCTCCCGCAACAGTGGCCGCGCCCGGGACGGTTTCCAGCAGTTCCTCTGCGATCTGCAAGGCCTGGTCTGGGTGTCCCTGCGCCAGCGCCAGTTCGCCCCAGGTGCTACGCACCAAACGCTCGTAGATATTGCGCGAGCGCTGCTCACGCGGCAGCACGGCTGTGAGCGCCGCCTCGGCGCGCGACGGGTCATGGGTGAGCAGATACGCCTGGGCAAGCGAGTAGGCGATCTGGAAGACCCAAAACGGTGAGCCGAGTTCACGTGCCAGGGGCAAAGCTGGTTCCAGGACGTTCAGGGCAAAGGCTGGTTCGAGCATCAGGACGTAGGTGCCCCCCAGGCACACAGACGCTCCCACGAGCCACTGCTGGTGCCCGATCTCACGGGCAAGCCTGAGCGCTTCATGCCCATGAGAAAGCGCGGTGCCGAATTCACCAAAGGAAGCCAGGACAGCGCCCGTAATGAACTCGGCATAGGTCAATGCAACGAGCAAATCGCCCTGGCGAGCCAGACGAAGCGCTTCTTCTGCATCTTGCACGCACTCATCGCGGGTTCTGAGGGCGCTGTAGGTGGTGTTCATCCACGGACAAGAAACCCAGGCCCGTGAGCTGAGCACAGAGACAAGGCTCCTGGTGTTGTTCCCTGCAGCTCGAAACAGCTCAATGGCCTGTCCCCACTGGCTTGCCGCGGTGACCGTCTCTCCAAAAAGTGCGTTGGCCATGCCGAGCAGATCAAACGTTTCCGCCATGCCCTCTTTGTCCTGCTGGCGCTCGAAGATCTGCAACGCCTGCTGGTGGATTTGCAAGCCCTCTGCGCTCTGCCCAGTATTCACGAGCCAGTTGCCCAGCCGATTGAGGCTCATCGCCTGTAACCGAGGATCGGAGAGCGCCTGGGCGAGCTCGAGTGCATGGCGGAACAACTGACCCGCTTGCGTGTAGTCGCGGCTCGCCCACAGGAAACCCAGGTCCGAGAGACCTTGCCATTCCATCTGGCCATCGTGGGCTTCCTGGGAAAGATGGAGCGCCTGCTCGTAATCGGCTCTGGCTCGTTCAAACTCGCCCAGCAATTCATGCGCCTGTCCACGCGCCCGATACAACGCAGTCGGCGGAGGTTCTGAGAGGTGTGAAGCGGCCTGGACGGCCCAGCTCAACTGCTCAACTGCCGCACGCGGGGCGAAGAGCATCAGCGCCTTTTCCCCGGCGCGTTGGCCATACTCCCGCGCCTTCTCCCAATCCTCTCCCTGAAAGCAGTGGTACGACAGGTCGGGCAGGTGGGCATCCAGAGCCACGGGTGAAGCAAAGAGCTGTTCGAGCGCGTCTGCCAGGCGGCGATGTACCGCTCTGCGCTCCCGCGCGAGGAGCTCGGCGTAGATCGCATGGCGCGTGAGGGCATGCCGGAAGAAGAACTGATCCGCCGATTCCTCCACCACCAGTTGCGCTGCCACTACTTCTTTGAGGAGTGAGAGTAGCTCTTCGTCCGTGCAGTGCAGGAGATGCTGGAGCACGCGCACATCAAAGCGACGCCCGGCCACAGCTGCCAGGGTGAGTAACTGTCGTGCTTGTCGAGACAAGCGCTTGGCGCGTTGCTGCACGGCATCCTGCACACTGCGGGGAATGGCAATCTGGCGCGCAGCCGCAGGGAGGAGATGCACCCACCCGCCCTCGGTGAACGTGATCCCTCCGCTGGAAAGCCCCGACCTGAGCACTTCTTCCAGAAAGAATGGATTGCCGTCCGTCAGGGTCCAGAGCGTCTCTAGCAGCTCGCCGGAAATCATCTGCTGCTCTGCGAAGATGGCGTGCAGCATCGCCTCGGTCTCGCTGCGCGTCAACCGGGCGAGCGTCACCTCCTGGCTTAAGCGCTCACGATCAAGCTGGGCCAGCCAGCGGCTGAGCTGCGGATGCACGTCGTCACGGCGGTAGGTACACAGGAGCAACAATGGCCTGCTTGTCATCTGCCGGGCCAGGGTACGCAGACACTCCAGGCTACTATCGTCGCTCCAATGCACATCCTCGACGATCAGCAGCAGCGGACGCTGCTCTGTCTGCCGCGTGAAGAAGTCTGCCAGGGTGGCAAAGAGGCGGCGTTGCTCCTGTTCGGGGGAAAGTTCGAGTAACGGAGGAAGGCTCGCCATCTCAGGGAGCAAGGAAACGCGCTCGGGGAGCAGGGGAGAGAGGGCACGGGCGAAAGGGCCAACTGCCGCGACGATCGAAGCCGGGGAGAGGGAAGCGAAGCAGGAGCGCAGGAGGTCGCGCAGGGGCGCGTAGGGATAGGTGAGGTCGGTGGAGAAGCATTTGCCTTCCAGCACGTGGAAGTTCTGGGCCGTGGCGAAGATTTTGAGTTCAGCGACCAGGCGTGACTTGCCGATGCCTGCTTCGCCAGAGAGCAGGAGCATCTGGCTCTGTCCGCTGCTGGTATGTTTCAGCAGGTGGCGCAGGACCGCCAGCTCTTGATCCCGGCCAATGAGCATCGGACAGATGATTGGTTTATCCACTGGTCTAATCATATCCTCACCAATGTTGCACTTTCTGCTTCCTAAGAGAGGAGCACATAATCAACGGAACACATGGCTTGTCGCAAGAAACCAACGGTTTTTGACACCTAACGAAGATCTTTCATCTGCTCCCTCTGAACCGTCTTTGTTTTCTCTCTCCGCTTAACGGGAAAAAGTGTGTACGAAAAAATGTTATGATCCCTTTTTGGCTCCTGAAATGGCTTCCCACCCAGCTTCGCCTTGTGCCCAGAATGGTCCTGTATGGGTGCTGCGACCACGCAGTTTCTCATGGGGAGGACAGACAATGTGATCCTTTTTGAGTAATCCTTTTCGGATGCTCCCGCAATGAAGACATTGCACATGAATCACTGCTGATCGTGTGAAACGGTGGACCTCCAGGTCCAACACCTGGCCTGATCCAGGACACTTGCCGGGTGGCGAAACGTTTACGTTTTCCCCGACCACGTCCCGGCTCGGGGCTCGCTCGATTCGATCTCCCCTACGCCCCGAGCCTGTACCATTGGTCGAAGGAGCACCAGGATTTGTCTGAATTGGTTGGGTGTCAAGCGCCGGCGGACCAAGTAACTGCTGAAGTTCCAGTTCACTTTTTGCCTTCGCTCGCGCCACTCTGTTTTCCCCGGTTCGGGCTTCCATCTCCAGGCGAGCTCGCTGATCGGGTTGCAACGCATGCCTGGTGAGCGCTTCAATCGTGAGCGTCGTTTCACCCTCACCCCAGAGAGCGTCAACCGTTTCCACCATCCAATCGCCCAAGATCCCTACGCATCCCACGCTCCATTCACCAAACCAACGCCAGTGGGTCAGGAGTGCTGGCACATCGACCGTCAGGGGAACACACTCTAGCAGGCTTTTGAGGGCACCGACAAATTCTTCACATTCTTTTTGGGTATCCAGGTGATAGCGAGGAAAATGCTGATCGCGCATTCTTCGTACCACTTGACCGTTCAGGTGACAGCACTCATACAAATCAAAATTGCCGACAAGCACATGCAGGACATTCGTCCTGTTGGTCAGCGCTTTGAGCCAATCCAGTTGCGCGGTTGGCTTGCGCGCTGTATCGGCTGCCAACAGGTGTTGTGCTTCATCGACAAAGACGACTCGTACCCGGAGCAACGCGAAGGCGTATTCGACGGCATTGCGCATTTCAAGCCATTCTGCTGGATCGTTACTCCTTTTTCCAGGATTGATGTAGAGTTGGAGATTTTTCGTTCGGTCTCGTATCGCAGGATAGTGTTGAAGTTGTCCGAGGATCTGTTGATAGTAATCCAAACGTGCGGAGGAACCAACATCCTCTGGAGATGCCTGGACGATCACAACGGGAAACACTGCTGGATTGGTCTCAGTGGTACGTACAAGACCCGCGACTTGCTCAATGATGGTTGATTTCCCGACTCCGCTTGCCCCGTAGAGATCAATCAGCGTGTAACTTCTGTGTCCAGAAATGGTTCGCAGAAGGAACTGTTCCATTTCCTCCAGACGCGGGTGCCTCACTTTGACGGTTTTGAAATCGTTGAGCGCCTCAGTTGAACGTGTTTTTGGTGCGAGCATTAGTGGTAGACCTCATAGTGTGGGATGTTGGATAAATCCAATTCGATAGGAGGGGTGGGGGCCTTTGGAGTCTCCCTAACATTTTGCGATCCTACTAGCAGGAGGGCCTCGCGTTGTGGTTGCTCTTCCAGATCGCGCTGGCGTTGGAGCAACCACGCCTCGTCTTTTTCCAGTTCCCGTAAGAACGAGGCCAGACGCGGACCATTGAGGGTGACTCTTTTGAGGTTATGCTGACGCTGGTGTTCGCGCCACTCTTCCACAATGAGATTCCACTCATGCTCAGAGCGCCCGTGAACCTGGAGAAACGTATCGGCGATGCACTCTACCCACTGGCCATCAATGTAGGCATAGGCAAAGCCCATATTGTAGGGCTCATATCGAACGTGAACTGTCTGCCCGAAGACGGTGGGCAGGCGCATGCATTCATGCCAGTACTGTAACCCGTTCACAGTAATACCTCGGCTCTGGTGAATTTTGGCGACTCCTGTCCTGGTTGATGGCCTGGTTTGGATCAGAAACGCTTCTGAGTAGGGAATCAGGGTGTGCGCGCGTCTGCCTGCGCGCAGCATTCCCTGAGTAAATGCTTCACGTGGACTTTGAAAAAGAGCACGATGGTCCATCTGGTCGTAGACATCGAGGCAGTACTCCGTGAGACGGCGTGCAAAAGCATCCAGCGTCCAGACGGCCAGGCGCTTTGGATCGACCTCATTGGTCATCTGTCGGGGAACCTTACTGGCCTGTGTATTCCCTCGAAGCTGCTGAAGAAGTTCAGTATTCGTCTTCCCAAAAAGGCGCTCGATCACGGAACCAAAGCGCGGTTGCTGGGCGGGACGATCCAGTTTGGTCACAAAACACCGAGTGAGCAGTGTCTCAAAGTAGACGCTGCCAAACTCGGGGCCACGATCCACGACGATTTCCTGGGGAAGTCGTCCATACTGCTTGACACAGAGCCGGAAAGCCATCATCATTGAGCGATAGCTTGGCGGATCATAGGTCAGGTAGCAGGCGAGAATGCGGCGGCTGTAGGCATCAGTGAGGAAGGTGACCCAGGGTCTCGCCAGAGGTTTACCAGTCACCGAGGAAACCAGCACAATATCCATTTCAGTGTGATCCAGATGCGCTCGCTCAAAAGGCCGCTCGCCATGCCGAGGAGTGGTCTGATCCAGATACGCAAGTGCTGGATCGAGTGCATAGGCTACGCGTTTTCCCCGGCGTACTCCCGTCACGCGGGTATCCTCAAACGCTTTCCGTTCTCGATAAAAGGTGCGCTCACCGACGGGAGGGATTCTCTGTTGTTCTGCCTCAGCCCGGTAGAGGCGATAGACGGACGCCGCACGTTTCGCCTGGGGAGTTGTGTAGTGTGTAGAGAGATACTCTTTAAGTAACTCTTTTGAGGCATCGGGCACACGGGGAGAGCGGTTGCCCCTCTGGTCTGTGCGGTCGAGCAGGCCAAGATATCCACACCCCATGTCAGCCTCAGCCTGCCGGTACGCTGCCATCCAGTTTTGAACCGAGCGCGCTGTGACCGTCAACGCATCCCCTCGAAAGTAGGCCAGAATTTCACGCCAGCGTTTGTTTGCAGCTCCCTGGCTTTTTGGGGAAGCTCTGAGAAAGCGATCTCGTGCAGCCTCCGAGAGGGGTGAAGGGGTAGCTAGGTCTCGCTGCTGAATTTGGCCTAATGCGACCAGGCGGTGAAACTGTTCTAGTGGGAGAGAAAAGGAGGCTCCCACTTCTGGTCGGAGAAGCACTAGCTCCTCCTGCATTTCGCCCTCCCACAGTCGGCCATCCATGAGCAACGGTGAGGCAATGAGAGGGGCGGGGGAGCGATCCGAGGCCACCTGTCGTGCGGCTTCGCTCTCTTTCGCTGTAGGATACAAAAAGACCTGTTCCCAGTTCATGAGAGAGGTCGCAGTGAAATCCGTAAAAATGGATTGAGTCGTGAGCATAGCCCAAACCACATCGACGATGAGATCGGGGTGAGCAGCCATCAAAGCAGTGACACTCACTCCTGGGTACACTTTCACGGCATCTAAAACCTGACTCTCTGCTTGTTGTGAGAGGGTAAAGGGGTGAGTCCAGAAATCTTGAAGGAATTTCAGATTTTGGATGTAAGACGGATGATACTCATTGGAGGTTCGCACGCGATAGGTCAGCCCCAGGGCCGCAGCAGCAGCCTCACCGGGAGGACACCGCCATCCCCCGCCAGGCGTGCACTGATACCGTTCAGGCATGCGCTCAGCGCACTCCTCAAGGAACTCAGCTGGTTTCCATTCCTCAAAAGCGACCCCATCCCGACGAATGACCAGGAAATCTGGCGTATGCCACGGGGATGTTTTGCGCCCAGAGCGCGAGCGGTAGTGGAGCTGAATACGCGTCGGTTGGTCGTAAAACTCCAACACATCATCATCCCGGTTAACCCTAAGCAAAAGGAGTTACCCCCTTTCACTCGGCTTCAAAACCGTGCTTGCTGATTTCTCCGCACACGGCTCCTCAGTGGTATGGCCTTTATCATAGGTACCGTAGTCGCGCTTGGCGTGACGCTGATCGTGGCAGTGCCGATGGAGCGCAAATTTGTTACTGAGTTCCTCACCCCCGCCTTGACTTTTAGGGGTGATATGGTCTATCTCCACCATGTCTCCATCTTGAAAGAGCAGTCCACACCAACGACATTTCCCCGCCTGTTTTTGGAGGAGCTTACCCAGTATTCCGCTAAACATGTAGTGCTTGCTGAGGCGCTTACTCCAATACAGCAGATTTCCATCATAGGGGGAAGCCTGACCTTTCACTTTGACGTGCCGTTGGATATGAGTGAGACTGTGTGTCCACAGTTTTGATCGTTGGTCTGTGAATGTCCAGCCATTGCCTTCGTCCACATGCCAATATTTGTTCGCTCTCCAATGTCCGCTTTTGTGAGGATGTCTTCGTTTCGACCATTGTTGGAG
>JALYTT010000632.1 GCA_030854145.1 Chloroflexota bacterium | reverse complement strand
GGCCTGCGCGACGCGAACGCGGCGGCCGCGGCCAGCGGCTCGATCAGCCCGAACTTGCCGCCAAAGGCTCCCCCAATGGGTACCGACTCGACACGCACCTGGCGCTCAGGGATGGCCACGGTATCCGCGACATCCGAGCGCACGCCAAACATGCCCTGGGTGCTGGGCCAGACCGTGAACTGCTGTCCCGACGCGCTGGGCACAACGGTGATCGATTGTGGCTCCAGGTATGACTGGTGAACAACGCTGGTCCTGTAACTGCGCTCGACGATCACCGCAGCTTCGTTCCAGGCAGCATCTGTATCGCCAGCATGGAGATGGGCCTTGTCGCTGACATTCGCTGACAGCTCGCGGTCCTCTTTCTCCTCGACCTCTTCCTCGGCGACGGCAGCGTGCGCGCCGCCACCCGCGATCTCGGAGCCTTGATCCTGCTCCTGCGTGCGTGTCTGGGGAGCGCCGGGCTGCATACCGGCAACGGGATCTATGACAACCGGCAGCAACTCATAGTCTACATCAACGGCGGCGACACCATCTTCGGCGGCGGCCTCGGTCTCGCCCAACACAAGCGCAACGGGATGCCCGCACCACAGTGCTTCGTGTGCGGCCAGTGGCGAGCGTGAGCGCGAACTGCTGTCACGCTTCGCCATCCCCAGTGTCTCGCTGGTGTACACGGCCTTCACGCCCGGAACCGCCAGCGCCGCCGAGGTATCAATCTTGACGATGCGCGCATGCGCATAGGGACTAAGCACCAGGCGCGCGTGCAACAAGCCGGGCACCGCCATATCGCCCGCGTAGCGCGTGCGCCCCGTCAGCTTATCGGGGCCATCCTGCCGGAGGATAGAGGTCCCAACCGACGCATATTCTGTCGTCTTATCAACTATCTGTGCCATAAAAGCTATCTACTCCGTACCACACCTGTTCCAAGTCGCAAGTCTGTTTGAAACAGCGTTTACTAACAAAACCATACCGTCCTTTGAAAGTGTAGCACAAATCGCGAGTGATTGTCATGAAGCGCGCAAGAGAGATCGGTCATTCGTAGGGCGCAGGCCAGCGGCGTTTTCCGTAGGGCGGGGCAAGCCTCGCCCTACGAGACGACCCAGCGGCCATGACCTTAACTTGACGCCTATTGGGCGCCGCTGGCCTGCGCCCTGTGACCCGACACGCGGCATGTCCCCTCTGCCGGATCACCCCTCTTTTGTATCAACCAATGCGCTTGCCTCGCCGTCCCGAAACTCCCAGGACGGCGAGGCAAGCCACACGCTACGGATGAGGCGGAATTTTACTGACTATAAGAAAGATAGGCGTTTACTTTACCTGGCTCGCTTTGTTGACGTTTCCGTACTTCCCAAGGTGCTTTGAGGTTGCGTGAGTCTTTGCCGGCGCCAGTGAATCGCCTGTGCTGCACGAAATGTTCCCGCTCTCACTTACGTTGTTGGTGGCGGTGTCATCAATCGCGTACAGGTACGGTGGAGGCGTCGCCACAGGGGTATAGCCGGTGCCGCAGATGCTGTTGCTGGTCAACTTGTCGTAGTTGCCCTGATCGGAAATGCCCGCCTGATAGCCAGCTCCAGAACCATTGCCACTGACATTGTTTACATAATCATTGCTGGCAATGTTCTTGTTTACCAGTACCTTGGTCACAACCGCGGTGGGCACACAGTTATTGGGATTGTTGCGGTCAATGTCGATGTTGGAGAGCCAGATGCCCACATCGTTACCAATGACGTTGTTGCTGGTGATCTGCGTACCGACCGTGGCCACATCACTATAGCATGAGCCCCCAACTACCAGGATGCCGCCAGAGGAGGCGTTGCCAGATCCAGTATAGGAGTTGCCAGTGACGATATTGCTGCTTACGGTGGCCTTCGCGCCATACCCAATTTGAATACCGTTCTGCGCAATGAAATTAACCGGTCCCAGACCAATGACGGTATTGCCACTAATCCTGGCTGTATCGGGTTTGCCGTTCACGACAATGCCGGCCTTCTGGTAATACCAGATGAGGTTGTTGGCAATCGTGCCCTTTGCTCCGCTGGCATACGAGAAATAAATGGCGACTCCATGCTGGGTGCCGTTGAATGGCTTTTCGCCTATATCATGGACGCGCGAATGCGAGATAGTGACGTTGCCGCCATCGTTCACTACCCCATAGTAATTGGCCCCGTAGATGTCCGCATTGTTCACTGTTCCGCTCGATCCGCTACCGTAATAGATCCCGATGTTGCACCCGTTCGCATTGATCTGACTACCGACCGTTCCTGACGGATTGATCAACGCGGCGGTCAGGTTTATGTTATCCCTCATAAAACCAGTGGGAGTACAGGTGGGAGTGGCGGCTTTCACGCCTATCACGTGGAAAAAACCAAGGCACAGAATGCCCACCAGCGCGATAAGGGGAACGAAGACTACACCGGCATACGCCATCTTCTTCATAAGCAATTTCTTTCCTCCACAAATCAATAGCAGCAGCACAATTAAGAGGTGCAGGTACTATTGTTCCAATTTACACAACACGACTTTAGCCCTATCTAAGAAAAACCAGAGCATCTCAGTAATGAAAGCTACTTTATAAATAGCATATCGATCACTCGTAGGTGAGAGTAACATGTCATATGACGTATGTCAATCCTATATATGCTATATATTTCCCTTTTTTAATAGATTGTAATAAAATACATAATTATATATATAGATACACGATACAAAAGGACCTGGTGTGTTACGTACGGCAAGGGGAGATGTATATTGAGACATCCAATATGCATGTTATATGGCCATTTCATTAACGAAGCTTCATTTTTGTAGAGTTCATCCGGGGCTTGTGTTATAATGCCACAAAATACGCTCGTCTCGATCACTTGCTGTTGGCCGTTTATCGCCTTTTTGAGGAGGCAAATCCATGAGTGAGACTATCTCATCCCCTGCCCCCGACCTCCAGCCCGCGAAAAAAAGTGCCAGCGGATATGCTATGTACGTCTTTTTCATGCTGTTCATCATCAGCGCGTTAAACAACATGGACCGCTACATGCTTACCGGCGCCGCCCACCTCATGTCCAAAGAACTTCACCTGAAGATCGATGACATTGGCTACCTCTCATCAGCCTTTATCATTTTCTTCACGCTCAGCGTCATCCCTCTGGGTATCTGGGCTGATCGCGCGAAACGCAAGAATGTGATCGCCGTCAGTCTGGCTATCTGGAGCCTGGCAACGGCCTTTACCGCCCTGGCGAATAGCTTTGTGACGCTCTTTCTCTCACGTATGGTGCTGGGGATTGGCGAGGCCGGATACTCGCCTTCCAGCGCAGCCCGGAGCAGTTTACAGCCCTGCTGCGCATCAAGACCTTGCTCGTCTTGATTGGCGTGCAGATCTTTAGTTTCTTCGTCTTGAGCGGCACTATGACCTACCTCTCCATCTACCTGCAACAGAAAGGGGCGAGGCAAGCCGCATGCGTTGATGCAAAATAGGGGGAGATCCGACAGAAGGGGCAAGATGGCGGCATGGGAACAGGGCGCAGGCCAGCGGCGCCCCTACACGAAATCAGACTCTCCTACCTGGCACACACCTGGAG
>JALYTT010000168.1 GCA_030854145.1 Chloroflexota bacterium | reverse complement strand
GGAGACGGGGCTCGAACCCGCGACAGCCTGCTTGGAAGGCAGGAACTCTACCACTGAGTTACTCCCGCATACTGGCTCGTAGTGCGTGCGGACAAGAGCGTGAGCGCATCAATCGGGGTGCGCGGATTTGAACCGCGGACCTCATGGTCCCAAACCATGCGCGCTGCCAACTGCGCTACACCCCGCCGATAGGACTGTTCTCGTTTCCGAGCGCACCCGCACTATAGCACTTTTGTAGCGATGTGTCAAGCACTTGTTCAGGTTACTGGCCTCGCCTGCGCCGGTAGCGAAGCTTGAGCAGGAACAGGTGCCAGCGTGTCGCCAGTCCACTGAGTGGATTGCGACGGAGTGGCGTGACGTTCCCGTAGCGTGTCGATTGCGTCGAGTAGCGCTGGCGAAGCACAAACGGCGAGAGCGCCACAAACAGAAGACAGAGCGCGCTGATGATCGCCAGCACACCTGTGAAAATACTTCCCTCTTGTTGTACATAAGCGAAGCCGCCAGCGATTAAGGCTACAATAACGCAGGCAATGAGAGACCACCCGGTGGCCCCAAAGCTGAAATTGAGAGATGGGAAATGACGCTGTGGTACATGCATACGACGCTCCGCTCTCAGGCGTGATCGCCCACCAGGTCTCTGCCCTCGGCCGCCCTTAGGCTCTGTTTGTTCCAGGTTGCGCAAGATCTCCTCGATCTCGCGTTCGTATTTGTTCGGCATGGCTGCTCTGCTTCCTTGAACGAACTTGCCAAAACGCCCTTACCTTTAATGATACCAACTTCTACGCGTTCAGGCAAGGGTTCTACCTCTCAATTTTATCACTTTCAGGATGTGATTTGAAGAAGACCCTTGATTCTCTCGACCAGGTCGAGTGGATGAAATGGTTTTGTAATGTGCTCAGCCGCGCCTAGATCGACGCTGATGCGCTCATAAATGTTTTCAGCATGGGCCGTCATGATAATCACAGGTATCTGCCGGGTCTGCATGTCACTGTGCAGGCGGCTGAAAATCTGATATCCATCCTGGCCCGGCATCATCACATCCAGGATAATCAGGTCCGGCGTGGACCTGGAGAGCAGACTCTGTAGTTGCTGTCCATCAGAGGCCATATCTACTTCAAACCCATTCCGACTGAGCACAAAATGTACAATTTCACGGATTTCCTTATCGTCGTCAACCACAATGATATGCTTTACCATGGGCATCTCCCGGTCTTCCCCTCTTCTCAATGAGCCAGTATGTCTATTTATCACGTATCATGGTTCCCATTCTACACTATACTATAGTATAGTTTGCTTCATGCGGTCAATCCACATCAGGTGACTACCAGGATGATTGCCTGGCTGGCGGTTGACTCTGCCTGTTGCCTCTGCTATCATATGGCAAAGAAATGTCGATACAGTAGTAGTGTTAGGGGGGGAACTATGACCGTATCCCCGTCTTGGCAATCCATTTTACAGCGTATTATCAAGACGCCCACCGAACGCCAGCGCCTGGCAACCGCTCTTGGTGTTACCACAATGACGCTTACTCGCTGGGGCAATGAAGAGTCCAATCCTCAACGCCCGCACCTGATTCGTCTGGTGCAGGTGGTCCAGCCACAACATCGCCAGGAGTTGCTCGAAGCCCTCAGACGTAGCTATCCAGAGATCGAGTCGTGGCTGAAGGATAATGCCACTGAACAGGTCGCCGCCGAGTTCTTTGCCCAGGTGCTTAATATGCGCACGACCACGATCGAATCGCTGCGTTTCTGGCATATTAGCGACCTGGTGCTGAAGCAGGCCCTCGTCCAGTTGGACCCCAATCAGCTTGGCATGGCTATCACACTGGTGCAGTGTATGCCGCCGCGCCCCGATGGCAAGATCCGCAGCCTGCGCGAGCGCGTCGGCAAGGGCACACTCCCCTGGACCGCGGACCTGGAGCACCTGGCGCTCTTCCTGGGCATGGAGTCGCTGGCAGGCTACGTGGTAGACTCGTGCCGCGTGCAAAGCATCGAAGACTTGCGTAAGCACCACCTTGTTCCTGCCTATCAGACCGACTTCGAGATCAGTGCCGCCGCTCATCCCATCTGGTTAGGAGGCCAGCTCGCCGGCTGTCTCCTGGTCTCCAGCACCCAACTGGGCTACTTTTCACAACAACGCATGGCTCTGCTCGCTGTATTTAGCGATTTAATTTCACTGGCCTTCGATAAGCGCGATTTTTACCCGCCGGGTCAGATCGAGCTGCGGCCGATGCCTGCCCCTGAAAAGCAACGCCCGGTTCTCGTGACGTTCCGCCAGCGCGTCGCTGATGCTCAATATAAGCTGCACCTGAATAACGCCGCTGCCGAACAAAAAGCCTGGCAAGATATCGAGGAAGAGCTTCTCGCTATGAAAGAATAGGGAAGAGCACACCTCCAGTCTGCTATGGTCCATGCCGGGCCGCTATACCCTGTGAACGTCTGTCAGTCGATCCCGTATTTGCGCATGAGGTAGCGCAGGGGATCGACTTTTGTCATGCCCAGGAGTTCGGCCGCCCGTGTCCGGTTGTGGCCAGCCTGCTCCAGAGCGGCACGCACAAAGTGCTGCTCTACCCGCTCCAAAACTGTGTCCAATGGTAGTGCATCGGGTGGATGAACGCTGAGCCATTGCTCCCAGGGATCACGCTCCTGCTCACCCTGCTGAGCTGTGTAGCCCACAATCTCCTGGGGCAAATGCGCGGGCAAGATCTCATCACTGCTGCTAAGAATCATCGCCCGCTCGATCACATTCTTGAGCTCGCGCACATTTCCGGGCCAGGCGTAGGCGCTCAGGAGGCGCTGGGCCTCCAGGGCAATGCGTCTGACATTGCGGCCCAGGGACTTGTTAAAATCCTCCACAAAGCGCGCCGCGAAGAGCAAAATATCATGAGGCCGCTCACGCAGCGGTGGTAGCTCAATGCTCATGACCGCCAGGCGATAGAACAAATCTTTGCGGAACAGCCCCTGCCCCATCGCGCGCTCCAGGTCGCGATTCGTCGCGGCCAGCACGCGCACGTTGATCTGGACCTCCTTGCTACCCCCCAGGCGAAAAAATGACCGTGTTTCCAGCACACGTAGTAGTTTGGCCTGCATATCAAGAGGCATCTCGCCAATCTCGTCCAGGAACAGGGTGCCTCCATGCGCCAGCTCCAGCAGCCCGCGCTTCTGCTTTTTCGCGTCGGTAAACGCGTATGGCTCGTAGCCGAACAGCTCGCTCTCAAGCAAGTTATTGGCGATGGCCGCGCAGTTGAGGGGGTGGAATGGGCCGGAAGCGCGCTGGCTCTGCTCATGAATCGCGTGTGCCACCACCTCCTTGCCGGTTCCGCTTTCCCCTGTGATCAGCACCGATGCCGTGTCGCTATGGGCCACGCGTGCTACGATGTCGAAGACGGCCCGCATGCGATCACTATGGCCGACTATGTAGTTGAAATGGTAGTTATCGCTGCGCTCGTGCCGCAACTGGCGCAGCTCGCGATACATCGCGCTCGTTTCTACTGCCCGCTGCACCACCAGCAACAGTTCTTCCAGACCAAAGCCTTTGAGCAGGTAGTCCGAGGCCCCCAGCTTCATAGCCGCCACGGCGCTCTGTACATCACCGTAGGCCGTCAACATAATCACCGGTAGCTCAAGGTCCTCTTTGCGAATGCGCTGCAGGACATCCAGTCCACTTATGCCTGGTAACCGTAGGTCGAGCAGCAGAAGGTCGATGTTGCTCTTCTGGATCTCGTGCAATCCGGCCTCTCCATCGGGTACCGTGATGACCTCGTAGCCCTGCTTTCTCAGGTAGCGCGCGATCTGGTGCGGCAGATGCGGCTCATCATCAATGATGAGGATCGTCAAACTCACAGGTATGTTTCCCTTCCATCCCGAATCCCTTCCCCTTCATGTTCCTCTTCCTGTGTAGCAGATAATGGCAGGCGCACGGAGAAGGTGGCGCCGTAGCCCAGCCGGCTCTGCACTACAATATGCCCCTGGTGATCTTCGATCAGGCGCTGCGTAATTGGGAGACCCAGGCCGATACCGTGCGCTTTGGTGGTAAAAAATGGCTGGAAAATCAGCCCAAGCTGATCAGGAGGAATGCCCACTCCTGTATCACTTACCGCTATTTCAAGCCACTCATGCTGCTCCTGATAGACCTCTTGAGCTGGCATGGACGGGTTTTCAAATGCGCCGGAAGCTTCTCTCACTTTACGCACAGGCGTACCTGTCGATACTGTCGACGGCGGAAGTGCCTGCTCCTCCAACGCATCTGTTGCTTGCGTGTTTGCCTCCTCTGCACCATGGTCCGGCGTTGCGGCATGCACAACCTGGAAGGATACTGTGAGCACTCCCCCCTCGCCCATCGCCTGTACCGCATTTGTGTAGAGGTTAAACAAGACCTGCTCCACCTGTGCGATGTCTACCTGGAGTGGGGGAACACGCGATCCCTCCTGATCGGTATCTGTGTGATAAATGCGATGCACCTCTACACCCCCCTCGGTAAAGCGGGGCTGCATAAGGTGCAACACATGTTCATTGAGTTCCACCAGGTCACAGGTGACGCGGTGTAGTTGACTGGGTTTCGCGAAGAGCAGCAGATCGCGGACAATATTGTCCAGCCGCTCGACCTCTTTGAGCACAACGGCTACCGATTCCTGCGCGCTCGCGTTCACTTCACTAGCGAAGGCTTTCTCCATCTCAGGAGAGGCTTTCGTCAAATCGTCCATGAGCATCTGCATGGTAATCTTGATGGAGGCCAGTGGGTTGCGTACCTCGTGGGCGACGTTGGCCGCCATTCTCCCCAGCGCGGCCAGCCGGTCCAGGCGCCGCTTCTCCTCTTCCAGGCGCCGCATCGAGGTTACATCATTGAAGGTTGCCAGCAGGCCCATCTGTTCGCCGCGATCGTTGCGCAGCGGCAGCACCGTGACATCCAGGACGACCTCCTGCCCCTGACGGTCAAGCGTCACCAGGATTTCGTTCTTCACTCGTGCGGACGGCGGCGCGTTGTATGCCATTTGTAGATAGCTTTCCAGATCAAGGATCTTCTGGACCGGCTGACCTAACATTTCATACGGGTGATACCCCAGCATGGCCGCGGCCGCGCGATTGAAAGTGGTGATCCGCCCCTGCACATCAATCGTTATCAATCCGCTGGGGATACTTTCCAGAATAAGCTCTTTCATACGTTGGTCGTCGAGCACCTTGCGTAGCAGTTTGCGCGCTTCGTTGCGCGCCTCCACGACCTCTGTCATCAGGTGCATATTCTCTAGCGCCGCGCTCGTCTGGCTTGCCAGCACCTGAAGCATCATAATTTCTTCACGACGCAGTTTCCAGGGGCGGTAGTATGCTCCCACGATGACTCCCAGGACCCGGGGTTCGTCTTCTGCATGCGCGCGTGTTACTCCGCCACGGCTGCCGACTATGCTCCCACTGACCAGGGGGAAGGCAAAGAAGGTCTTGATGTTTGCTGCTAAGTGGCTCAAGTACTCGGCGGACCCCGCGTCGCCCGGCCGTTCCAGAATGAGGGGCACCGGCTTTGAGCCGCTTTGCCCATTGACGCGGCGCAGCAGTGCCCGGCGCAGCGTGAGCGCGATCCAGGGTGCGGTCTCTTCCGGGGTGGAGTGGACAATGAGTTCGCACAGATCGACGGTGGCGATCTCTTTTGTGCGCTGGATTACAATGCTGCGTAGACGTTCCAGGTCCTGTGTGGCGTAGTTCATCTGGCTACCGATACTGTTGAGCAGCGAGAGTTCATGGATGCGTTTTTGCTCGCGTTCTAGCAGGCGTGTGTTCTCCAGTAGCATGGCTACTACGCCTGCCGCCGCCTCCAATACCTGCACCTCCTCCTGGTCCCAGGAGCCACTGGGCATGGCCTCTGGTACGTTCTCCTCGTTGGGTGCGTCTCCTCTCTCCGGTGCATGTGCGGCGTTCCCATTACGAATAGCTACCAGCACACCTATCGCCCGCTGCCTGTAGATGAGCGGTACCGCAACAAGGGTGGGGTCTGGGCTTTCGGCCGGGGCGGTCGCCGTTCCGCGTAATCGCCAGGCCCGCGCCTCCGGTCTATCACTGTTCAGGTCGATAGGGTTGATATGGACGACGGACAGCAGGGCGGATGACCAGCCGGGTTGCTCATTGAACGTACCCGCTGCAAATTGCAGCGATTCCCCCATGCGCTGATAGATTAAAACATACTGGCATGTGAGTAGACTTGCCAGGCGCCGGGGCAGGCTATCCCGCAGCGTGCGATAGTCAGTGACAGCACTGAACTCATTGAGGATTGCCGTTAACACGGCAGGGGCGCTCAGGCGCTTCTGTTGTTGCTCCACTCTCATCACATACTCCCCACGCGGGCAAAGCCTTTTGCTCGAGTCTCTTTCTCGTTTCTAACTATACCAGATAGGGGTTGATTTTGCACGACCAGCGGCCTATATATGAAGATATTGCCACCTTAGGGACCTGCGAACGCACTCTCCCCCTCTCTATTATGAATATCCTATCATAATTTTGGTGCTCTAAGGCCGCAGTTGTGCTTGAAATGGTTGTATGGCTTCACCAAACACGCTACAATAGGGGGGTAATGATAGCTATTTTTATAGTAGTGATCAGTCTTTTGTAAAGTGAGATGGTGTACGATGCAACCAATCGAAGAGACGCAACATCCGCTGCCTGAGAAAGGCAGTGAAGAGCACACGCACAGCAGGTTCTCTCTTCCCCCTCTCTCCCATTCTCCGATGGCTCCACGCTGGGCCGCCATTCTTGGGATGCTGGCTATTGGCGTGATCTATGTCTTGCTTCCTGAAGAGTTGACCATCGGGCCAAGCTGGTTACTCCTGGTGGTCGAAGGCATTTTGATTCTCCCTTTTGTCGTCGTCTGGCTCATGCGACGCCGCTTCCCGCCCAGAGCGGAACGCGCTCTCGCGCTTATCATCCTGGGTGTCGTGACAGTGGCCCTGGCTGGTGGCATCGCCTTCCTGATTAGTAGCCTGCCACATAATAAACAGGCCGGCTTTCTGTTACGCTCCGCCGGGCTGATCTGGTTCTTCAATGTCTTTGTCTTCGCCCTCTGGTATTGGGAGATTGACGGCGGCGGCCCAAGAAAACGTCACCAGTCAGGCCACCTGGCGGCGGATTTTATGTTTCCCCAGCAGGCGGATGGCAAACCTGGAACCTGGGTACCGCACTTTCTCGATTATCTCTTTCTGGCCTTTACAGCCGCCACCGCTCTAAGTCCGGCAGATACCTTTCCGCTGACGCGCAAGGCCAAGGGGCTCATGATGATAGAAGCTGTGCTTTCAATGGTGACCATTGTGCTGCTCGCCGGACGCGCGGTGAATATTCTTTAGCGTCCAGCTCGCATTCCAGGGGGAACGACAATGGAGGTAGTTATAGCCAGCCGCGTCAGTGGCTGGCTATAACTACCTCCATTGCTTGTGCAGGTTGACGCTTAAAACTCGCGCCGGGCCTCATCTGCCTGCTCTGCCAGATCGTGCAGGAATGCAAAGAACTCCCGCGGCTGGCCGATGAAGAGTCCATCGTTCGTCAGAGCCTTGACCGCGCCCATGGCGGCCCCTTTCGTCTCGGTCGGGCGAATGATCGAACAGGGCGGGAACTTGCGGCTGAGGAAGACGGTTGGCTCGGGCATGATCAGGTTGGTTGTGAGGTCTTCCGACTTAGGGGCATTGAGGTCCGGAAACTCCAGGCCATTCGTAGGGTCGGTCACAACTAGTGCATTGCCTGCTTTGTCATGCCAGGTCTGAAAGTGCGACGTCTCGGTTGGGCCGATACTGAGCAAGATGCGCAAGACTTCTGGATTGGAGACCCGCTGCGCCAGCGATGGGTAGAGGCTGGAGCCACCCTGCTCGATAAACCCAAAATGGAAGGCCGCCGTGTTGACGATGGCCTGGAGGTGCTTAAGGTTGTTGAGATCGTCATCGTTTCTGGGAATAGCCGGAAACTGCCCTTTGCTCAAACCTGGAATGGCTTGAGCGAACGTGTCACCGAGATCGGGGTTCCCCGTGCGGCTGCGGTACTTCGTCCACCAACTGGTGTCCACGGTGAGCTGCATGAGGTTGGTGATCCGGGGAATTTGTTGGGCGCCTGTCGCTTGACTACTCGGCAGATTGTGAAAGCGCTTCATGTCGACCGGGTCCGCGCCCTTCGACTTCAGGTACGCGTCGATGAATGTGAAGTGGCTGACCTCATCCTCGGTATTGTCGTGGATATACTGGGACATATCCTGATCCAACGGTATAAAGGCCTTGGTGTAGGCTGCGCTTCCGCTGCCCCCTGGGACCTCGGGGTCCTGGATGCCCCCCAGTTCGTTGTATTGCTGCCACAGATCGCTTTCGATGATTTCGGCTGCGGCCAGGAACCTGAGAATCGCTATGTCTCCCCGTGTGAGATGGGTCCCTCGATCACTCCCTGTCTGGGCAAAAGCCGGTACTTCATTAGCCAGCAGCCCGGCGCCGATGGCTCCCGCGCCTCCTACTACCCCTCCTACCGCGAGTCCCTTGCGCAAGAAGGAACGGCGACTGGTCGCTTCTTCCATATGTTGCTCTTCGCGTTGCATAAATTCTTATCTCCTCGATCTTTGCGTGTTGTACACTTAAAATTCTTTTGCTATGGCTCCAGAGACACATTGATCTAGAATAGTGTGCTCGGTGAGCAATAAATGTACATTATGCGTGGGACCCATAAGCATTGATGTACTGTTGACCAATACGTCAGATAGTTACAATGAGCATGGTAACCTCTTGTGTATGCCAGCAGCGGATGTTATAGTATTCCTGAAAAGTTCGGTTGCTTGGTGGGTGAATAAAACAAATGGAGATAGACGTATGAATAATCAAGATAATCCTTATGCGAATAACTATAGTAACTACGACGATGACCAGCAACAACCGTGGGACTACGGCTCACCTGTCAATAGCGGCTATGGTGCAGAGCAATCGGAAGCGCCCCCGCCACCCTCCAACCCCTATGAAAATCAGTCGTCCGCCAACCCTTATGAAAACCTCAACTATAGCAGGCCAGCGGCGCCACAGACTACAGATCCCTCGTACTCAGGGACACCTATGTTGACGCCGGCCTTTTCTCCTTCCAGGTCGCGCCGGCGTTCCAGGCTCGGTTGTGTTCTATCCCTACTGGTTGTATTGCTGCTCATCGGCGGCTTTCTTGCGGGTGGTGTCTATGCCTTTCGGGCGATTCAGAAGGGGACCGGCGGTATCCAGTTGCCGGCAGGCGTGGGAGGGGTAGTGAGTGGCATCACTACGGTGATGGTTGCCGGCGAACCAACGATTGCTATCGACCGCAATGTTGGCCCGATCCATGTCCGCGCCGGTGCCGATAGCCATACCGTCACCATCAAGGCACTTGATGCCTCGGAGAATGTCGTCAATCAGTCCATCCCCTACACTCTGAGTAGCGATCATACACTGCTGACCTTTAATGCCTCAGGCTTCGAGATTGATGATCTACAGATCACTGTGCCTACCGTGACAGATCTCAAGCTCACCACGAACGATGGCGATATTATCGTGGACGGCCTCAGCGGACATATGAAGCTGAGTAGCAACGGCGGCTCCATTCATGTGTCGCAATCTACCATCGCTGGCCCTTCGTCCTTCGATACAAACGCGGGCGGAGTACAGGCGACCGGGGTGAAGATGCATGGCTCGGCAACCTTCAACACTAACGGTAACGGCATCACATTTATGGGTTCCCTTGATCCGCTGGGTACCTACAAATTCGATACCACCACTGGCCACATTGCCATCACTGTACCCGGCGATTCCCGCTTTCATATAGATGCTACCTCTGATACCAGCACCGTGACCTCGGCCTTCCCTGGTGTGAGCGTGCAACGAAACACCATTGGAGCCGAAGCGCACGGAGATGTAGGCCGTCCCCCCCGCGCCAAAGTAACCGTCACCGACAGCACCGGCTCGATCGATCTTCAAAAAGGTCCCTAGACCAGAACGTGTTCTGCGACGATGGTGCTGTGCTGTGCTGGCCTGTGCCCTGTGAAATCTCTCGACGTCCGTCTCAGTACGTGCTAGAATACCAGAAAGATAAATTTCCTGGAATCCAGGCATAAGGACACGTGCTATGTACATAGACCAATCGTTACGAGAATATCTCGATGATCTCTCTTCGTCGCAGCCCACCCCAGGAGGCGGCTCAGCGGCAGCGCTGAGCGGTGCCATGGGAGCCGCGCTTGCCAGTATGGTCACACGGCTCACCATTGGGAAGCCGGAGTATGCTGATGTGCAGCAGGAGATCGCAGAACTCCTGCGCCAGACGGAGAGGTTGCGCCTGCGTTTTGAGGAGCTTGTGCAGGAAGATATCGATGCGTACGAGCGCCTCTCGATGTGTTTCAGATTGCCGCGCGATACCAGCGAGCAGAGCGAGGCGCGCAGTCGCGCGATCCAGGTGCGGCTCCAGGAGGCGGCCCTGGTGCCCCTGGAGGTAGCGGAATGCGCGGCGGAGCTGCTACAGCACTGCCGCCGCATCGCCGAGATTGGCAACAAGCATGTGCTGAGCGATATCGCCACCGGTGTTATTCTGGCTACAAGCGCAGCCAACGGCGCAAGTTGGATGGTACACGTTAACACGCGCTCAATGAAAAATGCGGTCCGCGCACAGGAACTGAACGAGCGGCTGAAAGCGGCGCTGCAGGCGATTACGGAAGGTAGCCAGCAGGTTCTGGAGTTAGTTGGGAGCAGCATGTGACGGCACAGCTACTGGATGGGCGGGCGATGGGAGCGGAGATCCGCGCGGAACTACGCGCTGAAGTGCGCGCCTATAGCGAGCGACGGGGAAGCGCGCCGGGACTGGTGATTGTGCGCGCCGGCGGTGAGGCCGCGTCAGGCGTGTACAGCAAGGCTATCCTGCGCGTTGCTGAAGATGTTGGCGTGCAGGCGCGCCTGGAGCAGTTGCCGGCGCACACCTCGCCCGACGAATTGCGAGCTGCACTGCTGCGTTTGAACGATGATGTGGCGACGCATGGCGTGATTGTGCAGATGCCCCTGCCAGATCACCTTCCCCAAAAGTTGGTGGCCGATACCCTTGTCCCCGGCAAAGATATCGATGGCATTAGCGCCGGCAGCGCGGGCAACCTCTTCCTGGGCCTGCCAAGTTTCCTGCCTTCGACCGCCGCCGCTGTGATGGAGATGCTTGCACGCACACAGACGCCTCTAGATGGCAGGCGCGTCGTAATCCTTGGGCGCAGCAATGTCGTTGGCAAGCCCCTGGCCATGATGCTCCTGCAAAAGAACGCCACGGTGACCATCTGCCACTCGCGCACCGCCAATCTCCCCTTCTACACGCGCCAGGCCGCTGTGCTGATCGCTGCCGTCGGTCGCCCCCGCATGGTCACCGCCGACCTGGTCCGCCCCGGCGCCACCGTCATTGATGTCGGCATCAATCCCCTGCCCGAAGGTGGCATCGTTGGTGATGTCGATCTTGCCTCTGTCCGCGAGGTCGCCGCCGCCGTCACTCCCACCCCCGGTGGCATCGGTCCGCTCACCAACGTCATGCTGCTGAAACAATGCATAGAGGCGGCCCGGATCGCTGCGGAAGAGGCTTCGTAGTCACAAGGTGTTGCCCCACTACTGAATACGTTGCGCGGGGCGGGTGGGATGTTGCTATCACCAGAACCCCCTTGCTGCGTCTCAGCCCTGAGTGTCTCTGGTGGACGGAGATTGTTGAGATAGATGGATGCGCCTGTCTGCCAGAGCCGCCACCTGGGGGTCATGCGTGACCATAATCAGTGTCTGGCTGCCAGCTTGTTGCAACTCCCGTAGTACATCGAGTACCTGTACACCAGTGTGCGGGTCAAGATTGCCCGTCGGCTCGTCCGCCAGCAAGGTCTTTGGCCGGTTGATGAGCGCGCGCGCAATAGCCACGCGTTGCTGTTCCCCGCCAGAGAGTCGCGCCGGGGCATGACTCATGCGTTCAGCCAGGCCAACGCGCTCCAAAAGGTCTTTGGCCCGCTCTTTCAGATCGAAGCCCAGCGTGCGACGATACGGTAACAACGGGGCCATCACGTTCTCTAGCGCGGTTAAGTTGGGTAACAGGTAGAAGAGTTGGAAGACAAAGCCGACCTCCTGGCGGCGAAAATCGGCGGCGGCCACGCCGCGCAGGGTGTGAACCGCCTGCTCATGCAGCCAGATTTCTCCAGAGTCAGGTGTATCCAACGCTCCTAACAGGGCCAGCAGTGTCGTCTTGCCCGATCCCGATGGGCCGGTAATCGCCACAAACTCTCCTTGCTGCACAGTGATATTCACACCCTGTAATACCTGCAAGCGCCCGCCAGGTATGCTATAGGCCTTTTCAAGGCGCTCCACCCGCAGGATGATGTCCTGCCCGCCTCTATGTGTCTGTTCCTTTGGAAACTCCAATTGCAACGACTGTTCATCGTGTATATCGTCCTGTGCCATATGTTGTCTGTCCCTTCAGCAAAATTGGGGTCGGCGTGAGCGTGTACACCAGCCCTCTACTCTGCCCGCATCACAGTAACAAGCTGCACACGCGTGAGAGCACGGAGCGCGGGGATGGCGGCGAGAACTGTAACCAGTATCATAAGCAGAATCGTGCCAAGCCCTACGGCCAGGACCGCA
>JALYTT010000167.1:4125-12636 GCA_030854145.1 Chloroflexota bacterium | reverse complement strand
ACAGCACGAGCTTGCTGCTCAGGGATTCGGTCAGATTCACCACCGCGTGCTCTCTTCTCCGTTTCCTTCGTAGTGTATCAGATTCTCTCGTTCTCCCTCTAATATACAAGGGATTCGGCTTGCCGCATCCGGGTCAGGCATCCCTTGGGGTGCCTGTGGGGTCTTCTGCCAGGCCCTTGGGCCTGCCACAGGGATTCGGCTTGCCGAATCCCTACGCGGGAGGAGGTCATCTCACTCGTCACATGAAAGCAGTCAGTCCAATGGTTGCGTGACATCCTTAAATACAGGATACACGGGAAGCTGTTGTGTATACCTGGGCCAGCGTTTTCGCAATGTGCTCACCATAGCGTGGAACAGCGACCCAAGTGCTTCCAGGTAAGAGCACTCCGCGGTTGTTTGCACAAAACGCTCAAAGCGTGTGATGATACGCTGGCGCATCCTGTAAGGCCTCCAATAGCGATCTCCGGTCGGGAATTGGGCAATGGCGTTGAACTGACAGAGCATCAGCACCCAATAAGCACACGCATGCACAAGTTCCTGTGTGAAGCGGCGGTCATCTGACGCCTCCGGGCATCCTTTGACCAACTCTGTTCGGTACGCTTGCTCTATGCGAAGAACCACTTGATACGGCAATTGCTGAGCATCCCAGCAGGTAGGAAAGCAGATACGTGCGTACACGGCGTCGAAAAGCGCATGTCGGTAGTCTCCATTCTCAAAATCGATGAGCCTGGGAACGTTTCCTGTGAATAAACAGTTCCCACCAGGGCAGGGGTCACCATGGGTATACGCCAGGAATGGACCTGGCGAACTCAGGGACTGCATGACAATCTCAAGCTCTGTTGCGGCTTGTGGTGATACGGTGAGCGAGAGCGCATCTGTTGCCTGGCGCAGAACGAAGGGCATCCACTGGAAACTATCAAAGCCTGTCTGTTTGATGTCTGCCGGCAGTGTTTGGACCAGTTTCTCATAGGTAACAGGTGTACGTTGCCAGTGAGGGACCCACCCCCATGAAGGATGACGAGGAGCAAGGGCATCACGGATCTGCTGAAAAATCGCCTCTTTACCAATCGTCCGGGCATGCAATGTTCCCAGAACACTTCCCCACAGCAGGAGCATCTGCTCTGCTTTTTGTGGATCTTTTCCTTTGAGAAAGGCGCCTCCATCGCTCTCAGGTTTAAGATCTTCCATAACGATGGTGTTTGTTGCGCGATCCGCCACGTAAAGGCGTGGGCTGATAGGCGTCCCAGGCACTTCCTGGGTGAGAAATTGGAGGCCAGCCCAATCATTGAAAAACCGGTAGTGGACGGATGGATAGCGTGTCGTTTGTGCAATGTTCATCTTAACTGTAGGCAGCCGTTTGACAACGAGACTGTGCCCGATCTCTATCGGCCCCTCTTGTACAACGAAACGGTAGATATTGGGGCGGCTCGGCATGGAGCGAGGATGTGTGAGTGAGATGGGAGTATGGTACGTTTTTGCAAGAAGCTCCTCCACCTTTTTGTGGAACTGTGCTGTCTCTCGCTGGTGGAATATCATGGATGCGTGCTCCTCTCCAGTGCCGTCATTGATAAAGCGACCAGCCCAAGTTGTGTCAGTGTTGCTGAATATAGTTGAGCAGCAACTGGTCGGTAATCTGTTCGATGGGGGCCTGATCATCGGTAAAGACGATGCCGCCATCTGCATGGCCCTGGCTGACGGTCGGCACGACTTCGTTGGCGACCTGGCCCATAATCGTATCGGGCGCGAACTGGGCCAGGTTGGCTCGAAAAGTGTTGATGGAGGTGGGCTGCATCGTGGCCATCACTTCGGTGTTGAACGTGCCCGGTACATTGAAGATGTACACGCTGGGGAAGACCTGGCTCATAGTATTGATGAAGGCATGGACTAACCTGTAATCGGTGGTCGTGTGCGCTGTATTCAGCGCGACCACGCCGGTCGAAGACAGGTGCGCGCGGATACTCGTAAAGAACTCGCGCGTGGTGAGCTGGAAGGGGATATACGGCTGCTGGAAGGCATCGATGGCCACCACATCGTAGCGCTCGTGGGTCGTCTCTATAAAGGTGCGTCCATCCTGGATATTGACGTGCAGGTTGGGTTCAGTCATGCCAAAGTACCTCTGGCCAACGCTGACGATGGCGGGGTCGATCTCCACGCCATCGATGGGAACCGGGCCGTAGACCTTCGTGAACTGGTGCGCAATGGTGCCCGCCGCCAGGCCGATGATGCCCACGCGGTGCAGGTGTTGCGGCGTGAAGTTGGCATTGAAGTATGGCGCGGCCAGAAAATAATCCCAGTACCAGCCGGTCAGCACAGTATCAGGATTGGGGTAGTAGATAGAGTGAATCGCCTGCCCCTCGTTGAGGATCAGCTCGCGCGTGCCGTCGGGCTGTTGGGTGACCTGGATGTAGTTGTAGAGCGACTCTTGCTCATAGATCAGGTTGGGGATGGCCTTGAGCGGCCCCAGCGGCAGCACCAGGGCCACCAGTACCAGGGCGAAGGCGGGACGCCAGCGTGGGCGCAGGCCCCAGAGCGAGGCAGCAAAGAGTACCGCGCCGAAGATCAGCAGCGTGCGGCGTACCCCGAAGGTCGGGATAAGCCAGAGCACTGGCAGGAAGGCCCCCAGGATGCTACCAAAGGTGGCAATGGCGTAGAGGGAGCCGCTGGATCTGCCGCTGGAGTCGACCTCCCTGGTGGCCAGGCGAATGGCGAAGGGAGAGACCACGCCGAGCAGCGTCACCGGGATGGCGAAGAGCAGGATGGTGCCGAACAGCGAACTGACGAAGATGCTGACGGATACCTGCGCCATCCCGGTAATCGACCAGGCCAGGATGCCCTGCGCGACGAACGGGATGATAGCTGTCGCCAGGGCCGCCAGCGCGGTCAGCGCGCAGAGCAACTGCGCGGATGGATGGCGGTCCGCCAGGCGACCTCCCACGAAGTAGCCGATGGTCAGGTAGAGCAGGATCAGGCCGATGAGGTTGGCCCAGATCAGCAGCGATGTGCCGAAGTACGCTCCCAGGAGACGTGACGCGCACATTTCGATGGCCAGGCTGGTCATGCCGCTGAAGAAGACCAGCACGATGAGAAAGTATTTCACGTGTGCCCCCGTGTGCCGCTAGTGTGTGCCCTGGACGAACTGGAAGGTGCCAAGCATCGTGACGAAGAACTGATTATTCATGTCGTTAAACGCCGTCTCCGGTGCCTGGAGTTCGATGATATACGCCTTGCCCTGGTAGACGGTGGCGTACACCTGGACGCGATCAATTTGTGTGCCTGGCTGGTAGTGAGCGATAGCGGAGGTCCAGGTGGTCCCACCAATAGTGGTGGTCGTGTTGGGACTCATGTCTGTTGGATGTGGGTTGAGCGTCTGGATATCAGCGTTGACCAGTTGATCGGCGGTCTGGGTCGCGGGTCCTGGCGTCTTAAAGTTGGCGAGGGTCTCCGGGTCTGTCGGATGGGTGAAATGCACCAGTGTCCCATCGGCGTTGGTACCTCGCACCCAGGCGGCGGGAAACTGCATAGAGAAGCCGTTATTCGTGCAAGTCTGATCGCACCAGGCGAACCCAGGGTTCGGCGCTGGCGTGGGCGCCACCGTGGGCGATGGGATCGGTGTGGGCGATGGGGTTGGCTGAACTGTCGGGCTGGGGGTTGGTGCAAGCGTTGCCGTTGGGGCCACCGTAGGGGTAGGGGGCGTGGTTGCCGTCTGGTTCTGTTCACGTGCAAAGTAGAGCGTGCCAATGGCGACGGCGATCACCAGCGCGATCGCCAGGCACACGGAAGCGATGATCAGTGGCATGTTGTTGTGCCGCTGCGGCGCCGGTGTAGGCCCAATAGGGGGCGCGCCGTAGACCTGGCCTGGCAGGTACGCCTGCCCAGGAGGGTAGCCGGGGCCGGAGTAGTTGCCCGACTGGAACGGCTGCACCTGTGTCCCATACTGGCCGCTCCCCGGATAGCCTCCCTGCACCGGCGTGCCAGACGGGAAGCCTGGCTGCGAGTAGCCCGCACCTGGTGTGCCGGGCAGGACTGACATCGCTTCGGTTGCATCCTGGTAGAAGCCGGTCTGCTGGTGGGGCGTAGGTGGCGCCGGGCGTGGGACTTGCTGGCCAAATGTGTTTCTGGTCGGAGGCGCCTGAACAGTTGGATAGCCTTCCACTGGTGGTGATCCCGCATTGTAAGCGCCGGTTGGTGGTTTAAATGAACTGAGTAGCCCACTGCGCGGCATGGGTGTTTGCACCGTCGCGGACGATTGTGCCGGGGGCGTCGGGGTCGTAGGCGTCCCGCATTGCCCACAGAACGATTCATCCGGGCTCACCTGATTTCCACACTTTGGGCATATCATGGCTTCATTCCTCGCTGTCGATAGGGTGCGTTGTTCTCTTGCATCTTTTCTGGTGACACTCTGGTATCGACGCCCATTATAGCGCATTGACGCCGGAATGACTAGCCTTTCACCCCTCTCCTCTACGCGGAATCAGGGCGTCTTTCGGCCTCCTGCTCAAAGCGAATGGCGACCTGTCGCAGTCCCTGGCGGGTATAGTGATGATAGGCAATGATAGATGCACCCTCCGGCCATGCAGTAGACTCGGGGTCCACGCCTGCAAATGGGCCGCAGAGGATCAGCCAGACCCAGGGGATTTGCTGCTCCGCGTTGACGCGCTTCATGTTCGCGCGATCGGTGGAACTGGCGGCCCTTATGCCCGCCGGGTGGCTGTGGTAGGCGCCGATGACCTGGCCGGGGTAGTCGAGCTCAATAGTCAGCATGTCTTCGGGGGCAAACTCAAAGTAGACCGGCGAGTCAAAGATGTTGCGCAGGGGATGCGCCCGCTGGACATGCCAGTTCTCCTGCTCGTCGATGTTGCCCGTGAGGAGTCCACATGCCTCGATATGCTGGCGCTGGCGGACATCGGTGAGCAGGACCTTGCGCGCCAGCGTGCTGATCGTGACCTGTGCCTGTTTTCGCATACTAATGGATGCTTTCCGCGCGTTGCTCCTGCTCATACCACTGGCTGGTGATCTCGATGTGGCCCAGGTGGAGTGAGAGATGCTCAATGATGTGCCATAACGCATAGCGCGCGGTCCACTGACCAGAGTGCAGCACATGCACCGCCTCGTAGTCTTGCACGGCTGGGATGGCCTGCTCGGCGGCGCGCAACCCGGCGTTGAAGCGTTCCTCAAGCGTGGCGAACGTGCCTCTGGCGCTGAATTCGAGCGCACGATCGCGCTCGTCAATCGTCCCCAGGGCGACATGTAGCCACCATTCGGACGCGGTCGCGGCATGATAGGCGATGACATAGCGCGAATTGCCGCCGGGCGTGGGTGGCCGCCAGTTCAGTTCTTCGTCCGAGAGTGCGCGCAGCGCTGCCAGCATGTTCCTGCTGAGCCGGCGGTAGAGGAACAGGATATGTTCCCCTTCACTCACCGGCATTGTGGTCTGTGTCATGAAATATCCTTTACCCCCGGTGTTCTTTCTCCTCGTGATGTTCGCGCACCATGTCGATCACAATCGCCAGCGCGATCACAAAGGGGGCATCCACGCCAGGCGCGACATCGATGGCATAACTATCGCGGAAGAGCGAGAACTGGCGGCCGATGTTGGCCATCAAGTTGCCGCTGGCATCGCTCACCGTGAAGTTCCAGCGCCAGACATCGCCGTCGACGTGAAAGAGCATGCCGTTGCTGCCCTCGACTTTGAAACGCTCTCCAAAGAGCCGGAACTGCTCATGCACGCTGGCCCAGGGCTGCCCGCTGCGATAGATTTCATAATGTGGCAAGAGCGAGAGAATATGCTGCTTAATGTGTACCAGTTCCTGGCCGCTGGCGCGATCATACATCACCAGGTCGTCGCCGATATGGAAGAACTTGCCACGTATCTCAAAGACGGGGTTGCCAGTGTCGTCGCGCACAACAAAAGCCTCTGTCAGGCTCCAGGCGCGCTCTCTAATGTGGTATCTCATTGCTGTGAGGGTTCTCCTTTTTCGCTTGCTATGCTTCCCGCATGGGGATCGTATACACCTGCGCATCTAGCTTTCTCATTTTATCACGATGTCGCCAGTTTTTTCTTTTTCTACACTGTTATTCCTGCTTGTGTAGAAACTGTGCCGCGCTATAATCTCGCAGGTCGCCTATATGCTCGACGGTGATATCGGGCGTGAAGCCTGGTCGTAGCGGCTGCTCGGCATATTTCCCCTGCCGCACAAACACCGTCGTCAGGCGCTCGGCCAGCAATTCCTGGCAATCCGCCAGGATGTCGGGCTTGTCGTCGATCATCGCGTAGTGCTCGGCGGGGTAGGCGCTCATGATCTCCTGCAGGTGCTTCTGTTTGTGATCATAGATCAAGACACGTCCCGCGACATCCTCGGCCAGGTTGCTCGCGAAAATCTTCTCGGCCTGGAAGATCGCGTCGCCGTCCGAGACAATCACAGTTGTACCCAGAGTGGCCAGGTAGGTGAGGGTTTCCACGACGTGCGGGTAGAGCGCCTTGAAAAAAGGGTAGTTATCGAAGATCGAGCAAACGTGCAGGTAGGTCTGCTCATCCAGTTCGGCGAGCGTGGTCTGCTCGCGCAGACGTTGCAGCGCGAGGGGGATATTGACGAAGCCGCACTCCTGGCGCGCCTGTTCGTACAATTCCCAGTAACGTGCCGTCAGGGCGGGTCCCATCTCTACCCGGATATGCGCGTCCAGATCGCTTTTTATGTCGTCGTTGGCCAGCAGGGTATTGTCTACATCGATCAGAAATGCAAGCAAGGTCATATGATAGATAGTGCCGCCGGTCTGCGCGCCTTGAAGCAGGCGTGAGAGGCGGTTCCTCCGTTTCTCCTGAATGTGATTGGCCTAAAACTGTGATTAGAACATGGTGCTTTATTCTATAACATTTTCTATCCCGTAATCGGTTCCTTCTCGCCGATGAGGGGCAGTAATACGTAGAAGGTAGAGCCGGACCCTTCGGCACTCTCGACCCACACGTATCCGCCGTGACGGATCACCAGTTCGTTGACCAGATAGAGTCCGATGCCCAGGCCGCTGATCGAGCGCTGCGTTGGGTGCGCCCGGTGAAAACGCGTAAAGATATGAGGCAGTTCACTGGTGGGAATACCGATCCCCTGGTCCTTTACCCAGACAAGGACCTCTTCGGACTGTTCGCCGTGCCGTCGCAGTCCGATCTCGATTTCACTGCTGGCAGGGCTATATTTGATGGCATTGTTTATCAGGTTGTTCATGATCTGGATGATGCGGCCCTCATCAAAATAGCCCGTGATGCGTTCATGCTCGTCGATGTCTTCCAGGACGAGGTGGATGTGATGCTGTGTAGATAGCAAGACCTGGCTTTTAACGACGCGCGTCAAGATGGGCAGCAGATCAAGGTGTTCCAGGTGGAGTAGCAGGCGAGAGGCGTCGAGCATCTCATTGCTCAAGCGCGTGAGGCGCTGGCACTGTTCAACAATGCCCTGAATGAAGTACCTGTTCTGTTCTGTTCCCAGGTCCTCTCCCTGTCCCACCTGTTGGAGCAGAATATCGGCAAAGCCCTGAATAGCTGTAATCGGAGTACGCATCTCGTGACTGGTGATGGAAAGCAAGGCATGCACCTCCTGCCGTTGCAGTTCAGCCTCTCCCTCCCAGCTTTTTTGCAGATGTGGCGAGCGCGTTGTCTCGCTTTGTTGCCTGGCGATTACCTGCTGGGTGACATCTATCACGGTTTGCAGCAATTGGATGATACGCCCATCGTGATCGCGCACAGGATCAAGAGTCCAGTTCCAGTAGCTGAGATCTGGCTGGGGCGAAGGAAACTCTTCTACGTGATAGGGTATACCAGTCTCGGCTACTGTGCGGAAGATAGCCATGAGATCGGAAGCTCGCGAACGCGGCTGCCAGTCTGTCAAAAGGTGTCCAACAGCGCGCCCAGGATGCCAGAATTGGCTGAAGAAGGGGTGGAAGAGCGCATTGGCTTTCAGTAGACGCAGATTGGAGGCATCATAGAGTGCGACGCCTATAGGTAGGTGCTCGATCATGCTCTCTGCATACTGGCGAATGTGAGTGATGTCCGGGTTGTCCATATACTCATACTCCTCCCTACCTGCCTGAATCACGTCTATAGTGTGTCTGAAAATGGCTAAAGTTAGCATCACCTTTATTTAGTATATAGCAAATTATCTATACACTCAAGACATACGGGTTCCATTCCATCACTCCCACATGGCTGGGGGTTGAACAGTATGGTACTGTGAACGAGTAGATTGACCTTAGAGAGTGCGCAGGTCTATAATAACGCTGTAATTGAGACGAAGAAGACGGTCAATGACCTCCCCACTCTGTGGGGAGGCTTGTGAGGAGTTTCCCCCTTGCAAGCCGGATTGACCAGACGACACCTCTGAGCCAGGCGCGCCGAGCAAGCGAGCGTCGCGGCTGGTGTTGAAAAGGTGAGCGATAGCACCAAGCGTTGAAGTTCGGACCCAGGAATGCTGCCTCAGTTCCTGGCTCTCCAACCTCTGGCTTAAAGAACTGCGGTCGAGGAAC
>JALYTT010000167.1:0-4115 GCA_030854145.1 Chloroflexota bacterium | reverse complement strand
TTTGTACTCCGAAAGGAGCCTTACCTGATGGATACACTTCCTGAGCGTGAGCAAAAACGCCTGTTGCTGCTGATGACCCCCGCGACCTACCGGGCGGGGGCGTTTATGAGCGCGGCGCGGCGCTTGAATCTTGAGGTGGTCGTTGGCATGGATCTGCCTGAACCGCTGGCCGAGTACTGGCACGTCCCGCTTGGCCTGGATTTCGCACAGCCAGAGACGGCGCTCCAGGCCATTGTCGAGTACGCCCGGCAGCATCCACTCCACGCGATCCTCGCTGTTGATGACAGTGCGACCGAGCTGGCCGCACGTGCCGGTGCGGCCTTAGGTCTCGCATGTAACTCGCCGCAGGCGGCCGAGGCCTCGCGCGATAAATGGCTGATGCGTACCTTGATGTCGGCCGGAGGGGCACCATGTCCAGTATTCAGACGCTTCTCGCTGCATGATGAGCCGGCCTGGATCGCTGCCCAGGTGAGCTACCCCTGTGTGTTGAAGCCGCTGCGCCTCTCAGGGAGTCGCGGGGTTATACGCGCCGATACTCCTGCTGAGTTTGGGGCGGCTTTCAGGCGTGTGAAGCGTCTGTTGCTTTCCGAAGGCTATACAGAGCAAGCTGCATTCTTCCTGGTCGAAGACTTCATTCCGGGCGTTGAGGTGGCCCTTGAGGGCCTGTTGACCCATGGCCAGTTGAAAGTGCTGGCCCTCTTTGATAAGCCCGACCCGCTGGATGGCCCTTTTTTTGAAGAGACCATCTACGTGACCCCCTCGCGCTTACCTGAGCATGTGCAGCAGGCCAGTGCGCATTGCGTGTCCCTGGCCGCCGCGTCGCTTGGTTTGCAGGAGGGGCCGGTTCACGCGGAACTGCGTATCAATGAGCAGGGACCCTGGATGCTGGAGATGGCGGGGCGCTCCATTGGGGGCCTCTGCTCAACTGTGCTGGAATTCGGTTCCGGCCTCTGCCTGGAAGAGCTTATTCTGCGCCACACTATCGGGTTAGAGATCACACACGTTGAGCGTGAAGACAAGGCGGCAGGCGTGATGATGATCCCCATTCCAGCCGCCGGGATGCTCAAGGGCGTGCATGGGGTGGAGGAGGCCATGATGGTGCCTCTGATTAGCGGGGTGGAGATCACCGCCAAACTCAATCATTCCCTCGTGCCGTTGCCGGAGGGGGCCAGCTACCTGGGCTTTATTTTCGCGCGTGGCGAGACTCCCCAGGTGGTCGAGGCGGCGCTTCGCCAGGCACATGCGCTGCTGCGCTTTGATATCAGGCGCGAGATACCTGTTGTAAACACGCTGGCGTTATCGAGGTAGCCAGCAGAACCCCAATCTCAGTTCCCTGGCACTTCGTATTGCTTGGGTTGTGGTACGTGGTGGGTAGCGGGAGTGAGGATAGTAATTGTCGTACGTATGTATGAAGAGGTAAAACGATGGCACGCAAGAAAGATCATCACAATTCATCTTCTGATAGGAAGCAGAAGGCGCCTTCCGCTTCGCCGGAAGATATGACCCAGGCACAACAACAATTAGCGGACTATCCCCAGATCGCGGCAGCTTTACGAGAGAGTAGCGGTTCTGCTCAGGCCGAGTCAGCCCTGACAGCGATTACCGTGTTGCCCGAGGGAGCGCAAATGGCCCTGCTGAAGATGCTGGCCAGAGAGAACACAACCGATGCCGCCGATGTGTTAGCCGCTCTTAACGCGTACAGTCCGGTCAAAGAGATTCGCAAGGAGGCCCGTCGTGGCCTTATTCAACTGGAGGGCACGAGGACATACCCAGGCTGGAGTCCCCCCACGGTCGTGCCGGCTTTCAGCAATCGCTCTCTTGAACTTTCCACCTCGCCCGTACGTTTCTGGCAGGGCCTGATGACCGACTCGCGCGATACTGGCCAGATGCAACTGATTCTCTGCTGGGAGGAGGAGAATGGGAAAGATGCGACTATGCTGGGTTTCTTGCTCGAATTCTGGCGTGATGGTGTCAAAGATTTCTTTATGCACTCCGGCAATAAGCGCAAGATCGACGCGCAGATTGCCGAAACCCAAGATCAGTTCACGCGTTTCGGAGATGTGAGCATGCTCGATTGCTCTCTCGAAGAAGGGACACGCTTGATCCAGGAGGCCCTGGCTGTGAACAAGCGGTTTGATACGAAGCCGCACCTGGACTATAGACGTAATATAGCCCAGATCCGGCGACTGATACCTGAGCTAGACGAGCCTTCTGAACCGCAAAGTCTTCAGAATCTTCTTGGTTTCCCCGGTCTCTCCAGTCTGTTTGATGAGATAGATATGCTGGGCCTGCAAGCCGAGGACACCGTCGAGGAATTTCTGGATGCCTGGGGACACGAAGATTATCACGTTGCCTACGAGTTGCTTGCAAACGATAGCGCTATCCAGGCCGGGCTTTCGGCTGAGGAGTGGATTGAGCGCCGTAGCGCCTGGGCGGAGCAGGCGCACCCGGCCAATGTCGAATTCACTGTCGTGAGTCTTGCAGGCGAGCCTGAAGACGAGGATGAGTTTGAAGACGATGGCGATGATGAGCTTGCAGAGGATGAGGAAGAACTTGCAGATGGCGATGATGAGCTTGCAAACGACGAGGAAGAATTCGAAGTTGTGGCAGAGGCGGAACCGGCCTCAACCACGGATGCTGCCATGCATCCGCCCCAGGAGGTCGAGGTATTCTGGTCACTTGAGATGAGCGCGGCCCCTTCCGGGCAAGAACTGCCAGAATTGCCAATGGCGACCGCTGTATTTGCGAGAACCGGGCGGCACTGGTTCTGGACAAAATATACGGTAGTCTGGGATGAGGAGCAGGGTGAGAGGCGCATTCAGAATATGACCGATGAGTGGGCTGCTGTGTTGCACCTGCCTGAGGCCGAAATAGAGTCGCGCCTCAACGAGGTCGCGCAGCGTATCCAGGTCCTGACACATGAGCTTCAGCAGGCGGGTAGCGACGAAGAAGAGCCTGATGATGAAGATGAGATGGATGTTCTTGATGAAGAGGGCGGAGATGCGGACCTGGAAGAGGCTGACAACGAGTTTGATGAGGCAGACCTGGACGACGATGACGACGATGACGACGATGACGACGAGGCCGATGCCGGCTTCCTGGCAGGTCTCTTTGATGAGACGGGGCGGGACGAGACGCTGCGAGAGATCATGGAGAATACCAGGCGCTCCCTGGCGTATTGCGATGCCTTGATTGCGCAGTCGCCATCCGAGCGTTCGCTCTATGAGCCAGCTCAATTGCAAGCGGTACTGGTACAGGATTGGGCGCGCGTCGCTGCCTATCTCGACCAGATAGCCGAGTGCTTCCCCGAAGAGCGCGGCACGGCCCTGAGGACCATGGCTGTGATGTTAGCCACTGTTGCCGCCGAGCATGCCGAGCAGAGCCTGGAGAGCGAGGGGGAGCGGCTCCTGGAACTGGCGGAGACGGTAGTACGCGATTCGCTGGCCGCCGAGGACGCAGTCATGGGTCATACCATGCTCGCCCAGATACTCCTGGCCCGCGAGACCAACTATGCTGAAGCGGAGCGAGAGCTTCGACGCGCCCAGGAGCTGGCTACAAGTCCGAAGGATGAGGAGTCTGTTGAGCTGAGTCTGGGTATACTTGCTGAGAGACAGGAAGCATCCCAGGAGGCGCTGCGGCACTATCAGCGGGTCGCAGAGCTTAATCCAGAGTATGCCTCTATCTGGTTCTATATTGGCCGCCTGCAACGCGAACTTGGTCAATACGACGAAGCAGAGGCACACCTCAAACGGGCTATTGAGGCAAAGGCTCAGGAGATCGAGGCGTACCTGCATCTTGCCGCTATGTATACTGAACAAGGGAAACTCAAGCAGGCGCACGCGGTTCTGGACCAGGGACTGGAAATTGACCCGGAGGCGGCCGATTTGCTGGCGCAGCGTGCCCTGGTCTACATCAATGAGGGCGATTACCGGCAGGCAAGAGAGCCTCTGCAGGAGGCCGAGTCGCTTGATCCTGACCTGGAGATTGTGCAAGCCGCACGCGCATTATACAACGCCGGGAAAAGAGAGCAGCCAGGCAAACGGCGGAGACCGAAATCCAAAAGACACTAAAGCGCTAAAATGTGGCTAGAGCACCTCTTGCCCACCGCATTGCGG
>JALYTT010000631.1 GCA_030854145.1 Chloroflexota bacterium | reverse complement strand
CCTCACACGGACGCGGCAAGCCGGGTCCCTACGCGGACGAAGGCGGCTCATATCTTGATTGAAGCTTGACAGTGTACTCCATAAAACGAAGCAACCAGGTACAGTTCTTGTTCAATAGTACGCTCTCCATGCGCGTGAATGCAAGAGAGGGGAAGGCAGTCGATAATGTGGTACACTGAAGCATGGATAGAACTGGGCCGACCGGCCACTTCTCTCGCGTAGGGATTCGGCTTGCCGCATCCCTACGCGGGAGAAGGCGCCCAGAAAAGTCAGGAGTGAACGACATGGAAAGAGCAGCACCCACCCCCGAGACCCACGACATTCACCTGCGGGACGTGATAATGAGCGACCTGCCGATCTTCTTCGAGCAGCAACTGGACCCGGAGGCAAACCAGATGGCGGCTTTCACGTCCAGGGATCCAACGGACAGGGATGCCTTCATGGCCCACTGGGACAAGATCCTGCGCGACGAGACCACCACCAACCAGACCATCCTCTTCGCTGGCCAGGTGGCTGGCAGCGTCGCGAGCTATACAGATGCAGAGTTCGGGCAAACGGAGGTCACCTACTGGATTGGCAAGCCTTACTGGGGCAAGGGTGTGGCCACCAGGGCGCTCTCAGCCTTTCTCCTGTACCTCAAAGTGCGCCCGCTCTTTGCACGCGTTGCCAACGACAATATCGGCTCCCAGCGTGTCCTGGAAAAATGCGGCTTCACGCGCATCGGCGAGAACAGGGACTTTGCTAACGCCCGTGGCCAGGAGATCGAAGAATTCATTCTACGCTTAGACTGATTCCAGGATGTGTTTGCACACTCAAAAAATGCTCAGGGAAGCGTAGATGGAATCATCTTCTGATCTACGCCCTCGGCCGCCAGCGAGATTTCGTAGACCGCCGTTTTATCGCCAGGATAGCGTCGATCGAAGATGAAGCCCCAGAAACGCCCTAGAATGCCGACGCGCAACAGGGATCGCGCTCGTTTGCGTTCTTCGCCAGAGAGGCGGCACACAGAACCCTCAATTGCCGGGCCAAGGACTTCCCCTTTGAAGGTGCCGGGGGCGATGGTGACCCGCGGATTGTTGGTCAGGCGCTTGACTTTCCAGCTAGAAGCCGGGGTCATGAAGTAGAGTTTGCCCTGTGAGGCCACGGTGCCCACGGGAGAGTCGACTCCCATGCCATTGCGGCGAAAGCTGGTTAAAATTGTCGTGTGACCTTTGCCAGGCATACAGAGAAGTTGTCGCGTGGTTTGGGTGGTATTTTCACGCATAAGAGATGTACTCTCCTTAAGGTAGGATACTGAGGGCCAGCCCCTGGACAAGCTCCTCAGCGAATTGCTGCTCTGGTTTGTTGAAAGGGTCAGATCCCAGGAATTGCCGGTTGAACACCCACTGAAAACAGGGTCCCAGCAACAGGATCGCCATGGTCAGCGCGGAGACCTGCCGCCCAATACGTCCCAGTTGCTGCTCCTCCTCGATATAGGCCGCAACATGTTCAAAGATATTCTGTGGTCCGATACCCAGCGGCTGGAGCGTTGCGCGGACCTGGGCCAGCAGTTCGGCGTCAGCCAGGAAAGATGCGCCCATCGGAACAATCTGCTCGTAGTAGTGAAGAGCAGCCCGTGCAATGGCGACCAGGTTTTCGCCTGGAGTACCGGTGCCGGCCTGGTGCGCCTGGAACGTCTCGTGGAAGGCAGGCAGATACCTGGCCATCAGTGCGAAGAAGATCTCCTCCTTATGATCGAAGTGCCGGTAGAGCGCGCCCTCTGTGAGGCCGATCTCGCGCGCAATCTCCTTAGTCGTCACGCGTGTCAATCCTCTTAAGAGAATGAGCTTTTCAGCCGCATCCAGGATCTTTTGTCGTGTTGTTCCCGCCATGGGTTCTCCTAATATGTATGTGAGTACTCACATACATATTATAGTTAGAGAAGAACACGTTGTCAAGAGGTGGGGAGCAGCTTTTCAAATGCCTGGCTGATAAACCACCTGTGCGCTGCGCGCATGCTCTTTTCGGCGCTGGCGTCGGCGGCCCACTCGGCGAGTTTAAAAGCAGGTCGTAAAGCGGCGCAGAGATCCCAATACGGCAGGTTGGCGAAATCGATGGTGCTCAGTGATGCATAATGATCGGTGAAACTCTGCATGGCGTCGCTACCGAATGCCCATAGGATCTCAAGCCTGCTATTGGCCAGGTCAGAGAGCGGATCTCCCAGCCGGGCGTCCTCCCAGTCGATGATGCCGACAAGCTGTCCATCCCGCCATAATATATTGCCCGCCCAGTAATCACCATGCAGCAACACAGTTGGATTGCGTTGCGACCAGGGCCAGGCGGCTTCCAGCACATCCCGAATATGGCCTTCGTCCAACGATTCATCAAGTTCTGCCGGTCGCTCTCGCAACTTTTCGGCCTGTATTTTTTCTTGTGCAGGCAGAAAGGACAGATCCAACTTCGAGCAATCGAGCGCGTGAATCCTGACCAGGTGCGTGGCGAACTGCGGGATCAGATCGGGTATATGCGAAAGTGCAAACTCCGTCTTTCCCTCGATGTATTCGATGACGACGTATGGCGTGGAGAAAATCTCGCCGGATTGATCGAGGTGATAAGGCCTCGGTGCAGCCATGCCGGCGGCTTGCAATATGCGCAGAAGCTTGAACTCGTCGGCCGCGATCTGCGGGTTGTGTCTGAAGTCCACGTCGCCATGCTGGCGGACAATCATTTTTTGCGTTTGTCCGTCAGGTCGCGCCACCTCAAGCGCCGTCACCTCTGCTGAGACGCCACCTTGCAAGTCCCATGTGCGCAGTAACGTACTTTGAGGATCAAACTTCTGCACCACCTGGGCAAACTTTGTGTCTTCTTTTGATGTTGTCATGCAGATGTATCCATGTAGATGGCTCTTCCGCACTTCCCGTGCTCTGCAATTTTGTTTCTCTAGAGCCTGAGCTATCCTCTCAGTTCTCAGAATACCGCCGAGTTTACCGCATTCCTGCCTTTTTCGCAACACCACCTGCCGTTTCGTCAGGGCCATTTCGTAATGTACCGTGAAATTGGGTATACTATAAAGGAAGCAGAGGAGGGAATGCGATGAATGTCCGAACCTTTACTGCTGTAATCCATAAAGAGGAAGACCTCTATGTTGCTGAATGTCCTGAAGTGGGTACTGCCAGTCAGGGCGATACTATCGAGGAATCACTCGCGAATCTAAAGGAAGCGACCGAACTGTACCTGGAAGACTTTCCTTTGCCTGATGTGAGTAGGTCATTAGTCACCACTTTTGAGGCGATGTATGCCGCCTAAGTTGCCCAGAGTCTCGGCTGAGGAGGCGATTCGTTCATTAGAGCGATTGGGTTTTGTGCAGATTAGGCAACGGGGTAGTCATGTTACCCTTAAGAAAAAAACTTCGGCAGGCAAGCCTGGACCGGCAAGGTGATGCAGCCAGAGGCGCCTCCTGACATTCAGAGCATCGGCCTCTACACACTGGCGCAACGTAACTTCTGCTCTGGCTTTTTGGTTCGTGGTCACGTAACAGCTTGCGAGGGTGTAGAGAATAATGCTTTCTATGGCGGGGTCGGGTTTGTGATCCGTGGCCTGGCGTAACGCTTC
>JALYTT010000166.1 GCA_030854145.1 Chloroflexota bacterium | reverse complement strand
CCTGTTCCAACCACGCGCGGCCTGCGCGTGGCCTGCGCCCTGTTCCAACCACGCGCGGCCTGCCCCTACCCGCCTTGTGTCTCTACCGTTGCTCGGCCTCCTCGATCAGGCTTACCAGGTATTGCAGCTTCTTGATGGTGTGCTGCGCGTTTTTCTTGTTGCGCTCATAGCCATCGGGGGCGAGTTGCTGGAACCAGGCGCGGATATCCTCTTCGGAGGTGTCGTACCACTTGGCACCGGCTTGCAGGCGCAGGTAGACGCGCATCTGCGGGTCCTGCTGCTTCTTGCGAGGAGTGAGCTGGATAGAGGACTGGCTCGCGCCGGTGGTCTCCTGCTCATCGGCCTTAATAGCGTCCGCCAACTCTGCCGGCGGGTAGAGTTCTCTGGTGAGCGTATCGACTTCGGCGGCCTTAAAGAACTGGTCGCGGCCCACACCTCGATAGGCCTTGAGACGGCCCTCGTTGACCCAACGGTCGAGCGTCTGCCGGTCGATACGCAGGCGGCGCGCGGTTTCTCCGGCATCGAGGAAGGCGAAGCGCCCCCCTGCCGGTCCGGGTGTATTCAACATGGCTTTCCTGGCCTTCCTCCCTATGGGCTAGCGCTGCTGCACCGTAATGCCCAGACCATCGGGGTCGTGCAGCACGGCCAGGGTGACGCCGGATGTCTGCTTCGTGGGTGGCAGCGAGAAATGCACGTCGCGCGACTTGAGCGACTCGTAGATGGCATCGATATCATCGACGACAAAGCCGATGTGCGCCATACCAGCCGGTGGGCGACCATGGTGGGGCGGCAGCTTCTGCTCGCCCGTCATGTGCAGCGCGATGGTGGTGGGACCCGTGGCAAACTCGGTCCAGCCCGGCGAGGTGAACTTCAGCGGCAGACCAAGCGTGTCCTGGTAGAACGCGGTGGAGCGCGTCATATCACTCACATATACAATAATATAATCAGCTTGTTGTAGTCGTATCGACATCGATGGACTTCTCCCTCTTGACTTCGTAAAACAGCAGGAGCGTGCTGCCATAGCGGCGCTCGTCGCGCAAGAGCAGGCGCGCCAGCGGGATCGCCAGCACATCCTCGCGCTCTTTCGGGTGAACCTGGACGATGACCAGGCCAGTATCGGCTACGAGTGGCGAGCTATCAAGCATCTCCAGTGCATGCGCCGCCAGTTTCTGGTACTGTGGCGGAGCTACATAAATGATATCATATGGGGCGCTGCTCCGGGGAACGCGCGCCAGCGTCGTGTGATTGGGGGCGGCCTGGGCCTGCAAAAACTTAAAGGCGTCGGCGCGGATCGTCTCGGCGCGCGCAAGCAGACCGGTAAGGCCGAGGTTCTCGCGTACAAGCTTCAACACGCTGCCGTTCATCTCGATAAAGGTAGCGAAGGCGGCACCACGGCTCAGCGCCTCGATGCCCACACCACCGGTCCCGGCGAAGAGGTCCAGGAAGCGTGTATCGTGGATGCGCGTGGAGAGGATATCGAAGAGCGCCGTCTTCACGCGATCGATGATCGGTCGCGTCCCCGGCGACTTCGGGGATTTGAGTTTGCGCCCTTTGGCCTCACCTGCTACAACGCGCATAGATTATCCTCCTGTTTTGTCTTTTGTAGGGGTGAGCCATCGCCCCTAGAGCAGGGCGAGCACCAGTTGCACATCGTCCTCGAAATCGTCTTCTTTGCCCCAGGAGATAAGTTTCTCTACCTGGTCAACCTTCAATTGTTTCAAGTAGTTTACACCCCACAGACCGCGCACCAATCGTTGCAGGTCATCCTCGTCAATCTGCGAGCTGACGATATTCATCAAGACATTCAGGCGAGACTCGCTGGCCGGCTTGTTACCGCGCACACCGCGCAGGTCGCTGATCAATTGCCTCCCCCGCGCCTCTTCCTGGGCGGTCATTTCACGGCCCTGCTCCTGCGGGCCAGCGTCTTCTTCCTCAAAATCCAGGTCATCGTCTTCCTCCTCGTCAAACCCATAGCCGGCCTGGACCTCGCGGGCAGGGGTCGCAGCGCGATTGTTGCCATTGGCGACCTGGTGCGTGGGTGCGGGTGCGGAGGGCGCCTGCACCGCTGGTACCGGCGCGGTCTGCGCACTGGTTATGTTCTCTGGCCTGGATGCGGACGCCGGTTTCTCATCAGGTCGGGAGGCTGGTCTGTTACCAGGAGTCTGATTGGCAGGAGGCGCAGCATGATTGTTCTGCTCTATGATATGACGCAGGTCCTCCAGCGCATCATTCAGGTTGATGGTAGAGAGACTTTTCACATTCAAGATCCCCATCACTTCCCTGGGGTCCAGTTTATAGTTATCGCGCACAATATTTAAGAACTCAGCAACTTTGAGGCTGCTGCCTTCATTTCGCATCGGACCAGGAGTAGAGGGCAGATTGAGTCTTGCCGGCGGCCGGGGTGACGCAGTCTCCTGCCTGCTTGCCGCTTCCTGTACCTGGGGAGTGCGAGGTGGCGCGGGCCTGGTGGCGGGAGAGGCTGAGACATCCGCAGCCTCGCGGGGGTCGCGACTGAGTATATGCGCGGTAGGTGACGAGGGCGCGGCGGCAGGTTGAGCCGGGGGACGGCTGGCGGGCTGGGTTGCTGGCCGGGAAGCCGGCGTTGAGGCGGGCGCGCCGGGCTGTGGAGCCGATCTATGCTGCATCTGGGTCACACGGCGCTCGACGTGAGTCTCGACCTGCTTGAATCTGGCATCGGCCTCCTGGAGCAGGCGCGCGCACTCCTCGGGGGTCGCACCTATAGGTACAGGAAAGCTCATCTCGATGGTGTGGGTGCGCGCGCCTACCGTGAACTGCTGCGCATAGCGTAGCCAGAAGTGTGTTCCCCCCTGCGCTTCATTGATAGCGTTATCCATAAACTCTTCCTCCCAGATACTGTGACACCAGCCAGGATGTCACGAATGATACTCAGCGCGTATGGCAGCAGGACGCGCTTATCTCGTAGCAAGCGCATGGACCATGCTGATAAACCACACGCGGAACGGCTGGCAGCAGCCGCACAGGGCGACTGCGACGAGCATAACCACCGCCACCCCCCGCTCTAACCAGCCACCGCCACTCTGCACCCGTTGCCTCAGCCTCAATCCCCACACCTGGCGCCGGTTGAACTCCTTCTCGCCGCGCTCTTTCTCGTTCTTGTGTATCAGTTCCCGCATGCGATTCTGGATGGGGCTCCACATCATGGCGTGGCCTCCTTCTGCCCACGGGGCAGCGCTGAATAGACATCATAGTGCTACAGAGCCGCTATGCCACGTATCGACCGCGTGTTCGACAGACTGGATATAGGCCGCTTCATCGTTATGATCGGCGCTCGGTGCGTAGACCGGAATGATCTGATCGACGGTCGAGAGCCCCCACTGGTCAACATACTGCTTCGCGATAAGCTTGTACCAATCCTCAAAGCCCTGCTCCCAGGTGTGGTACAACCGGTAGCCATCGTACTGCGCGTAGCCCTGCGTGGCGCGAATATTGCCCAGCGAATGCGTGACGGTCGCCACGCCCCTGGTCCCAAAAGTGCTTTCATGCATGAAGAACGCCAGCGCATACGCCGGATCGATGCCATATTTCAGGCCCTCGTCGTAGAGCGCCTGCCCTTTGCCCGCCGCCGGGGAATGATAATAGACGAGCACGCGCTCAATAAAATCGGCCTCGATCGACGGCGCGCCCACCACGTTATAGGTTTGCAAGGGACCCGTGGCGGTCGCAAGCACGGTAGTCTTCAACATCCAGAAGACGATGAGCAAGGATAGCAGAACCAGGGCCGTGAGTTGAAACGATTGCTGGATAGATTTCTGGACCGCCCGCCTCCGTGTCCTCCGGCGGGGTCTGCGCGAGCGAAGCGTATAGGACCGTGCCATAAACAAATCGATCTCTCCATCCGGCGTAGTTTCTGCCTACCAGGCCTGCGAACTGCCTGGCCTTTGCTTCCCATATTATCGCACGAATGTTCATAAGATGCGAGACCTAATTTCCTGGCTACAGGGCAGAGAATTTGTTCCCGAACACCAGGTTCAGTCGTATACATCTATAGGAAGATGTTGTTTGTGGTAGATATTTACCATGAGGATAGAAGATGATGAGGTGTGCTATATGGCGACCGGGATGTTGACCAACGATACAGATCTCGCTAGAGAGGGGCAGGACGCGGGACCCAAGTGGCAAACCGCGCTTGTGTGGATAGTAATTGTAGGGCTGCTTATGGTGGCTATCGGCATGCGCCTGTATCAACTGGGCGCGCCTATCGAGCGCGATTACGATGAAGGGGTCTACTGGCAATCCATGCGTGCGATGGGCGCGGGATACTCTCTCTACCAGCAGGTGTTCTACTCGCAGCCGCCTTTCTTTTTGCTTGAGTTGTACCCACTGTTCACCCTCTTTGGCGGGACGCTGGGGGCCGCCAGGTTTGGCATCGTCCTGCTGTCGCTGCCAGGTTTTGTGGGCGCTTTGTTGCTTGGCAGGGCGCTGCATGGACGCCTGGGAGCGTTAGTGGCCGTCCTGCTGCTCGTCGTGAGTCCGATCTTCCTCGTAGAGTCGCGCGTAGTGCAGGCCGATGCGCCCAGCGCGGCCCTCTCGCTGCTCGCGGTAGGCTTGATTTTCACCTGGTGGGAGCATCCCGATGGACGCGCCGGGCTGTGCTGGGCGGTCCTCTCCGGCGTGCTGCTTACGCTGAGTATCTTGTGCAAATTGCTTGTCGCCGCCACCGTGATCCCGGCCGGTCTGCTGATCCTGCTGCGCCTCGTGCAGATCTGGAAGCGGCAGCCAGGAACCGGACGGCGCAGCCTGGTGCCCATCGTGGCAGGCATTATCGCCTGCATCGTCACGGCGTTGTTGCTGTTGCTCCCGTTCCTTGGTACATATCACACCTTTATCCAGATGGTAGTGACCTTCCATACCGCCGCCTCGTCCACCTTTGCTTATACCAGGGGGATGAATTTTCAGGTCATCGGGCGGGAACTGTTTACCCCCCTGGGTCTCGCCGCGCTCTATGGAACGCTGATCGCGGTCATACGCCTGGATATGCGCGTCCTTCCATTAGTTGCCTGGTTGTTTGGGACCGTGTTGCTACTTAAGCAGCAGCTTCCGCTCTTCCCGCATCACCTGGTGGCGCTGGCGCCCCCACTGATCGCGCTGGCTACGCTGGGCATTGGCGAGGTCCCGGCGTTTGAGAGGCTGGGGCAGTACAGACGCCGGTTGCCCAGAGCCACAAAGATTCTCGCGGCAGTGCTGCTTTTGCTTGTCGTTGGCCTTGCCATCCAGAAAGACTACCAGTATTATGTCGGGGTACCCTGGTACGCGGCGTCGGGAGTGGTGCAGCGGGATTTACGGATAGCCGGAGACCTGCGCAACGCCATTACCCCTGCTGAGCAGGTGGTGACCGACGAGCAATTCATGGCGGGCCTCGCCGACCGCACGACACCGCCAGACCTGGTAGATACCTCAAATGTGCGCATCACTACCGGCTACTTGACGCTCCAGCAACTTGAGGCGATCTCGTTGCAGCCGCAGGTACATGCCGTGCTCTTCTTCAGCGGACGCTTCAGGGGTTTGCCGCCGACGAAAGGCTATCATACATGGGTGACACAGCATTTCCATCTTTTACACGACTATGGCAATGGCCAGGAATTGTGGGTAAGATAAGAGAGTAAAAAGTAGTTTGCCAGTTAGATACCGAAGATACACAAGGAGACAGAGACATGGACAAAAAGACAAAGTTTAGCACCATGGAGATTGTGTTGCTGGGGGTCATGGTTGGCTCTCTGATCCTATCCTTCTTGCAGAGTCGTCGCGAGCAACCCAGGTAAAAGAGCGCCTGGATTTCTTATAGACAGGTACCCATGATTCCTAATGCAAGCCTCAGGTCAATTGGCTTGTGTTACAATACTTGTGGTTGTAGAGCGCGCTTTAAAAATCGCATACGCGTCCCAACGCGCGTATGGGCGATCCTTTGCGGTATGTGTTGATACTAAATAGGAGTGAGATCGCTCAGTTCCCAGACCGCATGTCGGGCCACCGGGTACGCGTCATCTGGCAGGTCGCGCGTGGTTGGAGCAGGGCGCAGGCAAGCGGCGCCCCTACACGAAAGAGGAGCGCGGCTCTCAGGGAAGACCCTGGCGAGGCCTCCCATCCGGAGCGTGGCTGGCCTCGCCGCCCTCGTGACGGACACGGAAACGCCCTCTCTTTCGTGTAGGGGCGCCGCTTGCCTGCGCCCTGTTGGTTGTCCATGCGATTTTACAGAAGCATGCCGCGTTGTAGTTATCAGAGCGTTAAGCGACGTATACCGCAGAGTAAACGGACTGCAAAGGGATAGTTAAAAATAGGAATAGAGGGCCACAGACCCAAAGGTCCTGGTACCACTAGCCCGGTCTGCATAGTCGATACCCAAAGCTGTGAGAATTCTCGTTAAGAAACGTTATACCTAAACAGTGAGACATTACAAACCATCTTTTCTATGATATACCGGCATATGACATAGCGAGCGAAGGAAACAGCGTGTGAGAGGATGAGTGTATACTCAATTTGGGGGTGGTAGATATAATGACGGAAATGCAGAGGAGTCCGAAGGGGCCGCAGGGAGACTCCTGGATACCAGATCGTCAGGAAGTGGGTAAACTACTGTGAAGCGCCAATTTGTAAAAATCACCCCTGCTCCTATGATTCAAGATGAGCAGGAGCAACAGGGACCGCAGACCGGGCAGTGGTCGCCAGCAGACAGGCAGGCGGGATCTCCATTTGCCCAACAGCAGGCAGGATCAGCGCCTCCCCCCGTGGCGCCCCAACAAGCAGGCGCAGGACCACAGCCAAATTGGAATGCCTATGGGACACAGCCTGCATCTCCGCAAGGACCTCCCGCCCAGGCACCACAGCCGTTGCAGGGACCGGAAGCGGCTCGCTGGCCGCTAAGCGGGCCACAGTTCAATAACAATGGTCCCTCGACATCCGGGTTTTCCTTCAACCAGGTCTCGCCGTACCAGTCGGGGGCGAATCTGCCGCTGGCAGGTTTCCCCCCCGGACAGCCCCAGGGACAGATGTTTGCTCCTCCCACCATGCAGCCGCCGCCCGGTTGGCAGGGAGGGCCTTTCATGAGCGCGGCCGCCCCTCAGACCATGAGGCCACCATTTGCGCCAGGGACGGGGCCGCTCTCAATGCCAGGAGGGCCACAATCGGGCTGGGATGGTCCGCCGCCAGGATATCCAGGGGGCGCGCCGCCCTTTATACCACCACCCGGCTTCGGTGATCAGAATGGCCGGGGACCTGACAGGCCGCGCAAGAAGAGACGCGTCCCCATATGGGCGCGTGTCGTGCTGGCTGTGTTACTCGTGTTGCTCGTCGGCGGTGGAAGCGCGGCGGGCTACTACTACTATGCATTCTCCGGCACTGTCAACAATATTGTTGGCCAGCAGGCTCCGCGTCTCAAAGGCGATGTTGACCCCAACCAGGGACGCGGCTCCAACGCCGATATCCTCAGTGGCCCGCGTATCAACATCCTCTTGCTGGGCAGTGACACGGATCAGAAATTCACGGGCCCCAACGGCCAGCTTCTGGCACAGACTGATATCGTGGTGACCATCGACCCCGCCTCGAAGCAGGTAGGCATGCTCTCCATCCCGCGTGATTTCTGGTTGAACATTCCTGGCCAGGGCGTGGGCAAGCTGGATGAAGCCTTTATAAGCCATGGCGCGGCGAGCAGCCGCCTCACCATATTCCAGGACTTCGGCATTCCGATTAACTATTATGCCTGGGTAGGGCTTAATGGTTTTATCAAGGTAATCAACACGGTCAACGGCGTCGATGTCGATGTGCTCCATCCCATTACCGATGATACCTACCCCGATGACATTCATCATCCTGGGGACAAGAATGCCTATAAGCGCCTGTACCTGGCTCCTGGCCCGCAGCATCTTACGGGGGAGGCAGCGCTAGAGTATGTGCGCTCGCGTCACGCGGACCTCGTGGGAGACTTCGGTCGCTCGGTCCGTCAGCAGCAGATACTCACGCAGTTGAAGACAAAGCTCAACAACCCCAATATTGTCAATAAGCTGCCGGACATCGCCAATGATTTGAACGGGTCTGTGAAGACGGATATGGGCCTGGCCGATATCCTGAAGATGATGAACTTCGCGCGCAGTCTTGATATGAGCAAGATTAAGCGTGTGACGTTGGGCCCGCCATACTCGCATTCTGGGCAGGTCAGCCGCTACGGTTCTACCGCGGATGTCGTCATACCGAATTGCGCGCTCATCGTGCCCGTTATCAGGCAGATGTTTGATCTCGGCGATAAGGCACGCTGCAATATCGGGGCTATCGCGGGCAACAACGGGCCAGTTGTGGCAGCAACCGGGCAGGGATCGCAGAATAACTACATCGCCGCCAGTAATTCGCTGGACACGGCGGGGCGGGTGATGGATGTTAGCCTGCTGAGCCTGCAAGGGAACGGCAACGGCGATAACCTGCTAGGCCTCCATAGCTTGATTGATTTACTCTGTATGATTGTGTTTGAATCGCCGAGTGGGGCGCAGGTATAACCGGTATCTATTGCAGGATCGTAGGAATATGAAAAGAAACAACACGTGGCAAAGCTTGTTCTTACTGATGCTGGTAGCGCTCTGCTTGCAGAGCTGCCTGGGTATTGGTGGTAACAACAACACTGGTTTTAAGCAGACCAGCACAGGGGGGAATACGCAGGTTGGCGTGAACCAGCATCCGAATCTCTTCAAAGGCAAGTTCTATTTCACGGTCAATCGCAACATGTGGGTGCTTGATGGCGCGCTCAACCTCCACCAGTTAACGAGTGGACACGATGTACGCGATCCGGCGATCTCTCCTGACGGGAAACGCGTAGCATTCATCGTGCATTACAAATTCTACAACGACCTGGAGTACATGTCGGTCAACACTGGTCCCTGGCACATGCTCAAGAGCGGCAATGGCCGTTACCACTTTGACCCGGGTCTTGCGGTACCCAAGGCTACCTTTGCCTGGTATGCGCAGCCTTCATGGGCGCCGGACAGTACCCATGTCCTTTTTCTGAGCGACTTTGAGAAAGAGCAATGGTATTACTACAACAAAATAGACGCTCCGGTCCTGGACTTGCAGGTCTTCTCTATGTCGATCAACAATCCGGGGGGCACGCCGCAGGATGTGGCCTACGCCTATTTCGGCGATGGCGGCAACCGGGACGCGACATACCGGCCAGGGCATGCGAACCAGATCATCTATACCCATTATGGCTATGACAATACGCACACCCAGCAAGTCATTCAACTCTACATGGAAGACCCCACCATGATCTCGCGGTATCCGCACGGCACCTACTGGCCTGGAGCGCCAGGAAAGGATCCCGCCGTCGCCATCACGCCGACCAGTGCCGATTGTATCCAGCCGGCCTTCTCGCCCGACGGCAACTCCATCGCGTATATCAAGCGCGAAAGCGACGGGCAGATGGGCCTCTACGTTATGCCGGTCCCGGAGAACGTCACCAGCCATCCCAATGATCCCAAAGTTGTGCAGCAGGCATTGCAGCCCTACAAACAATCAACGCGGCTCCTGAAGCAGGCGTTTATCAGCCAGCCGGTCTGGTCGCCCGATGGGAAGCAGATCGCCTATCTATCGTACAACAATGAAGAGTTCGACATCTGGCTGGCCACGCTCAGCGTGAACCCGCAGACTGGCGTGTCTAGTATAAAGGGGACCCCGGTACAACTAACATCAGGTGGTATCGATGGAGACTCGCGTCCAGCCTGGACGACATAACCTCTTTGATGATATACTGGCTCTGACGCTATCTGTCAGAGCCGCGGCTGACGGCGTCAAAAAAACTTCCCAGGGACTTGAGGTAGGTAGAAATTGAACCAGTTTGAAGGGACATTGATTGCCGGACGCTACGAGATCCGCGAACACATTGCCACAGGTGGGATGGCCAGTGTCTTCAAGACCTGGGACCATCGTGTTGAGCGCATCGTCGCCATCAAAGTCCTGCGGTCGCTGGATAAAAACGACCTGCGGGCCGTCGAGCGTTTCCGGCGCGAGGCGCGGGCCGCCGCCGCGCTGGCGCACCCCAACGCCGTCACGATCTACGACTTCGTCGAAGAGCAGGGGCAGTATTTTCTGGTCATGGAGTACATTCACGGTCCCACCCTCAAGCAGCTCATTGGGCAGCGCCGCCATTTGCACACGCGCGAATCGCTAGAGGTCGCCGCCCAGGTCTGTGCCGTCCTGCAGGTCGCGCACGCGCGGGGGTTTATTCACCGGGACATTAAACCACAAAATATTATGCTGGCATGGAACGGGGCCGCCGCCATCGGCAATGGTGACCTGAGCGGGGTATGGGTGAAACTGACCGATTTTGGCATTGTGCGTGTGGCGGAGGACGCGGGGCTGACAAACAGCGGCATTGTGCTTGGCACCGCCGACTATCTCTCGCCGGAGCAGGCGCGAGGCGAAACGCTTTCCGCCTCCTCTGATCTGTACTCGCTGGGTGTGGTAATGTTTGAGATGCTCACGGGCCGCCCCCCCTTTGTTGGCCCGACCGCCGTCTCGATTGCTATGCAGCACGCCTCAACCAATCCTCCCGCGCTCCGCCAGTTCAACCCGACGATCCCTCCCTGCGCCGAGAAGGTGGTGATGCGCGCCCTGGAGAAAGAGCCAGAGGACCGCTTCAGCTCGGCAGACGAGATGCGGCAGGAGCTGCGCAGTTGTTCACGGGAACTTTTCGGACGAGACAGCCAATCAATGCCGGCCCAGCTCCCCCCTAATTCTCTTTCGGGCGCGAGTGGACCGGGGGCGTTACCTCCTTCCGCGCGCGGTCAGTATTCGCAGTAGGGTAGCAACAGCCGGCTGCCATGCATTGCATCCCGACGATACCATGATTCATAAGAAATTGGAAAATAAGGAGGGGCGAATTCTAGACTCGCCCGCTAATGGACAAATCTATGGAACGCATACAGATCAATACAGGCCAGGCGCCAGCAGCCATCGGACCATATAGCCAGGCTATTCGCTGCGGCCAGTTCGTTTATACCTCCGGTCAGATCGCGCTTGATCCGGTCAGCGGAGAGCTGGTTGGCGCGGATGTGCAGGCCCAGACACAACGCGTCCTGCAAAATCTTCAGGCCGTGCTGGCATCTGCCGGCACATCGCTCGCCAATATCGTCAAAACCACGGTTTTTCTGACGCAGATGAGCGATTTTCAGGCCATGAACAGTGTCTACGCCAGCTATTTTGGGCAGCCCGCGCCTGCTCGTTCGACGGTGGCAGTTGCCGAGTTGCCGCGTAAGGCTCTCGTCGAGATTGAATGTATTGCGCTCGTTGAAGACTAATCAGGAGAGAGCCGTTTGAATGCAGCCGTTATCTGGCAGACCGCGCTTGAACGTCTGGATATGGCCCCGCTCGACGCTGTTTCCAGGGCGTGGTTACAATCAGCCCAGCTCACGAGTGCTCCCAGCGTTGGGGCCGATGATATCGACGCCGATGCTACAACGGCCGAGGATCAGGCGCTCTATTTCATGCTGCAAGTCCCCAGCGTGTTGGCGCGCGACATCCTCAATACCCACTGGCGATTCTCTATTGAAGATATCCTGGCGGATGTTACTGGCCAGCCTGTGACGGTGAGCATCGTGAACGGCCTTGATGATCCTTTTGACGCCTCCTCTGATGCTGGTAGCGCCAGCAGCGCGCCTCCCCAGAAGAGCGACTACAGCTATTATGATTATGATATTCCTGCGAAGCAGCAACCCACGCAGCGCAATGCGCGCTATGGCGAGACAGGCGGTACATCAGACCCGCTGGCAGAAGAATGGGATAACGAGCAGCGCGCCAATATCCTGATGCACAACCGCCTGAATCCACGTTACACGTTCGACGCGTTTATCGTCGGCAACAGTAACCGCCTGGCCCATGCTGCCTCCCTGGCGGTGGCCGAGGCGCCGGGCGAGTCCTATAACCCGCTCTTCCTGTACGGCGGCGTGGGCCTGGGCAAGACGCACCTGCTGCACGCTATCGGCCACCAGGGCGTACAAACCGGGCTGGCGGTACTGTATGTCTCGTCCGAGCAGTTTACCAACGAGATCGTCAACGCCATTCGCTACCGCACTACCGAGGAGTTTCGCGCCAAGTACCGCTCCGTGGATATCTTGCTGGTCGATGATATCCAGTTCATCGCCGGCAAAGAGTCAACCGAAGAGGAGTTCTTTCATACGTTCAACAGCCTGTATGAGATGAGCAAGCAGATCGTGATTTGCAGCGATCGCCCACCCAAGGCTATTGTGAGCCTGGAGGAGCGCCTGCGCTCGCGCTTCGAGTGGGGTTTGATCGCCGATATTCAGCCGCCAGATCTAGAGACACGTATGGCGATTTTGCGCGTCAAGGCCGATCTGTTGCACTACCGCATTCCTGACGATATCATCTCCTATATCGCCAGTCGCGTGCAGACCAACATTCGCGAGCTGGAGGGCTGCCTGAACCGGCTGATGGCCTATCAACAGTTGCACCGCACCGACCTGACGATGGATGTAGCTCGTGCCGCTATGTCATCGCTGGGGAACGATAACCGCGAATCGCGTCTGGGCACCCGGCAGATCGCTCAAGCGGTCGCCGAGTACTACCATATCTCGTTGGAGGCCATGTGTGGCAAGCAGCGCGACAAGCATATCGTTATGCCGCGCCAGATCGCCATGTACCTGATGCGCC
>JALYTT010000165.1 GCA_030854145.1 Chloroflexota bacterium | reverse complement strand
AAAGGAGAGAAACCGTGGTTTCAATCTCAGGCGAGATGGCAGCTCCTTTGCGCCGTTGCGTGACGATCTGGTATGGGAACTTCAATGTGAGTTTCAATCTCAGGCGAGATGGCAGCTCCTTTGCGCCGGCGGGCGTCTCGTGCCTCTTCGGAAGCGGAGCGAGAGGCGGGTTTGCGAGGCAGACATCGTTTGCTGTTCCAATCGCGCATGTATAACCGCTCTAAAGAGATTATATACCTGTTTGCTGGCCTTTGCAAGAGCCTGAGACGCGGGGTGAACTTTTCTCTCATGTCGCGAGGCATCGTGCTTGGCATTTACAGCACTCCGTGCCTCGCAAATATATCTGCTATAGGAGCTATACTTGCCCTTCATGAGAGATATCTCCTCTACCAGGTACTTCGACTTTTGTCTGACACATTGCACATAGACTATAGCATAGATGCGCACGCTATCCTCATGCTGGCGAATCTCTTCGGGTAGGCTCACTTCTAAGTAGAAAGAGTACTTTCCCATAGCCTATCATACCATCACACGCATTGCCTGGAAAGTAAGTTGTCATCTCCATCTTGTCCCTCCTACGCAGTATTGGCCTGGTCGGAAGTAGAGCGAATATGGTAGACTGATCTCATTCTGATCTGAATAATATAGCTGTACATAATAGAAGGACGCGTACTAACATGGCAAAGGTAACCACTGGCACCGGTGATACAGGCTATACTGGTCTGCTGGGGGAGCAGCGTGTGCCCAAATATGATCCGCGACCGGATACGTTCGGGACGGTGGACGAGGCTACGTCGGCGCTGGGCATGGCGCGGGCGCTTACGCAGGACCAGCAGGTCAAGGACATCATCTACCGTATGCAGCAGGATCTCTATTTGCTGATGGGGGAGCTGGCGACGCCGCCGGAGAACTATGAAAAGATGGGTCTGCGCGTGACGCTTGCGCATGTGCAGCACCTGGAGCAGGTGGAGGAGGCGCTCAAGCGCGAGGTCGAGATTCCCAATAAATTTATTATCCCCGGTGATACCCTGGATGGCGCGGCGCTCGATGTGGCACGCACGATCATTCGCCGCGCCGAGCGCATGACGGTGAAGCTGCTGCACGATGGCGTGATCCAGAACGGCGAGGTTGTGCGCTACCTCAATCGCCTCTCCGACCTGGTGTTTATCCTGGCGCGCTACATCGAGGTCAAATCGTCCCTGGCGGAGTTGCCCGGCTCCTAGCTGCCCTGGCCCTACTCGTGCCCCAGGATGATAGTGGCCTGCGACGACAGCAGGCCGCCGCTACCATGCGCCACCGCCAGCTTTGCCCCCGCGACCTGGCGCGGACCGCACTGCCCGCGCAACTGGCGTGTGGCCTCGATCAGGAGGAAGATACCGCGCATGCCCGGATGGTTGGATGAGAGTCCACCGCCATCGGTGTTGATCGGCAACTGCCCACCGAGCGCAATGCGTCCGTCCTGCACAAAGGCCCCACCCTCACCTTTCTTGCAGAAGCCCAGATCTTCGAGCAGCAGCAGCACGGTGATCGTGAACGAGTCATAGATCATAGCCATATCGATATCGCCAGGCGTGACGCCTGCTTCGGCGAAGGCGCGCGGCGCGGTCAGCGCGGCGGCGGTCACCGTCAGATCGGGCATCTGCGAGATCTGCGAGTGCGTGTGACTCTCGCTGCTGCCGAGCACAAAGACCGGTGTTTGCTTGAGATCGCGCGCGCGCTCCTCGGTGGTCACCAGGACCGCGCCGCCGCCATCGCTGACGACGCAGCAATCAAGCAGGTGCAGGGGGTCGGCGATCATGCGCGAGTTGAGCACATCCTGTATGCCGATCGGCTCGCGATACATGGCCAGTGGGTTGAGTCCGGCGTGCCGGCGCGTGACGACGGCGATCTCCGCGAGCTGCTCAGGGGTGGTGCCGTACTGGTACATATGGCGGCGCGCGGCCATGGCGTAGGCGCCCACCAATATACTGCCGTAGGGCGCTTCATAGGTGGTTTCGGGGATGGTTGCCGGTCGCCCTCCAGTGCCAGCCATGCGCCCGCGACTGGAAAGCTGGGTACTGGCATAGGTGATGAGCGCGACTTCGCATTTGCCTGTGCGGATGGCGGCCACCGCGTGGTTGAGGTGCGCCTCAAAGGAGGAGCCGCCGATAGATGTGGTATCGCTGTAGCGAGGGATGATGCGCAGGTATTCGCAGAGCATCACTGTGGGCATGCCCATCGACTGCGAGCTACAGAAGACGCCATCGATCTCCTCTTTGCGCAGCCCGCTCTCCTCCAGCGCGCGCCAGGTTGCCTGGGCGTGCAGTTGCATTTCGGTCATAGTGGGAACGCGACCATAGTCCGAATCGGCGACGCCCACAATGGCGATGCGCCCGCTGTATGAAGACATCAATCACTCTCCTTTGTTTGCATTATCCAAATGATATCATATCCTTTGCGCGTAAAGGTTGATGGCTTGTGACCTTTACAACACCATCGCCTGGAGATTATACTCTAACCAGAACAGTGTAAGGAGTACATTTAGCATGGCAGAAGTGACTCGCCCTAAGCCGTTACCTGTGGTAACAGAGGAAAGCCGTCCGTTCTGGGAGGGCTGTACCCAGGGAAAGCTGCTGCTGCAATATTGCGACCAGTGCCAGCAGCACCAGTTCTATCCGCGCCTGTATTGCATGCACTGCGGCTCCATGACTCCGCGCTGGGTTGAAGTCAGTGGGCGTGGGGTGATCTACTCCTATACCATTATTCACCAGAACAAGTCCCCTGAGTTCGTCAATGATACCCCCTACAACGTGGCTATTGTGCAACTTGAGGAGGGGCCGCGCATCATGAGCAATATTGTGGGCAGCGACCTTGCTAGCTTGCGCGTGAACCTCCCCGTCATGGTGACCTTTGATCCTGTGACCGAAGCCATCAGTCTCCCCCGCTTCCGCCTTGCCGCTGATTGACGTGCGCAGTACCTCTTCCACCTGCGTGAAGCTCACCGGAACAAATGCACCTCCCCGTGCATTAGTATGGAGTGAGTACTTAAGTTCAGCCGCTGATGGGGTCTTATGAACGCACTGGAAGACGAGGCTCAGCTTACCATCGAGGCCTGCCAGGGTTCAGAGGCAGCCTTCGAGGCGCTAGTAATCCATTATGAGCCACGCATCAGGCGCCTGCTTTATGGCATGACGCACGACGCGCAATTGACACAGGATCTCTGCCAGGAGACCTTCCTGGCGGCATATCGTGCCTTGCCGCGTATGAAAGGAGAAGAACTCCACTTCGCCCCATGGCTCTACCGGATTGCGCTCAATCAGACGCGCAGCGAATGGCGGCGGCGCAAGCATATTACCTGGCTCCCCTTTTCCGCCCCTCAGGGCAGCGGTGAAGAGATCTTTGAGGCCCAGGGAGAGGAGTTTTTAGTGAGTGAGGAGCGTTTTGAGGACCAGGTGTTAGAGCGCGACCTATTGAAGCGCGTGCTGGCCCAACTTCCAGAGGCCTCGGTATCGTGCCTGCTATTGGATGCCGAGGGCTTCACGTACCGCGAGATTGCCGAGATCCTGCAAGACTCGCTCTCGGCCGTACGCAGCCGCTTATCACGCGCGCGCCAGTCGTTTCAACAGGTGTATACCAGGCTCAATCAAGGAGGGCAACCGTGAAGCAGGACGAGCAACAGCATCTGCCAGGATGTTCGCTCAGCGCTGAATGTTTGCGCTTACTTGATGACCTGGATCTGCCGGGTGTGCCGGGGCATGTCTCCGGGCTGTTTGCAGTAACCGACGATGAGCGCGATGAGCGCCTGCTTGGTCAGTTACGCGGCCATATCCCTACCTGTCCTACCTGCACCGAGTTGCTGACTCAGGAGCGGCGAGAGCGGGCCTCGCAGCGCGCGTTGCTGCGTACCCTGCTGGTGGCGAGCGAACACGCGGTACCCTCGACAACGCAACGGATACTGGCCGAGATTCGAAGTGGGCAGATGGTGGGTCAGCCGGCGCGAGCCACAAATAACCATCACCATGAACTGCTGCCGCTCCCCCCTGTACGCGAATTCCAGCAGCGCCGCCCCCGCAGCGGTGCGCTGCCCTTCCAGAGTCGCTCGCGTCGAGATGTATACAATTTCATGGTGCTGGCGGCGGTGGCGGTCCTGGTGCTGGCCTCGGTGGGGATATTGGGTCGCTTGATGGTATTGCGCTCGTCTACGTCCGGAACAAACAGCACATCAACGGTAACACCGCCTCCTCAGACGTTCTCAGATGGCTGGGATGCGATTGTGATTTCCCTGTCCTTGCCAGGGAGTGAAGGGCAGGTATCCATTTATAATTATGCTCCTTTTGTGGGGAAGAAAGTGCGCCTCCTCTCAGATTGTTGCGACGCTGCCAGCGCCATCGACGGCATTTCGCACAGCGGGCGAAACGTGCTTTATCATACCAATATCAGTGGAAAAACGCGCTATCGTCTCTTAACCGGCGGGGATCTGGCAACCCTGGACTGCCAGTGTAGAAATGGGGATGCTATCTGGACGACCGATGATCGTTATGTCCTTGTCAATACGCCGAATCACGTTGTTCAGTTGACTCTCTCCAGCGGGAAGTCGGAGACGGTGGCCGGAGCATTGCAGGCCACACGTTTGTTGTTCTATCGTTTTGGATACCTATATTTCACGCGCTCTGCAGGGGAACAAACAAGTTCGCTCTACCGCATTAGCATCCCTGGAGGACAGGAGCAACAAGTTGTGGCGCGCGCTCTCGATGGTCCAGATAGCTACTGGCTAAGTCCAGATGGGGGAACTATTTACTATGAGGGCACAGCAGAGAGGCCAGGTATGTATGCGGTCGATTGGAATGGCGCGCATCAACGGCTGCTGCGTTCGGAGAGGGCCTTACCTATAGGTTTTGCAGAGGACAACGCGCTGGTCTTCTCGCGGCAGATAGGCAAAAAATTTGAGGTAGTGAAGCTTGGCAACTCTGTCCAACGAGATCAGGTGCTGTTATCTGATGCCGCTCCGGGAGCGATCAGCATAAGCGGTGACGGTTTCGCGCTTGCTCCCTACGGGTATAAGCTTGTAGTTCAGGCCGTCAAGCCCGATGGCTCGATAAGTGTGCTGGCGTATGATCTCGCCGTAGCCCAGAAAAGCCAGCCAGTGCATATCTTGAATATTCCCGCACCTATCGCCCCCGCTGCTGTGCAGTTAGTGGGCTGGGATCAACTCCCGGTAACACATCCTGGAGGAGGGGTCTCACCGACGCCCACACCTTCGCCGGTAGGCTGGAACGGGGTTATCGTGTCCAGCAGCCCGCTGCCAGTCTCCCCTACGAGCCCGCTGGATGTCGAGAACTATAACTACCTGGACGGACATCACCAGGCTCCTGGCTCCAGCACGGGTCATACGCTGCCTCCAGGAGCGCAGCTTGATGGTATCTCACCTGGTGGGGTGAACCTGGCGTATCACCTCTTCAGTGGAGGTAGGACGGTGTACTCTACGCTGTCTCTGGATCAAACCTTCCCGGTTGTAGACAACTTCTACAGTATGAGCGGTCAGGGCGGTAATGCCGTCTGGATGGACAGCCATACGCTGCTCGTCAACGCAGTGAATACCATCGTGAAGGTTGACATACAGACCAATACAGAGAGCATTGTCCTTGCCTCTCTGGGTACGCCGCACCTGGTATTCTACCGTGCGCCTTTCCTGTACTTTATCGGCGGCGAGACACGCGAGACAGGGGCGTTGTATCGCATCAGCATTGCTGGCGGGCAGCCGCTCCAACTGGTCACCATGCCCTCGCCTGGCTCGACCTTCTGGCTCAGCCCGGATGGCCGCACCGTCTACTATGTCAACAAGGGTGCTGGTGGCCTGGCAGGCATTTACGCGGTGTACAGCAATGGCATGAACCTGCATCGCCTGCGGGGAGACGGCGTGCCAATCGGCTATGCGCCCGATAACTCGCTCATCATCATGCGCCAGGTCGGTGCGCAATTTGAGGTGGTGCAGTTAGGAGCAACGCCGCAGCAGGACGAAGTGCTGCTGAGTAACGTGGCTCCCCCCGGCGCGGTCTCGCTGTGCGGCACCGCCGTTCCCGTGGGCATCATGCCCATCTGCAACTCTGATATCGCCCTGGCCCCCTATGCCCACGCGCTGGTGATCCAGGCCTATTACAAGGACGGCACCCATAAGGTCATCTCGTATGACCTGGACTCACCCTCCCAAGAAGGCACGCTGCTGCTAACAGCGGATAGCCATACACAGGTACAGCTCATCGGATGGGACCAACTCCCGCCCCAATAATAGAAGGTGTGGCAGGCGAAAGTGCCCGGCTCTCCGCCTGCTTTACCCTGCCACACCTTCTATCGCGTACTCCTCCGCCTGCCGCTGCCTCCATATTCTCACCGTGCTGATACCGGCTTCGTGCAGGATCGTTTCACTAGGCACATGAGACTGGGCGATCTCTCGTGGTCTGTGCGCATCTGAGCTGACGCTGATGGGCGTCCGTTGCAAGGCGCAGGCACGTGCCAGGCGGCGCACAAGATCGGGATAGTGTGCGACATCGAAGCCGTTGATCTCCAGCGCCACGTCGCAGCGAGCCGCCTCCGCCGCCACCTGTTCGAGTTCTTCGTCAAGAGTGGGTGGGAGATAAGGATTGCAGATGCGCATGCGGACCGGGTGACTGATCAGACTGAAGTACCCGCTCGTCACGGCCTCACGCAGGAGCTTGAAGTAGCGCAGCCAGAACTCTTCCCCTTGCTCGTGTGTCCACCTGGGGTTACGTTCAAACAGCGTGCCATCGATTTCATGCACGGAGCCGATCAGAAAATCCCAGGGATAGCCCTGCAGTGCATCCTGTATTTCGGCATTCTTGTCTGGAATGAAATCGACTTCCAGCCCCAGACGAACGTCGAATTGCAGGTCCCGCGCGGCTGCCTGCACCTGCTCAACGTAGCTCGCGAAGGTCAGAAGCGGGCCTTCAGTAGGCATATGCTTGAGGAGGGGACGGGTCTCGCGCATCTGAAAGATATGCTCTGATAGGCCAAGCGTGCGCAGGCCTCTTTCGCGCGCTGTCTGCGCCATCTCATAGGCGGAGGAATAGGAGACGTGGCTGTGAAAATCTGTGTTGATAGCCATGAGCCTGTGTTCACCTCTATGAGAACTTGACCATCGAGATGGCGAAGCCGTCGGTGTAGTCATCATCCATAGGCAGCAGTATAGAGACCAGGCGCGGGTCGTTGGCGATGCGCTTGTTGTATTCCACGATGCCTGCCGTGTACTCGTCTCCGGCTTCCTGGAGGCCTTTCCCCTGGCGGATACAGTTATCGGCGATGATAAAGCTGCCCGGACGGCTCAGGCGCAGCGCCCATTCCAGGTATTGAGGATAGGGAGGCTTGTCGGCGTCGATGAAGACGAGATCAAAGGGTGCTTCGCTCGCAAGCTGGGGGAGCAGGTCAAGGGCCGCGCCAACGCGTACTTCGGCACGATCATTGACTCCCGCATATTCGAAGGCCTTGCGCACAACGGCCGCGTGCTCAGGATTGACCTCCAGCGTGATCATCCGCCCGTTGGCCGGCAGCATGCGTGCCAGCCAGATCCCGCTATAGCCTGCCAGCGACCCGATCTCCAGGATTCTCTGTGCGTTGCAGGCCGCCGCGCATACTTGCAGCAATCGGCCCTGAATGGGTGAGATCTGGATCTGGGGTAATCCCGCTTGCTGGGCCGCCGTGAGCGCATGGCGCAGGCCCTCGTCTTCGGGGGCAAAGAGACCCGCGATCTTCGCCTGGGTCTCGCGTTGCATCTGTATAAGCTGCTGGGCCGGCTCTTCCTGAGAGCCGGCCTGGTTGGGTGTATTGTCCATGGATGCTTACTGTTTCCTTCCTTCTTTTGCTGTGTCCTGTTCGCGAAAGCTAGTTCTTCCCGTGTGCGATAGGCTGATTCTCCAGGGTGACGAGTAAGCGCTCAACCCGTTCGAGATCGATAGCCGCGTGAGACTGGATAAATGCTTCGCGGACCTCCTGCAGGTAAGCCAGAGCGCGCCGGTATGTCTCGTCGTCCAGCGGTGCGCGTTGTAGCAAAGAGACCACGTAATTATATAACGCGCGAGCGTAGTCCAGGCGAAATTCATATTCGCGACATACCTGTAACGACTGCTCAAAGTACTCGTCGGCCTGCTCAAGTTGCCCCTGGGCGGCAAAGATCTGACCAAGGAGTCGTTGAGCACGGCCGCGAGTGAGATGAAGCTCGTGCTGTTTGGCTTCGACGACGACAGTCAGTGCTGTTTCGCGCGCTGTTTGAAGGTCATCCAGCAAAAAATGGGCCGTGGCCTGCATCAGCTTGCCTTCAAGAGCGAATTCCACCTCCAATCCCTCAAGGGAGAGCGCGCGCTGTAACGTGTTCCTGGCTCGTAAGAGGAGGCGCTTGCAGGGAGGAGATTGCAGCCCGCTGGCCTCAACCTGGCCTCCAGGCATGGGTACCGCGTCATTGAGAGCAGGCAGTTGACAGGCAAGAATGGCTTGCAAGATACGTACGTTTCCCAGCGCAATGAGCGCGGGTGCGATGTTACGCGAACTGTGCATGGCGCGTCCCAGGAGGAGCGCGCGCTGAATGTACTCTAATGCCTCCTGAAGTTTGGCCTGGTTGAGCAAGGTTTCCGCCAGGACGACAAAGCACCAGGCCATGCCCGCGCGATCATTCATGCGTTCCAGGAGCGTCAGGCTGCGTTTGAACCACTCTTCCGCTGCCGGCAGATTCCCCATGCGTGCTGTCATATCGCCCAGATTGCCCATGATAAAGCCCATGTTCGGCAGATCGCTCATGCGTTCCGCCAGCTCCAGTGAGCGCCGCAGGTAGCTTTGCGCTTCGCTATAGTCAGACTTCATAATATAGACCGCGCCCAGGTTACCGCAGACCTTGGTCATGGCGGTGACCAGGTCGTGCTTCTCATACATAGCCATAGCGGTATGCATGTGTTCGAGGGCCTCGCTGAATTGTCCGGTGCTGGCAACAATGACACCGAGAAGCTCGTGTAATTGTCCAAACTCATCTGTGTGTCCGGTAATGGCCTGCTCAGTGCGCGTTTGTAGCTCTCCGTCCGCGATATACCTCTGGCCTCCGGTTGCTTGCTGACTTTGTATGGCCTGCTCAAGCATCTCCAGTGCTTCATGGACCCAGCCGCGCGCCTCTTCATATTCCCCTTCTAGATAACAGATGCTGGCTTTTTGTCTCATCAGGCAGGCTAAGGCGACTCCTGAGGTCACGCCGGCGTCACGCATCACCTGCATGCCACGCTCATAGCATTCATAGGCGTTGGCATATTCGCCGTTGTTGGCCCAGGCATAGCCAATTTCGCGCCAGATTAAGGCCTGGATCTGCGTCTCCCGTTGCTGGTGCTGGCGCAACTCCTCTGCGCTTTCATTTTCCAGCGTATGAACCTGTTGCTGGATGCGGAGCTCAAGAACACGCTCATACAGGTGACGAGTCTCAACATAGTCGCCGCGCTTCATGCTGCATTCACCTACGCGTTCTAGTAAGCGCGCGAGGTGCAGCGGAGCGAGGGTCTCAGAGGGGATAGCGAGCAGGTGGAGCGCGGTCTTGCCCTGCTCATCGATCATCTGTGGAGATCCTCCCAGCGAAGAGAGGTCCTGGTGACTGATCAGCCAGCTCGGTAGCAGGCCGGCATGGGCCAGGATGGCCTGACGGTAATAATGCTCCGCCTCTCCATACGCTGAGAGCGAATATGCCTGGTGACCGGCCATTTCCGCGTAGCGCGCGATCTGTGGTAGATCGCCTCCTCCTTTGATCAGGTGATGTGTGACGGCGGCCGCGGTCTCTCGCTCGCGCTGGGGATGGAGTTGCAGGAGCGCACTGGCCGCGCGTCGGTGGAGCTGCGCGCGCCTGGCTGCCGAGAGGCGCTCGTATAGATGGCTGATGATCAGCGGGTGCCAGAAATGGTAGGTCACATGCGGTCCTATCCCCTCCTCTGTCAAGATCCCCGCTCGTAGTGCCTCTTCGAGCATATCAAGGACTGTGTCTTCATTGTTGCCCTGGAGCTGGCCGCAGTCCATGAAGAGCAATTGATTGAACTCGAAAGGACCCCCAAATACGGCCGCCCTCCCCAAAAGTGCCTGGCACTCCTGGCTGAGACGACTCAGACGGCGATCAAGCACCGCGGCGATGGTTTCTGGTAGGGGCGTCGCGGACAGTTCGGGTGGGCTGGAGACGGAGGCGCTGGCGGGTCCACTCGTATAGCGCGCGAGTTCCTCCGCGAAGAAGGGATTGCCGCCGGCCTGCGTCTGAATGCTCTCTACCACGTTCTCAGGCAGGTACGCAACCAGTTCGGCAATCTGCGCTTGCGTGAGTGGCTGTAACGGCAGGGTGACGATGGCCTGTTCGCGCCGCAGGTCGTTGATGAGTGTGCGCAGGCTGGTTGTGAGCAGCAGTTCCACGTCACGACAGGTACCCACGAGCAAGACTCGTTGATCGCGCAGGTGGCGTGCAAGGTAAGCGAGCAGCTCAAGACTGCTCTCGTCGGCCCAGTGCAGGTCGTCCAGGACTAAGAGCACCGGCGATGTGTGGCTCAATGCGCTAAACAGGCCCAGGGTGGCCTCCCACAGGTGGAGGCGCTCCTGCTCAGGAGGAAGCGGCGGCAAGGCGTTGAGCTGGGGCAGCATAGCGCGCAGTTCAGGCAACAACGCGCTGAGCCGTTCGAGCCTGGCGCTAGTTATATCAGTCGACGTTGTATCTTGTGCAACCAAAGAAGCCGAGCGGTTCCCAGAGGTAGCCGCGAAATTTGGCATGTGGGCCTTCAGACTGGCCGTAAGGAGATCGGGGGGCACATCCTGCAGCAGGATACGCAGCAGTTCGGTCCATGGCCGGTAAGGGATAGTGCCTTCTTGTTCGTAGGATCGGCTCCAGACTACAGACCACCCTTGTGTATTGGCCTCGTGGCTCAACTCCTCCGCCAGGCGCGTCTTGCCGATGCCGGCCTCTCCCATGAGGAGCAGGAAATGGGCCGGCCAGTTCGTGTGAGTTCCGTTCTGTGTTCCATTCAACCCGGCGACCCGCTCTTTTAGACTCCCTCCCGAGACGGCCGACATGACCTGGCGCATATCTGCGAGTTCGCGATCGCGCCCGATCAACGGACTCTGGTTGTAACGTCCTGGCTGGAAGACCGGCCGTGGAAAGGACTCCTGCGTTTCTTGAGGTTCAGGAGCTAGCAAGGTGTTGGTATCTATGATCTCAGAAATAGGGGGCGGTTGGATGAGGGAAGGAGAGAGGTAGTCGGGTTCATCGGCAGAGCGTGCGAGAAGTTTAGGGCGTGGCGCCTGGAAATGGCCCTGTCGCAGATCCTCGTACAGCTCGCGCGTCTCCGGCAAAGGCTCATTCCCGTAATCGCGCTGCAGCATTGTGTTGAGCCGGTGATAGGCCTGCAAAGCCTCCCCTCTTCGATCAAGCTGCGTCAGGAGCAGCATCAACTGGCGTACCGCCGTCTCGTGAATGGGATCGCTAACGAGCAGGCGGTCAAGTGGCTCAATCGCGCTGGCCAGCGCACCGCGCGCTGCCCGTAACTCCGCCAGGTTGAGCAACAGGCCCATCCAGCGGCGGCGCAGCGCCTCGCGCCTGGGTGTGGCCCATTCCGAGTAGAGTTCTTCGAGCAAATAGTCGCCGCCGTAGAGCGCGCCCGCCTCTTCGAGGATCTGTTCGACCTGTTGCAGGTCGGAGGTGGTATTTGCCTGGTTAAGCAGGCTCTCAAAGTCGTCAGCGTCGACCCAGATGCGCGTGCGGTCCGCGAGTTCCAGGACCTCGCGTTGTAAGCGCAGCATACTGGATGCTGCCGGTCGAGAGATCTCTGGCTCCAGGATCTGCCGCAGTTCGTGAACAGCGCCATTCAAGCGATTGGCCGCAGTCTCGATGTCGAGTTCAGGCCAGAGAGCCTCCATCGTCTGTTCGCGGCCCATCCGGCGGCCCGGACTGCTTAGCAGGCAGCCCAGCAGCGCGCGCGCCCGGCGTCGCTGCCACGTCCGGTTGGTCACCGGCTGCCATTCGCTGCCTGTTCTGCGTTCAACACGGAATTGTCCAAGCAGGTAGATGCGGAGCACGGGTTGAGGTGTACCGGGGAGGACCGCCTGATCTGCCATGCTATGCTGGTGAGAGGCCTGGGGCTGTGCCTCCGCAGGACCGGCTACCTCTGCGTCTGTGGGCCGCTGCATTCCGATGTACTTGCTGATGGTGCGCCCGTTTTCGCTCCAGTAAGCATACCAGTATGGACCGTGGCCAGCTCCTTCGCGACATTTACGACACCGCTGTTTCCCACAACGAGTGTATTGCTGGCGGTAGGTAACTTTACTGCTCATCGCATCTTTTCCCTCTCCCCTGAGAAGGGTACTGAGGCTGACCCCACGTGGATCTTCCTTTTCCATCATACAGCCGCAATCTTACAGAAGACAAATTTCATTATATCCTAAGTCTTCTCAAAATACCAAATATTCAGTACCTCTCCCAGTGGCAATGTCTTCCTTCCATTGTACATTTGGTTGCATGGATACTCGCGCCTTTTATGAGTAAATAGCCCATTTGGGGTGTGTGATGCCGGCAGGAACGGAGGTGAGAGGCCAAGCTGTCACCAGGGCAAGGATGAGATAAGCGAGGCCAGGGATCAATGGTATTGATTCAGCTCCTCCACGTATAGCCTTAGAGGGGAGCCGGGGGGGTATGGGCGCGGTTGACAAGCC
>JALYTT010000164.1 GCA_030854145.1 Chloroflexota bacterium | reverse complement strand
CGATGGCGATGGTGATACCGCGCTCGCGCTCTTCGGGGGCCTTGTCGATCTGGTCGAAGGCGATGTACTTATTGGTCGAGTTGGCTTTGGCGAGCACCTTGGTGATCGCCGCCGTCAGCGTCGTCTTGCCGTGGTCGATATGTCCAATCGTGCCCACATTCACGTGGGGCTTGTTTCGCTCAAATTTCTTCTTTGCCATGAATGTTCCTCACTCACCTCTCAGTGCTCAGTGCAAACGTTCGTGCGCCAGGGACTGCACCTTTGCTATGGCACGTATGGTTGTTGTATTATTCCATCTTAATTGCTGCCCAGCATGTTTGCTGGGGCAAGCCATAAAATGTACACAGAGGGTCGCCCCTTCGGCTCCTCTTGCCCGCCGACAATACGGGTACCCTCGCCCATATCAGCCTGGTAGGCCGCCTCCCTGGTATCGGCTCCAGGCTTCTTATGCTAGCGACTCGCCTTCGCGATAATCTCTTCGGCAATCGCTTTCGGAACAGGACTATAGTGCGCGAACTCCATCGAATAACTCGCGCGCCCGCTGGTCATCGAACGCAGATCGTTCACGTAGCCAAACATTTCGGCCAGGGGCACATGCGCGCGTATCGTGTACATTGATCCACGGCTCTCCATGCCCAGGATAGTGCCACGGCGACCGTTGAGATCGCCCATCACAGAGCCGTAGAAATCTTCGGACGTGGTGACCTCCACCAGCATCACCGGCTCCAACAGGATAGGACCAGCTTTGCGGGCAGCCTCTTTAATAGCCATCGAGCCGGCCGTCTTAAAGGCCATTTCGCTGGAGTCCACATCATGGTATGAGCCATCGAAGAGCGTGACCTTCACATCGATCATGGGATGCCCGGTCAGGATACCGTTCTCCAATGTCTCGCGAATGCCGTTCTCGGTAGGTTTGACATATTCTCTGGGGATCGTGCCACCCACGATGCCATTGACAAACTCAAAGCCCTTGCCGCGCTCGTTGGGAACGACCTTGATCCAGACATCGCCGTACTGGCCGTGGCCACCGGTCTGGCGGATATGCTTCCCTTGCGCCTGCGCCTCGCGAGTGATTGTCTCGCGGTACGCCACCTGGGGTCGCCCGACGTTGGCCTCGACCTTAAACTCGCGGAACATGCGGTCCACGATCACCTCAAGGTGTAGCTCGCCCATGCCTTGAATGATCGTCTGTCCGCTCTCGGAGTCAGTGTGCATCAGGAAGGTCGGGTCCTCTTCCGCCAGTTTGCCCAGGGCAATGGACATCTTATCCTGATCGGCGCGCGTCTTGGGTTCAATGGCGATATCAATCACCGGCTGTGGAAAGTGGATAGCCTCCAGGATCACCGGATTCTGCGAGTCGCAGAGCGTATCGCCGGTAAAGGTGTTGCGCAACCCGACGGCGGCGCAGATGTCGCCAGCTCGAATCTCGTCGATATCCTCGCGATGGTTGGCATGCATTCGCAGCAGGCGTCCCACGCGCTCTGACTTCCCTTTGGTGCTATTTTCGATCGCGGCGCCCTTGTTAAGGACCCCCGAATAGACGCGCAGGTAGGACAGGCGACCCACGAAGGGATCGGAGACGATCTTGAAGACCAGGGCACTGAAAGGCGCGCTGTCATTAACCTCGCGCGTCACCGTCTCCTGAGTGTCAGGATTGATGCCGGCGAGCGGGGGAATATCCAGAGGCGAGGGCAGGTAGGCAATGACCGCGTCCAACATAGCCTGCACGCCCTTATTTTTCAGCGAGGAGCCGCACAGCACCGGCACCAGGGTCCCGGCGATGGTGGCCCGCCGTAGCGCGTCCAGGAGTTCTTCTTTGGTGATCTTCTCGCCCTCAAGATATTTGAGGGTCAGCTCCTCGTCTGTCTCCACGATGCGTTCAACCATCGTCTCGTAGTGCTGCGCCACCTCGGACTCCATGTTCGTTGGCACCTGTGTATGATCGGACTTCGTTCCCAGGTCGTCGGTAAAGACCACTGCTTGCATCTCAAACAGGTCGATAAAGCCCTTAAAGGAATTCTCGCGTCCAATCGGGATCTGTATAGGGACGGGGGACGCGCTCAGCCGGTCGCGGATCATCTCCACGGTCCGCCAGAAATCGGCGCCCACGCGGTCCATCTTATTTACGAAACAGATACGGGGGACGTTATACTTGTTGGCCTGCCGCCAGACAGTTTCAGATTGCGGCTCGACACCGGCTACAGCGTCAAAGACAACGACTCCGCCATCCAGCACGCGCAGGGAACGCTCGACCTCGGCCGTGAAGTCGACGTGGCCCGGCGTATCAATAATATTGATCCGATAATCCAGCCAGAAGCACGTCGTGGCGGCTGACGTAATCGTAATGCCGCGCTCCTGCTCCTGGGGCATCCAGTCCATCGTCGCCGCCCCTTCATGCACTTCACCCATGCGGTGAATCTTCTTGGTATAGAAGAGGATGCGCTCGGTCGTCGTGGTCTTGCCCGCGTCAATATGCGCAATGATACCGATATTTCGAGTTTTTTCGAGTGGAAATTCTCTAGGCATGTTATGTTGTTACCAGCGATAATGAGCAAAAGCCTTGTTAGACTCTGCCATTTTGTGGGTCTCCTCGCGTTTCTTAATAGTCGCACCCTGCCCTGCGGCGGCGTCCATCAGTTCGCCCGCCAACTTATCCGCCATCGTCCTCCCGGTCCGGGAGCGCGCGGAGCGGATCAGCCAGCGCATCGCCAGGGCCAGGCCGCGGTCCTTCCGAATATCTACCGGCACCTGGTACGTCGAGCCACCGACACGGCGGGGCTTCACTTCCAGGCTGGGCGTCGCATTCTTCAGCGCCTGCTCAAATACATCGAGCGGCGGCCGCCTTTGCTTTGTCTCAACCGCACTAAACGCATCGTACAGGATACGCTCAGCCAGGCTGCGCTTCCCGTCCGACATCAACTTCCCGATGAAGCGAGCCACGTTGCGGCTCTTATACTTGGCATCCGGCACATCAGGCCGCCGTAAAACTCTTTTGCGTCTTGGCAAGGTCTACCGCCTCCCTTTTCTCTGTCTCTGTCTGTCTGCTCATGCTGGCTTCAGCCGAAGCCTGGAACTGCACACCTGATGGCAAGAAGGCTATTCTTTCCCGTACCGCGAGCACCTCCGCAAAAGAGGTGCGGCCGCGAGACCAGGGGCTACCTTTCTGGACACCAGAAAAGGCGTCGTTTCGATAGTAGCACCGGCCGGCCGCGCTCACAGTTTATGCGAGTCTGGCCAACAGAGTGATCGCGAGGATCACTTACTACCATCGTATACGGACGCCTACACGCGAGTGCCTATCTATGTGCCGCTCTCCCTGAGATTGTTTGCTTGCACATGGAGAACACTCGTCTCTCACCATGAACCGGGCGTGTGAGGCCTGAATTCACGGCGATGCGTGATGTGCCGACCTACCTGAGGCGATCAGGTGGTATCGGGTAGAGATGCGGCACGACAGCCTGTGCGTGCCTGGCAGCCTCTACAGCCTTTACTTCCTACCGCCCTTTGCCGGGGCTGCCTGCCCTGGTTTGGGCCGCTTGGCTCCATACTTAGAACGACCACGGCGACGCTTGGAGACGCCATCGCTATCCAGCGTACCGCGAACAACGTGATAGCGCACGCTTGGCAGATCCTTCACGCGCCCACCACGGATAAGCACTACTGAGTGTTCCTGCAGATTATGTCCCTCGCCTGGGATGTATGCTGTCACTTCCATCAAGTTGCTCAGGCGAACGCGCGCAATCTTGCGCATAGCCGAATTCGGCTTCCTGGGCGTCATCGTGCGCACCTGTGTGCAGACGCCACGCTTCTGGGGCGATCCCCGCAGGCGCTGCGTCTGGTTTTTCAGCGCGTTGTATGAATACAGCAGCGCCGGTGCCTTAGACTTTTTTGCTCTTCTTGAACGACCCTTACGGATCAGTTGATTGATCGTCGGCAACGAGCGATCCTCCCCTATCTTCAGTCCTAGTAAAGAGGGCGCGAAGTGTCGCACCCTCTCATATGTGCGCGGTATTACATGGTATCACTCATCGGTGAAGCTGTCAAGTGTTACCCCAAGGGTACCACTGCCGCTGGCGGCCCCGATGCCCGCGGGGACCGGGGCTGGCTGGAGGCGCAGTGCCGCCGCCTGCTGGCGCGCCAGCAGGTCGCGGCGCCGTTGCGCCAGGCCGGAGCCGGCCGGGATGAGTTTGCCAATAATCACGTTTTCCTTCAGACCAACCAGGTGATCGGTCTGTCCCTCGATGGCCGCCTCGGTCAGCACACGCGTCGTCTCCTGGAAGGAGGCCGCCGCCAGCCAACTATCGGTATTCAACGAGGCCTTGGTAACGCCCAGCAGGACGGTCTGGGCCGTGGCAGGTTCGCCGCCCTCAGCCAACACGTGCGCGTTGGTGTCGGAGTAGACGAAACGGTCCACCAGGTCGTTTGGCAGCATCTCGGTATCGCCCGGCTCGTCTACGCGTACGCGGCGCAGCATCTGCCGGGAAATGACTTCGATATGCTTATCATTAATATACACACCGGTGTTACGATAGACGCGCTGCACCTCTTTGACGAGGTACAGTTGCACAGCGTCGCGGCCCTGGATACGCAACACATCCTGCGGGTCGCGCTGGCCAGAGGTGATCGGCGTTCCAGCCTGGATCTTCTGTCCCTGCGTCACCGCCAGGTTGCGCGCGGCTGGGATCGGATACGAGCGCTCGTCGCGCTCCTCGAAGCGAATCGAGACCATGCCATCGGCATTAATCTGGATCTCGCCCTCGGTGCGGCTGGGCACAGGCTGCGGCTCGCTGCCGTTCTCTGGCGGCAGCATGGCGATCACCTGATCCTTTTGGATCTGCTCGTGATCATTAACGAGCACTTGGCTGCCGGATGGCAGGGTATACTCATCAAAGAAGACGTTGGTGGAGACAACGCGCACAGTGCGCGCGCCGGTGTTCTCGTCCTTCAGGATCTCAACGACGCCATCGATCTCGCTGATCTCGGCCTTATCCTTGGGTACGCGTGCCTCGAAGAGTTCCTCGACGCGCGGCAAGCCCTGGGTGATGTCACCCTGCGCGCCGGCGATACCGCCGGTGTGGAAGGTACGCATCGTTAACTGTGTGCCAGGCTCACCGATGGACTGCGCGGCGATGATACCCACCGCCGTACCCAGGCGGACCATCGCGCTGGCCGCCAGGTCGCGACCGTAGCACTTGCGGCAGACACCATGTTCCGCCAGACAGCCCAGCACCGAGCGCACGCGCACGGCAGTGGCACCTCCGGCGATAAACTGGTCCACCACATCGTCGGTGATTTCATCGCCGGCCTCGATAAAGCTCTCATAGCCGGGGATGGTCTCCGCCAGCACACGCCCCACGACGCGCTGGCGAATATCCGGCAACATCATCTCCTTGCAGTCAGCGTCCGTGATCAGGATGCCTTCGGTGGTATGGCAGTCCTCCTCCGTGATGATCACATCCTGCGCAACATCGATCAGGCGGCGCGTCAGGTAACCCGACTCGGCGGTTCTCAGCGCCGTATCCGCCAGACCCTTACGAGCACCATGGCTGCTGATGAAGTACTCCAGCACGCTCAGGCCCTCGCGGAAGTTGCCACGAATTGGTATGTCGATGATCTTGCCCGACGGGCTGGCCATCAACCCGCGCATACCCGACAACTGGCGGATCTGCTGGAAGCGCGCCTTGGTGGCGCCCGACTTGGCGATGGTATAGATCGAGCCATACGGGTCCAGGGTGGCCTCCACCATCTTCGTGACGTTCTCGGTGGCCTCGTTCCAGGCATCGATGGTCTGCTGGTACTTCTCGTGGTCGGTGATCAGACCGTCACGATATTGCTCTTCCAGCGCGGCGATCTTAGCATCGGCCTTCACCAGTTCGTCCTGCTTGCCTGTTGGCACCTTGACATCGCTAATGGCGATGGTAGCCCCAGCCTTGGTAGCGAAGGAGAAGCCCAGGCGCTTGATCTCGTCGGCCAGTTCTGCCGTCTTGACGCGCCCGTACTCCCTGTAACATTCCGAAATGATCTGGCGCAGGTTATCCCTCTTCATAGGATAGTTCTTGAAGCGCAGACGCTCCGGCAACCCTTCATTGAAGATGAGGCGCCCGACGGTCGTCTCGATCGGACGATTGTCCGTGTGCGGGATCGGCGGCGCGGGCAGCGGCTGATCGTAGATGTTTCCATCTGGTATGCGCACCTTGATCGGCGCCTGCAGATCAATGATGCCATGATGGAAGGCCAGCAGCGCCTCGGTCGCGTCGGTAAAGATGCGGCCCTCGCCCTTCTTGTTCGGACGGTCCTGAGTCAGGTAGAAGCAGCCCAGCACCATATCGCCGGTGGCGCCGATGGACGGCTCGCCGGTGGCCGGCGCCAGCAGGTTGCGCGTCGACATCATGAACTGGCGCGCCTCGTCCTGCGCCTTCTCAGAGAGCGGCACGTGGACCGCCATCTGGTCGCCGTCAAAGTCGGCATTGAAGGCCGAGCAGACCAGCGGGTGGAGCTGGATGGCACTGCCCTCGACCAGGACCGCTTCAAAGGCCTGAATACCCAGGCGGTGCAGCGTCGGCGCGCGGTTCAGCAGGACGGGATGATCTTTGATCACCTCTTCCAGCACATCCCACACCTCCGGCTTCACACGCTCCACGAAGCGCTTGGCGCTCTTGATATTGTGCGCGAAGTTCTGTTCAACAAGCTTGCGCATGACAAAGGGCTTGAAGAGTTCCAGAGCCATGCGCTTGGGCAGACCGCACTGGTGCAGCTTCAACTCCGGCCCGACCACGATCACCGAGCGACCAGAGTAGTCCACGCGCTTGCCGAGCAGGTTCTGGCGGAAGCGGCCCTGCTTCCCTTTAAGCATGTCGGAGAGGCTCTTGAGTTTGTGATTACCGGACCCGGCCACGGCGCGACCGCGGCGACCATTATCGATCAGCGCGTCGCAGGCCTCTTGCAGCATGCGCTTCTCGTTGCGAATGATGATCTCAGGTGCGCTCAACTCCAGCAAGCGCTTCAAGCGGTTATTGCGGTTGATAACGCGGCGGTACAGATCGTTCAGGTCCGAGGTTGCGAAGCGACCGCCGTCGAGCTGCACCATGGGGCGTAGTTCTGGCGGGAGCACTGGCAGGACCGTCAGGATCATCCATTCCGGAGATGTATTGGACTTGCGGAAGGCCTCGACGACCTTCAGGCGCTTGGTGGCCTTCTTGCGGCGCTGCCCAACCGTTGAACTGATCTCGTGGCGCAGGTCGCCTGAGAGCTTATCCAGGTCGATATCATGGATCAGTTCACGCACGGCCTCCGCACCCATGCCGGCGCGGAACACATGACCAAAGCCGTCCTTTAGCTCGCGAAAGCGGTTCTCCTGCAGGAGGTCCATCTTGCGCAGGCCTTCCAGATCGCGTCGCAACTGCTCCAGGCGATGGCGGGCATCGGTGCGCTGCGTCTCCAACTGCGACTGCACCGAGTCGATCTGGACCTGGTAATTCAGGCTCATACGCTCGGCATCGCGCTCGCTGCCGGTACGCAGATCTTCAAGCGCGTGACGCGCCTGCTCGGCGGTATCGTTGCGGCAGGTCTCGGCGACACGTTCCAGCAGCTCGATATGCTTTGTTGAGACGGTATCACCCTCTTTGATGATGACCTGGCCAGTTGGCTCAAAGATGATCGGCTCTTCCGGCTGCGTGTCCTTGGCGGCGCGCAACTGTGCCAGGGTCTCGCTCTCGGCCTGGCGCGCGCGCTCCAGATCGTGCTCGCGGTCCTCCTGAAGCTCGACCTGGCGGGTGGAGACACGCTGCTGCTCGCTCTGAATCTCCTGATTACGCTGCTCCTTGAGGGTTTCGACGCGCTCCACAACCTGATCATCCAGGCTGTGTTCCAGGTCGGCGAGCATCTGATCGATGTGCGTCATTTCCTGCAAGCGAGCCTCTTCGTCGATGTGTGTGACTACATAGAGCGCAAAGTAGAGGATGCGCTCCAGGTTGCGCGGCGAGAGATCAAGCAGGAGGCCGATGCGGCTGGGTGTCCCCTTGAAGTACCAGATGTGACTCACAGGGGAGGCCAGCTCGATATGTCCCATGCGCTCGCGGCGAACTTTGGAGCGGGCTACCTCGACGCCACACTTGTCGCAGACGATGCCCTTGAAGCGCACGCGCTTATATTTCCCACAGTAGCACTCCCAGTCCTTGGTAGGGCCGAAAATGCGCTCGCAGAACAGCCCGTCCTTCTCCGGTTTGAGTGTACGGTAGTTGATGGTTTCCGGTTTCGTGACCTCGCCATAGCTCCAGCCACGAATCTGCTCCGGGCTGGCAAGGCTGATCCGAATAGCATTAAAATCGTTTACTTCGAGCATGCATCCTCCTATTGATCTCCCTCGAAACCGGACAGGTTAATGCCCAGCTCTGGCATCACATCGTTTGAGGTATCTTCAACGAACTGAATCTTCTGCTCATCCTCGTTGAGAACTTCGACATTGATGCCAAGGCTCTGCAACTCTTTGACCAACACTTTAAAGGACTCCGGTACGCCAGGCTCCATAATGTTCTCGCCCTTGACGATGGCCTCGTAGGTCTTGACACGACCCACCACGTCGTCCGACTTCACGGTCAGGATCTCCTGGAGGATATTCGCCGCGCCGTAGGCTTCGAGGGCCCACACTTCCATCTCGCCGAAACGCTGGCCACCGAACTGCGCCTTACCACCCAGCGGCTGCTGCGTGATCAGGCTGTATGGGCCGGTTGAGCGGGCGTGGACCTTATCTTCGACAAGGTGGGCCAGCTTGAGCATATAGGTATAGCCAACGGTGATCGGTTGATCGAAAGGCTCACCAGTGCGCCCATCGTACAGTTGTATCTTGCCCGTCTCGGGCAGATTGGCCCGGTGCAGGAGTTCAACAATATCGTCTTCCGTGGCTCCGTCGAAGACCGGGGTAGCGATCTTGAAACCCAGCGCGTGCGCGGCCCAACCCAGGTGCGTCTCCATGATCTGCCCGATATTCATGCGGTGCGGCACACCCAACGGGTTCAGAATGATGTCCACGGGGGTGCCATCCGGTAGGAACGGCATATCCGCGATGGGCAGCACGCGGGAGATGACGCCCTTGTTGCCGTGGCGACCGGCCATCTTGTCGCCGGCGCCGATCTTGCGCTTCTGGGCAATGCTCACGCGTACAAGCTGGTTGACGCCCGGCAGCAGTTCGTCGCCGTTCTCGCGCGAGAAGACCTTGACTTCGACGACCTTGCCGCGCTCGCCGTGTGGCACGCGCAGGGAGGTATCCTTCACCTCGCGCGCCTTCTCACCAAAGATGGCACGCAGGAGTTTCTCTTCCGCCGTCAATTCCGTCTCGCCCTTGGGGGTGATCTTGCCTACCAGGATATCCTGCGGCCCAACTTCCGCGCCGACGTAAATGATGCCGCGCTCGTCCAAGTTGCGCAGGCCCTCTTCGCCCACGTTGGGGATATCGCGCGTGATCTCTTCAGGCCCCAGCTTGGTATCGCGGGCGTCGATCTCGTATTTCTCAATATGGATCGAGGTAAAGAGGTCCTCGCGCACAATGCGCTCGCTGATCAGGATGGCATCCTCAAAGTTGCCGCCCTCCCAGCTCATAAAGGCCACCAGAATATTCTGGCCGAGCGCAAGTTCGCCATCTTCCGTCGAGGAGCTATCGGCGATGACCTGGCCGGTCATCACGCGGTCGCCCTTGTGAACGATGGGGCGCTGGTTGATGCAGGTGCCAGCATTGGAGCGCACGAACTTGCGCAGGCGATGGCTATGCACCTCGCCGTCTCTATCTACAATCTCGATCAGGCGCGCGGTCGATTTGACGACCTCGCCATCCACATAGGTCACAAGCACCTGGCCGGAGTCGATGGCCACCTGGCGCTCGATGCCGGTGCCGCAGACAGGTGACTGCGGGCGCAGCAGCGGCACCGCCTGGCGCTGCATGTTCGCGCCCATCAGCGCGCGGTTCACGTCGTCGTGCTCCAGGAAGGGGATCAGAGCCGTAGCCACGCTCACCGTCTGGCGCGGCGACACGTCCATGTAGTCCATCTGCTCCGCGCTCTCCATGACGAACTCACCCTGGTAGCGGGCCAGGACGCGGTCCTCGGCGAATTCGCCGTTGCTGGAGAGCTTGGCGTTGGCCTGGGCGATCCAGAAGTTCTCTTCGTCATCGGCGGTGCGGTAGTCCACCTCGTCGGTCACGAAAGCCTTGACGCGCACCTCGGCGTCGCCCAGGGTCTTCGAGAGCTTCTTGAAGAGCGAGTCGGTTACGCGCACATAGGCGCGCGGCTTGACCAGCACGGTGCCCTTCTCGTCTTTCACCTCTTCGCGCTCGTGTCCGATGACGCCACGAAACTCGCGGCCGATCAGGTGCGGGTCGTTGGCGCGCAGGCGCTTGTAGACCTTGCGGTAGGGCGTCTCGACGAAGCCATAGGGATTGATCTGGCCATAGGTTGCCAGGTTACCGATCAGACCGATGTTCGGACCTTCCGGCGTCTCAATCGGGCAGATGCGGCCATAGTGCGAGCGATGCACGTCGCGCACATCGAAGCCGGCACGCTCACGGGAGAGACCGCCAGGACCGAGGGCCGAGAGACGGCGCTTATGCCCGATCTCCGCCAGGGCGTTGGTCTGCTCCATGAACTGCGAGAGCTGGCTGCCGCCGAAGAACTCTTTCATGGCCGCCACCACCGGGCGAATGTTGATCAAAGCGTTGGGTGTGGCCTGTCCCGGCTCCTGGATGCTCATGCGCTCTTTGACGACGCGCTCCATACGCAGCAAGCCAACGCGGAACTGCGTCTGGATCAGCTCGCCGACGCAGCGCACGCGGCGGTTGCCAAGGTGGTCGATATCGTCTTTGCGCCCGTGGCCGTTATTCAGTTGCACCAGGCGACGAATGATATTCACCAGGTCGTCCAGGGTCAGCGTGCGATGGCTCTGTGGGATCGAGAGATCAAGCTTCCTGTTCAGTTTGTAGCGCCCAACGCTGCCAAGGTCATAGCGGCGCGGATTGAAGAACAGGTTCTTCACCAGCGAGCGCGCATTATCGATGGTGGCGGGGTCACCGGGGCGCAACTTCTTGTAAAGTTCGAGCAGAGCCTCCTCTTCTCGCTTCACGGGATCACGATCCAGGGTCGCCTGAACATAGCGCACGTTCGGGTTCACATCCACGCCTGTAAACGCATCGAGGAGGCCCTGGTCGGTGGTCAGGTTCAGATCTTCGGCGTGCCATTGATCCTTCGCCAGGCTGGCAATCGCGCGCAGCAGGGTTGTGATCGGCAGCTTACGCTTGCGATCGATCTTGACGGTGAGCAGGTTTTTATTGCTGGTCTCAAACTCCAGCCAGGCGCCGCGATTGGGGATCAGCTTGGCGGCATAGAGCTTGCGGCCGGTCGTGGCGTCCTCATCGACGGTGAAGTAGACGCCGGGAGAGCGTACAAGCTGGCTGACGACGACGCGCTCCACGCCGTTAATAATGAAGGTGCCTTGCTTCGTCATCAGGGGAAAGTCGCCCATGAAGACATCTTTCTCGATGATTTCGCCGGTTTCCTTATTCACCAGGCGCGCCTTCACGGTCAGCGGTGCGGCATAGGTGGCATCGCGATCACGACATTCATCCTCGCCGTACTTTGGCTTGCCAAAGGGTTCAGGAGGCACTATGAATTCAAGACTAAGATTTTTGCCTGTGAAATCTTCAATGGGAGAAATTTCTTCAAAAAGCTCGCGCAGACCTTCTTGCTTAAACCATTCAAAGGACTCAAGCTGAATCTGGATGAGGCCTGGCATCGGCCGAATATCCGGAATACGCGCAAAAGAGACACGCTCAGGATGTGCGACAGCCCTGCTGATTACTGTCATGTGTGATTTTCTCCTCTCACCTGGTTGCTTACAGAGGAAGACAAAAGAGGCACGCGTGTAAAAACGCACGTCTCAGGGAAAACAGAAAACAGAAAAAGATAAGTGCCAATTGTCAATTGTCGCTGCCTATAATGCCTGTCTTGATCTCTATTGGCCTGTTGTGAGAAACGTTCTGCGACAAGAAAAGTAACCGCCTATTGCTTTCGCAAGCGGTTACTCCTACTCCCGACGTGTACATATTGCTTCCGTGTCATCCACATGCACGTTCCCACATAATTGAACGAGCCAGGCACCACAACAGAAAAGGGCAAACCAGGCGCAGTCCCCCGCTTAGCTCCCTGTTTGCTCGCGGATAGTTCACGCGTGCAAAAAGCCATGACAACTCCCCAGAATAGCGGTGTGTTCATTTTCATTATACTCATTCACGCGTATGCTGCCGCTGTCGTGTGCAGCATCCTTTGCGGATTGTGTAATAACAACACCCTTAGGGGATGGTGGGGAACAAAGTTTTGTTAAGCGCCTCTCTCGTTTGCTGTGCCTGTTATGGTGCCTCGTTTTCTCTGACCTGCCTGGTACGGCAGTTTTTAATTATACGACCTTAGTCAAGCTTTGTCAAGTGTTTCTGTGACCGGATTTTTGGACCTTGCGAAATTCGCGCGTGACCACGTAGGGGCGCCGTTGACTAGCCGCGCATCAGGCGGGATCGTGCTGCCATTGGGCAACAGGCGGGCTAGGGCCTGTTTGCAAATCATAACCAGAGCATGATAGAGGCAAGCGTGACCATAGCCAGGAAGTTGACCGCCCGCTTCTCATACCGAGTGGCCACCCGCCGAAACTGCTTGAGACGATTGATC
>JALYTT010000163.1:5560-12705 GCA_030854145.1 Chloroflexota bacterium | reverse complement strand
GGCCACGCGCGTCCCCATGTTCCACGCGTGGCCCCAGCGCCAGGTCCCACTCTACACAGGCGAGTGGGTGGGCATACGGCGGGTCGCCGGCTGGCAACCCACCGCACGCTTTTACGTTACTCGCCTACGGGCGAGTGTAGATGCCGAACTCCCAGAGTGCATACCCATAGGTAGTGCCACGCTGTGTCCCGTACAGGCGCACATATCTCCCTGAGCCGCTGACATCGAAATCCTCGAAGCCGCCGCTACCAGTGGTGGTCGAGTAGATCGTCGTCCAGGTGCTGCCATCGTTGGACACCTGGATCTGGTAGGCCTTGCCGTAGGCCGACTCCCAGGCCAGTTGGATGTGGCTGATCGTCGTCACCTTGCCGAGATCAACCTGGATCCATTGGGGATCGCTCCAGGCACTGGCCCAGCGCGTTGAGAAGTTGCCGTCGGTGGCGTTTGATGGCGGGAAAGGCGCGCCATTGCCCGTGGCCTGATAGGAAGAGGCAGTGGTTGGCTTGCCGATGGCCACGTTGGTGCCGTTCACCGGTGGTGGCACGACTTTGAAAGAGATCGTCTCGATGCCAACGTTGCCCTGGCCATCGTACGCGTAGAGGTACACCTTCCAGGTGCCCATCGTCCCCGGTGCCGTAACTGAGAACGAGGTAGCCCCCGTCTGGCTGAACGTAGCGTTTAACAGGCCCGTGGCACCATTCACATACTTGCTGGTGAACATTACATGATAGCGCAACAGGTTATTGCCTGGATTGCTCACGTTGGCACTCAGCGTAAACTGTGCGCCGGCCGGCACGCTGTTCTGGCTCACCGCTAGATTCGTAATCACTGGCGGCGTGTTAGTCGAGCTGTGTCCGCCATAGATCTGCTGGACAGTGTAGTAGGAAAGGCGCTTCCAGCCGCCGGTGATCAGGTTGAACCACACGCCACCGAAGTCGTTTTCAATGCCGTAGCTGAAGAGCGTCGCGCCCAGGCCCACACCGGTATGCCCGATGATACAGTTCCAGTCGGTTTGATAACCGGCGGCTTTCTGAACATCGGTTGGCTCGGTGGGAACACCGTTCGCGTCGTTGGGCACCTCCCACTCACCAGACGGTCCGGCCTCGGTCACGATGTACGGTCTGTTGTAGCCACCGTTGATCCAGTCCTGCTTGATATTGCAGGCTGCATGATAGGCATTGACCGCGTACAGATCCAGATCTGGCGTATAGGCCTTGTAGTAGGGCCAGGCACCTGTCCAGGCATCGGTTGAAGTCACCGGGTGGTTCGGATCGATTGCATGGATCGCCTGCACCACCTGTTCAACGTATTGCGCGTAGGCCACACGCTCCTGTTCAAGCTGGGTCCCTGAGTAGGTGTTCTGCATCGTGAGGATCACCTCGTTGCCGACATCCCACATTAGAACCCCTTGGTGATTCTTGTAGGTCGTGACCCAGTTCTTGATGCTGGTGAGTGTGGTCGTCTTGTAATTGGTATCGTTGAGGTAGTCCGCGCCCTGGTTGAGCCAGAAACCGTTGATGACCTTGATATTGTAGGACGCGGCCGCGTCAAGCAATGGTTGGGTGGTGGCATCCGTGCCCCAGGTACGGATGGTATTCACGCCCAGCGATTGCAGGTCGGGCATGTGGGCCAGGGCGGCGGTGGTGGGCGGACCCCAGGTGACGCCCTTGACCTGGTAGGAGGCGCCGTTGACGATCAATTGCCAGTTGCCCTGGGTGCCGGTCACGGAGACCTTGCTTGGACCATTGGGCACCGGCGGCGTTGTCAACGGTGTTGGCGCGTTGCCGGTCGTCTGGTAGACGGCGACGGAGGCCACGCTCATGGTGCCACCCGAAGAGGTCGCGCTGCTGGGCGAGGTGCAGTTACACACCGCGTTGGGGAACGACCCGCCCATGGCGAGGTCGAAGATGATGAAGAACCCGTGGTCGATGGCCGCCTGCCACGTGCTCACACCAACCTGGCTTTCGTGTACAATCCAGATCTGCCGGCCGTCGAGGTAGAAGCGTATTTGCTCATCCGAGAGGGTGCGGTCGATGATCTCAGAGTAGGTGTGATAGCCGCTCTGGCAGCCTGTACAGGTGGCCAGGCCGCTGCCGAGGCCGTTGTACTCGTTGCAGGGACCGCCGGGGGCGATGCCGCAGTGCAGGGTCGCGGCCGTTTCATTGCGCGCGTTGACATCCTCCATAATGTCGGTTTCGCCAACGCCCGGCCATGTCTGACCGGCGCGATCGCCCGCGCCCAGTGTCCAGAAGGCCGGCCAGTAGCCCAGGCCGTTGGTGGGACTGGGCTGCTTGATCGAGGCAGTAATCTGCAGCATGCCGCCGGCCGGGGCCGCGAAGTCGCTGCGTTTCGTCTCGATACGACCCGAGGTCCAGGCGCCATTGGTGTTAAGCGCGGTAATATTGAGGTGATTGTTTCCGTCGAGGTAGACGTTGCTGGTCGAATTGCTCATCGTTTCGACCTCGCCGGTACCCCAGTTCGCGGGACCGCCGGGGGCGCTTGTGCCGGTGTCCTCGATCCAGTTGGCAGAAGAAGGAGGGCTGCCGGCCGACCCGCCGAAGGTGTCGTTCCAGACCAGGTTCCAGTTGCCGGTGGGAGTCGAGGTTGGGGACGGCCCAATGGTGGGGCTCGGCGTGGGGGTCGGAGTCGAACCGCCGCTGAGCACCTCGATACCGTTGACCTGCGCGTTATCCTTGACAGTTGTGAATTGGATCGTCAGCGTGCCGCTGGCATTGGCGGTCCCGTTGACTTGCTGCACCACCGCTTTATTAGCTCCGCCGGCGGAGGCCACAATGTCAAAGTTCGCCAGCACCGATTGGCCGTTGATGCTGACGTTGAAGATGCGCTGTCCTGCAGCCGTCCAGTAGGTTTCCGCGAAATGCAGGCGCACGGTATAGGTAGCATTCGCGGTCAGACCGGGTATCGCATAGCTAAAATTGCCGTAGCGGTTGCTCTGGTACACCGCCTGGGGGGCGGGATTGCTCACGCCACTGGTGTTAATGGCGTTACCTGAGTTCCCGGTCGCGCCGCCGCTGAAGTCAGTATCAGCGACGAAGGGCGCGGCTGCCGGGCCGCCAGCATTGATTTGCAGGCCCCCTCCTGGCGCGGGCGTTGGCGTGGGTGTTGGCGAACTGCCGGACAGCACCTCGATGCCATTGACCTGGGCCTGGTCTGTGACAGAGGTGAACTGCATAGCGATGGTCCCGCCTGTGCTCGCGGTCCCACTGAACTGCTCCACCACCGCTTGATTGGCTGCGCCGGCGGCGGCGAAAATATCAAAGTTCGTCAGGACCGCCTGATTGTTGATACTGACATTGAAGACACGCTTGCCAGCGGCCGTCCAGTAGGTTTCGGCGAAGTGCAGGCGGACAGTATACGAGGCGCCGGCGGTCAGATTGGGAATGGTGTAGCTAAAAGAGCTACCAACGCGATTCGATTGATAGACGCCTTCAGGCGCGGGATTGGTGACGCCGGTGAGAGAGACGGCGTTGGTTGTGGTGGCGGTTCCTCCTCCAGTAAAGTCGGCATCAGCGCTGAAGGGGGTGATGGCAGGACCACCTGCATTGATTTGAATACTACTTGCGGCATACGCGGGAGACGAAGGGGTAAAGATCGGGAATGCTACGAAAAGCCCGATCATACAACCGATGAGCATGAGCATTGCGGTCAGTCGTTGAACCACTTTGCGTTTGGGGGTGATCGCTATACGGTGCATCATAGTAACCGGAGGATGTGCATCCATGACAACTCCTTTTTACCTTTAAACAGGAGAACACCTTGACGATGACAACGTTGTCAGCTTACTTTTTCGACACTTTACGAAATCAATATCGGCACCTTCTCTACAAAATATAATCAATGGACCGCCGCTTGTCAAGGAGGAGAGGTTATCACCCTTTATCAGTCCTGTTCCCGTGCTGGGCAGCAAATATTTCTTCTCTTGTAAACGTCCAAAAATGAGCATAGGCATGTTATGTAGCAGTAAAATATTTCGGAAGCTAGCGGTGAATTTCTCAAAAACGCGTATTGGATCAGGATGTCAGTAGCTGGCACGATTGGCGTTCGACGAAGCGTGTGGGCAGGACCATGCGCCTCATCTCCAGCGACTCCTCGTTTATCAGGCGCAGGAGCATCGCGGCTGCGTTTTTTCCAAGTTCCAGGCGAGGGGCATGGACTGTCGTCAGGGGAGGATTCATAATTTCGGTATAGGGGAGATTATCGAAACCAATCACGCTCATTTCGCCAGGCACGTTGATTCCCAGTTCGTGAAGTGCCCGGTAGACGCCCACGGCCTGGTGATCGTTACCCGCGAAGATAGCTGTGGGTGGCACGGGCAGCTCCATGAGCATCTTGGTGGCGATATAGCCATCGGCTTCGGTAAAATCGCCGGCGCACTGTAACTGGGGATCAAGCGGCAGACCGGCCTCATCCAGGGCAGCGCGGTACCCGGCGATGCGCTCGATGGCGTCCAGCGCCATCGCAGTCTTGCCGATATAGGCGATGCGCCGGTGCCTGAGCTTGATCAGGTATTGGGTTGCGACATAGCCCCCCTCCCAACTGGTAATTCTCACGGATGGCATATTACTATGCGGATCTCCCTGATTATGGATCAGCACAAAGGGCAGGCCTGAGCGGTCGAGATGCTTAATCGCTTCCTCAGATGGCAGCACCAGCAGAATACCGTCGGTGGAGTGGTCGGTGACGGTATCGATCCATTGGACCTCTTTTTCGGGCAGGTAATTGGTCGAGGTCAGGACCAGGCGTACCCCGGCTTCGCGCAATATCTGTTCCACTCCCTCTAAGATGGGGAGGTAATATTCGTCGTCCAGGCGCGGGAGAATCAGGTCTACCAGCCCGGTCTTGCCTTTGCGTAAAGCGCGAGCGGCGCGGTTGCGCACAAACCCGTGCTCCTCGATCACCCGCTCAATTCGATCGCGTGTTTGCCGCGCTACGTCTGCACGGCCATTCAAGACCTTCGAGACGGTGGGTACTGAGACGCCGGCGATCTGCGCGATTTGCGCGATGGTTGGGCGACTATCGGTTTTGTGCCTCTTTGCCATCAATCCATGCTCTCCATCTTATTTTCAGAAACTTTCGATTTATTATAACATACTAACGGCTATGGTACGGCCTATTAGCAGGCTTTTTTACCACTTTCCGCCAGGGTGATTCAAAAGTCGCCCTGCTAGCTAGAATCAGGGCTTGACATTCTTGTGCAAAATCAGTATATTTAATACATATTTTACATCGATTTCGCAAAATATCGAAAAAGAAAAGGTCCTTCAGAGGATTTCGTTCCTTAAGGGCATATTTCAACATTGGTTTGTTTTACCATGGAAAGGAGGTGTGTAGAGCAATACACACTGCATGTAAGAAAAATTCGGCTCAGTGATGATCCTTGTTTTTAGACCGATGTCTGATCTATTTTCCCGAGGAGGTTTTTCATGTCTCCCAATCTTGTTCATGCGCCTGGGAAGGCGAAGACCGTTGTCTTCTCCCTGCTAGGACTGATGCTGATGCTGCTGGCGGCCTGCGGCCAGGGATCAACCTCACCGCCTGCCAGTGCCAAGAACAGCGTACTCAACATTCTCCCCAGTCCTAAGGGCGACTTTACCAACGGCTTTACCCCTTACAGTGGCAATGCCCTCTACGGTTCTCAGGGCATGATCTACGAGACCCTGATGTTCTTTAACGCGGTAAAGGGCGAAACCAAACCCTGGCTTGCTCAGAGTTACGAGTTCTCCACCGACGCCAAGACCGTGACCTTCCACCTGCGCACAGATGTGAAGTGGAGTGATGGCCAGCCCTTCACTTCCGACGATGTCGTCTTCACCCTGAATGACCTGAAACAATACCCGGCGGCTGATATCAATGGCCTCTGGCAATATATTGACCAGGTGCAGAATCCTGATAAAAGCACGGTGGTAGTGACGCTGAAGCAGCCGTACAGCCCCATCCTCTGGTACCTGGCTGGCCAGACCTATATCGTTTCTAAGCACGAGTATGCCAACGTGGGTGATCCGAGCAAATTTGCCGATGACAACCCCATTGGTACCGGTCCCTTTATGCTCAAATCGTTTGCGCCGCAGCTAGTCGATTTGAAGAAAAACCCCAACTACTGGCAGCCTGGCAAACCCGCCGTCAGCGAGATCCGCTATCCATCTTCCAAGGACAACACGACGGCTGAACTGCAACTCATGCGCGGCACTGTTGACTGGTCGGGCCTCTTTGCCCCCAATATTGGGCAGAGCTACGTTGCCAGAGATCCCGCCCACAATCAGTACTGGTTCCCGGCCCGCAACATAGTCATGCTCTATGTGAACACGGCCAAGGCCCCCTTCAACCAGCTCGCCGTACGCCAGGCGATCAGCGTCGCCATCGACCGCAACAAGATCTATCAGGTTGCCGAGAATGGGTACGAGCCGGTTGCCGGCCCCACGGGCCTGGTTCTGCCGATAAACAATAGTAGCCTGAATCCCGCGTATGCCAATGCCTCGATCCCGCTCGACACCACCAAGTCCAACCAGTTGCTCTCCAGCGCGGGCTTCGTCAAGGGTTCCGATGGCATCTATGCAGACAAGAGCGGCAAGAAGCTCTCGTTTAATATCGATGTTGTAACTGGCTGGAGTGACTGGGACGTCGCCGATCAGATCATCGCCAGTAACCTGAAGGCCGTCGGGATCGATGCGAAAGTCAACATTGTCGCCTTTGGTGCCTACTTTAGCGCGCTTCAGACGGGCACTTTTGACACGGCCATTTCCTGGACCAACCCGGGCCCGACGCCGTTCTACCTGTACAACTCCATGTTGAACAGCACCAACAGCGCGCCTATTGGCAAGTCGGCCAGTTCGAACTTTGAGCGTTGGATGGATCCCGCCACGGATAAGCTGCTGAACCAGTATGCGACGACCACCGATCCCACGCTGCAACAGCAGGCCCTGAACGGCTTGCAGCAGGTGATGGTGGAGCAACTGCCCAACATTCCTCTGGTCACAGGCGCAACCTGGAATGAGCACAGCACCCGTAACTTCACGGGCTGGCCCAGCGCCACTAACGCCTACGCTTCTCCCGCCCCCTTCGATTTCCCGGATTCCGAAGTGGTGGTTCTCAACCTGCAACCCGTTTAATGTCTCCAGGGGTGGAAG
>JALYTT010000163.1:0-5550 GCA_030854145.1 Chloroflexota bacterium | reverse complement strand
AGCGTCATCTTGACGCTTCCACCCCTGGCGTCTCTTCCCCAAAGAATGAGAGATCAGTTCATAATAATTAGAAAAAAGGGGTGTCCAGGTGAAGCACTTACTACGCCGCCTTAGCTTCTATCTGGTGGCTCTCTGGGCCTCAATTACGATTAATTTTATTATTCCGCGCCTGGCTCCCGGTGATCCGGCGGGCGTGATAATGGGACGTTTCCAGGGGCGCATGACTCCCCAGGCAATCGCGGCGCTCCGACTCCAGTTTGGCCTTTCTAACGACCCGCTCTGGATACAGTATTTTCGTTATCTCAACAACTTGCTCCATGGCGACCTGGGAACATCTTTTCACTATTTCCCGACTCCCGTAGCTACCGTGCTGGCCGAGCAGGTGCCCTGGACGCTGACTCTCATCGGCGCAGCGTTGGTGATTAGCTTTGTCCTGGGCACGCTGCTTGGGGTCGTCATCGCCTGGAGACGTGGCTCATTGCTCGATAGTATTCTGCCGCCCTTCCTGACGTTTTTCGCAGCCATTCCGTATTTCTGGCTGGCCCTGATCTTCCTCTATCTGCTGGCATATTTGCTGAACTGGTTTCCCCTCAATGGTGGCTACGATACTTCGACAACCATTGGCTGGAATAGCGATTTCCTGTTCAGTGCCTTCTATCACGCGATGCTTCCGGCCCTGACAATTGTGGTGGCCTCCATCGGGGGCTGGATGTTAGGCATGCGTAACGCAATGATCACCACCCTGACTGAGGACTATGTGCTGCTGGCCGAGGCCAAGGGGCTGAGCCAGATGCGTATTATGTTTGCATACGCGGCCCGCAATGCCATCCTGCCCAACGTCACCGGTTTTGCGCTCTCTCTGGGCTTTGTGATTGGCGGTTCTTTGCTGACCGAGATAATCTTCTCGTATCCCGGCATTGGCTTTGCTCTCCTGCAAGCAGCGCAAGACCTGGACTATCCACTGCTGCAAGGGATCTTCCTGCTGATTGCCCTGACCGTGCTGGGGGCCAACTTTATCGCTGACCTGGTGTATGTTGCGCTCGATCCGCGCGTGCGCTAGCAAAGGGAGCTTTTTGAGATGAGTCTGCTTTCACCCACACCCGGCAATAACGCACCCTCCCCGCTTGCTAGCAGGCGTGACGAAGACACCTCCTCGCAGGAGGAGAGGCCACTGGAGGAGATAACCGCTCTGTCCTGGTGGCCAACACTCCTGAACGGAGGGTGGCGTAGCCTGCGGCGCGTCTTTACCGCCAATCGCAAAGCCTCGGTTGGACTGGGGATCGTGATCTTCTTTGTCCTCGTGGCGCTTTTTGGGCCACTCTTGATTCATACCGACCCCAGTGCATTCTCCAATGATGTGCTGATGCCCCCCTCGGCAACGCACTGGTTGGGCACAACCCAGACAGGCCAGGATGTCTTCAGCCAACTGATCGTGGGCACGCGCGTCTCGGTCTTCTGGGGTTTTGCTACTGGCCTGGTGGTGACGGCCCTCTCGATCATCGTGGGGCTGACTGCCGGCTACATGGGCGGTATTGTGGATGATGCCCTGACCTTGCTGATCAATATCTTTCTGGTGCTGCCCGGCTTGCCCCTGGCGATAGTTCTGGCCGCGTATGTGCCGTCCAAAGGTCCCCTGACAGTGGCCCTGGTGATTGCCATCACGAGCTGGGCCTACCAGGCGCGTGTGCTGCGCGCGCAGACGCTCTCCATGCGCAACCGCGATTTCGTTGATTCTGCGCGCTCCAACGGGGAGTCTACCTGGCGCATCATCTTTTTCGAGATTTTTCCTAATGAGATCGCCATTGTGGCGGCGGGCTTTGTGGGTACCGCGATCTATGTCATTCTGACTGCCGCTAGCCTGGAGTTTCTCGGACTGGGAGATGTCAGCGTGATCGACTGGGGCTCTATGTTCTACTGGGCGCAGAATAACGACGTGATCTTACTGGGTGCCTGGTGGTGGTTTGTCGCGCCGGGCGTATGTGTGGCCGTGCTTGGCGCCGGCCTGGCATTGATCAACTTTGGCATCGACGAGGTGGCCAATCCACGCTTGCGCAGCGAGACGAAGCTGGTCAAGCGTATCTCTCGCTTCTCCCTTGCCCGTATTGCAGGACGCAGAACAGTGGCGAAATAGAAGCTACTTTTTATCCTGATAGCGAAGCTACTTTTTACCTGATATCAATGAACAGGAGAACCTATGAGCATTCTTTCCAATACCGATCCCCAGACTCAGGCCGAGACGGATCTGGCCAGGAGATTTCCCGCAGATTTTCTGTGGGGCGCAGCTACGGCCTCCTATCAGATTGAGGGTGCTACCTGCGAGGATGGCCGGGGGTCGAGCATCTGGGATGATTTCGCGGCCACTCCCGGCCAGGTCTACGGAGGCCACACTGGCGAGATGGCGGCGGATCACTACCACCTCGTCGAGCAAGATACCAACCTGATGACACAACTGGGCTTGAACGCCTATCGTTTCTCGATAGCCTGGCCGCGCATCGTCCCTCAGGGGCGCGGCGCAATCAATCAGGCAGGCCTGGATTTCTATGATCGCCTGGTGGATACGCTGCTGGCGAAGGGCATCCAGCCGTTCGCGACGCTCTACCACTGGGATCTGCCCTCGCCCCTGGAGCAGGCCGGCGGCTGGACCACGCGCGATACCGCCTATGCCTTCGCTGATTATGCGGAGATTGTGGCCAGGTGCCTGGGAGATCGGGTGGCGAGCTGGATCACGCTCAACGAGCCGTGGTGTAGCGCGTACCTGGGCTACGGGATCGGCGTACACGCGCCTGGTCGCAAGGACCGGCAGGCAGCAATCGATGCAGCTCATCATCTCCTGTTAGGGCACGGCCTGGCGGTGCCACGCCTGCGGGCCAATGTGGCAGTCAACATCCCGGTCGGCATTACGAATCTGCTCAATCCGGTCTATGCCGCCGACGAACGCCCTGAGACGGCGCGCGATATGGCGCTCGCCAATGACTTTAGCAATGGCTGGTTCCTCGATCCCATCTACCGGGGCGCCTATCCTGAGCGGTTCTTTGAGCATATGCAGCTCAATCCGCCGCCGATTCAGGCTGGCGACATGGAGACGATCTCAGTGCCATTGGACTTCCTGGGCGTCAATAACTACTCGCGCATCATTGTGCGCGGCGCGCAGGTGCAGCCCCTGGCCGATCGCTGCGAGAGCGTCTCGCCTGTGCCCAATGCCTGCTATACCGATATGGGCTGGGAGATCTATCCGCATGGCCTGCGCGACCTGCTTATCGATATCACGCGCAATTATCCGGTCGGTGATCTCTACGTCACTGAGAATGGCATGGCCTTTCCCGACACCTGGGATGGCAGCGACGTTGTGAGCGATCCTCGCCGTGTCTCCTACCTGCATTCCTACCTTACGGCCTGCGCTGAAGCTATTGAGCAAGGAGTTCCCCTCCGTGGGTACTTCGTCTGGTCACTGATGGACAACTTTGAGTGGGGCGAAGGCTACTCCAAGCGCTTTGGCATCGTCTACATCGACTACCCCACGCAACGCCGGGTGATTAAGGAGAGCGGCCATTGGTATGCCGCACTGATTTCACAGGCCAGACCAGGCGCATGAAAAGTCTCTTCTAAGAGGGCGGAAAAAGAAAAGGTGGAAATTCAATGATTACCACTGTTGGGACAAAAAACCTCCTGGATGTCAGGAATCTCAGCGTCGATTATTCGGCTGCCAGTGGCGCTGTCCACGCGGTCGATAAGGTGAATTTTTCGCTCAAGCGCGGCGAGATCCTCGGTCTGGCCGGGGAAAGTGGCTGCGGAAAATCGACGCTGGCCTACGCCATTACACGTTTGTTGCGGCCGCCCGCGTATATCACGGGCGGTGAGGTACTCTATTATCCCCCTGACGACCGGGAGCGCGCCGCGGTCATCAGCAACCTCTCGCTCGCGGATGGGTCGGCAACCAGTGGCTCGATCGACATCTTGAGCCTCACGCCCGCGCAACTGCGCCACTTCCGCTGGAATGAGCTGTCGATTGTCTTCCAGAGCGCGATGAACTCACTGAACCCGGTGCTGACCGTCGGCACGCAAATTATGGATGTCCTCAAGACGCACCGATCTGATATGGGACCAGACCGGCTCCGGCGCCGGGCAGTCGAACTGCTCAATCTGGTGGGTATCGCCTCCGATCGTCTCAGAAGCTTTCCCCACGAACTGAGCGGCGGGATGCGCCAGCGCGCGGTCATCGCGATTGCCCTGGCGCTGAGGCCAGAACTGATCATTATGGACGAGCCAACGACGGCCCTGGATGTCGTGGTGCAGCGCGAGATCCTCGAACTCATCAGTGGGCTGTGCAAGGAATTCAACATGGCCCTGATCTTCATCACCCACGACCTCTCGCTCTTGCTCGAACTGGCCGACACCATTGCGATCATGTACGCGGGGAAGCTAGTGGAGAAGGGCAGCAGTAAAGATCTCTATCTAAATCCGCGCCACCCCTATAGCTACGGCTTGCTGCACTCGTTCCCCAATCTGCATGGCGCGCGCCGCAACATGGGCGGTATTCCTGGTTCGCCGCCCGACTTGCGCGCAGTGCCAACCGGTTGCACGTTTCATCCGCGTTGCCCAATGGTCTTTGGTCCCTGCTCCCGTGTGCTCCCGGTGCTCCAACCAGCGCTAGCCGACGCTACGAATGGGAACGAGCAACAGGTAGCCTGCCATCTCTATGATAGGCGTTTTTCAACGGGCGAGCTTCCAAATGCAGAGCAGTTTGCCGCGGCGTACGCGGCGAGAATTGAAAAAGGAAAAAGTCGATGAGTGTTTTTCAGCAGGTATCCCAGTTTCGCACTGTCAACACTCGCTCCGCGCCAATTCTGGAGGCGGTCCACCTGCACAAAGAGTTTCCCACTGGCCAGCAAATCCTGGGCGGCAAGAAGGCTGTCCAGGCGGTCGATGATACTACCTTGAGCCTCTATCCCGGACGGGCGACCGCTCTGGTAGGCGAAAGCGGCAGCGGCAAGACAACAGTTGCGCGCATGCTGGCCCGCCTCTATGATCCCACCTCCGGCACGATTCGCTTTCGCGGCGAGCCGGTGCGCCTGACACGCCAGAGCTCCGCGCTGCACACGTACCGTAAAAATGTGCAGTTGATTTTCCAGGACCCGTTTGCCTCGCTCAATCCGGTGCATAGCATCCGCTACCACCTGGCGCGCCCACTGCGCATTTTCGGCGATGTGCATTCGAAGGCCGAGGAGACCCGGCAGATTCTCTCCCTGCTCAATCGCGTGAGCCTTACGCCTGCCGAGCAATTTATCCAGAAATATCCGCACCAGTTGAGCGGCGGACAGCGCCAACGTATCGCTATCGCACGCGCCCTGGCGGTTCATCCCCAGGTCTTGCTGGCCGACGAACCGGTCTCGATGCTGGATGTCTCTATCCGCATGGATATTCTGAATCTGCTGCTGCGTCTGAAGGATGAAGAAGAGCTGGCATTGCTGTATATTACCCACGATATCGCCAGCGCGCGCTATTTCGCCGATGAAGCCCTGGTCATGTATGCCGGACAGATGGTGGAGGGTG
>JALYTT010000630.1 GCA_030854145.1 Chloroflexota bacterium | reverse complement strand
GAGCAATAGAACGCCGGCCAGCAGCGATATCCCGGTGAGCCAGCTCCGTGCCCTGGGCGAGAGACGGAAAGGTTGCTGTACCCACCTCTGCTTCGGGCCGGCGCCCCCCTCGTGGGAATCGAGATCTACAATTTCAACCTCAAAGTCGTCGTCTGAGATAGTAGGATCGGAGCCGTGCATGTGTACCCTCTAAATTCTGCCAACATGTGGATCGCCTGCAAGAAGTATACATGTATTTGAATTTAGTTATCAATAGTCCATGTTGTCTGGAATGCCCATGCTATGGGCGACAATCTATTTTATAATGCTATGATACCAGAATTTCTTCTGCAAAAGAAGGACTATTGGGTGGAACGCTGCGATCCATCGGGGCTATGACTGGCCCATTGATGCCAATACATTGTCTACAACGCGTTTGTTTCATAGAGAGGATCTATCTTAATGTTGATACAAGCATGCCTGAATGGGAGCCGTGAGCCAGGAGCACATAGCGCGCTCCCCCTATCGCCACAGGAGCTGGCTCGTGAAGCTCGACGCGCTGTGGACGCGGGCGCGGAGTCCCTACACATGCATCCGCGCCGTCCTGATGGTAGCCAGGCGCTCGATCCGCAGACCTGCGGCGCGGCTGTTATAGAGGTACGCGCACACTGTCCCGCCATCCCCACCGGTCTCAGCACAGCGGCCTGGATTGAGCCGGAGCTGCAACAGCGTCTCAAGCTCATCTGGACCTGGGAGGAACTGCCTGACTTCGCCTCGGTGAACTTCTCCGAAGAGGGTGCCGCCGATGTCTGCGCGCTCCTCGTCGCCAAGGGCATCGGGATCGAGGCCGGGCTGGCAACGTTGGAGGATGTGGAACTGCTCCTCACGCTAGGTATTGCCGACCGCTGCCTGCGCCTCCTGATCGAGCCTGGAGAGCCGACGATAGCTGCCGCGCGGGCAAACGTCGAGGCGATTGTACAGCGCCTGGACACGGCTGGCGTGCGCACGCCGAAGCTGCTCCACGGGAGCGAGGCTACCACATGGCCGCTGTTGGTGAACGCCTTGCAGCGTGGATACGCCACCCGCATCGGCTTCGAGGACACGCTGACCCTGCCCAATGGCAACCCCGCGCGCGACAACGCTCAGCTCGTGGCGCTGGCCCGTGAGCTTCGCTGAGGGGAGTGGTCTGCGAAAACCGATACGAAAGGTGTGTTTTCCTGATACACAGGGAGCTTGCCAGGAGATAAGGAACCCTTCAATAATAGGACTGCTATTTGCAAAGTCGCGCGTAGAAGCGCGACATCGTAATCAGGGAGAGGCCTTTCATGGCAATGCCGTTCGTGAGGGAAGAGCGTAGCGTGCAGTTAAGACAACAGAAAGATAGCAATGTAGAGAAGCAAGAGGTGCATGAGCAGATCCAGGTGGAGGAGGAGCGGGTTGGATGCAGTATTGGCATCATGGCCTATAACGAAGAAGCCAATATCGCGCGCACCGTGCGAGCCTTGCTAGAGCAGTGCGTCTCAACGGCGAGCATCGAGGAGATCATCGTCGTTGCCAGTGGGTGTACCGATCGCACGGTGCCTATCGTGGCCGAGATTGCCAGGCAGGACCCGCGCGTGAAGGTCTGCGTGCAGGAGAAGCGCGAGGGCAAGGCCTCCGCCGTCAATCTCTTCCTCAAAGTGGCGAGCAGCCCGATCGTTATATTGATAGGAGCTGATGTCATCCCGGAGTCCTCGGCGATCGAGATACTTTGTGTCCCGTTTAAGGACCCGGCGGTGGGCATGGTGGGGGGGCGTCCCGTCCCGGTCAATGATCGCGCGACATTTATGGGCCACGCGGTCCACCTGCTCTGGCGGCTGCATGACCGCGTGGCGCGCCAGACGCCTAAACTGGGCGAGGTGATCGCTTTTCGAAACGTCATTTCAGGGATTCCGGCCACCAGCGCCGTCGATGAGATCTCCATCCAGGCCTTGATCTCACAGCTTGGCTATGGCCTGCTCTACAAGCCAGAGTGTGTCGTCTACAATAAAGGTCCGGTAACCGTGCGTGATTTTCTGAAGCAGCGGCGTCGTATCTATGCCGGGCATCTCAAAGTGCGCTCGCAGCAGAACTACGAAGCCTCGACCATGAAGATCAGTCCCATTGCGCGCCAGCTCATTGCCTGCCGGCACTTTACCATGAGCACACCCAGGCAAACTCTGTGGACGTTGGGAACCGTGTTGCTGGAGGGCTACGCGCGCGTCCAGGGCTATTATGACTATAGTCGCAAGCGCGAGCATCACATCTGGCAGATGGTGGACTCGACGAAAGATCTGGAGCCGGGTGCGCACAAAGTTCGTCGTGTGTGTAACGCACAGAGCGTAATTGTCTTACGCTTCATTCCGCTGGGCGCCGATGGCGCCGATTTCAATCGCGAGCGCGAAGACCACCAGGCGACGGAGGTTGCGCGTAAACTTCTGCCCTACCTGCGCACGAAGATTCGCAAAGGGGACACGCTCTCGATCAACGGTCCCGGTGTCATGACGGCCGTCATTCGCGCCGAGCAGCAAGGGGCGGAGATTGTGGCCGGGCGTATCAAGCAGTTGGTAGAGGCTGCAACCGTGCGCGTCGGCGTGCGCGGCCGCGAAATGCAGGTCAGCGTGGCCTACAGTACCCTCACATTCGCCTCCATGCCATCGATCGGCGGTATGACCGTCAGCGGCCCCCTGCTACCGGAAATTTGAGGCATTAGCCGCGTGCTCCATAGACGAAAGCCCTTCCATTTAGTACAATCGAACAGAGATAGCCAGGGAGGGTTATACCTCTCTTGAAAAGATATTCATCAGGAGGTTCTCTTACCATGCAGTGTAACAGGTGTGGAACTCTACTTCCCCTGGCGTGCCAAACTGTCCCCGGTGTGGTATCCCGACTCCTTACAATACCCTGCCTCCAGCGTCAGCGTATGGCCAACCACCGTATGCTCCGCCACCGCAGCCAGTCCTGTATGGGCAACCGGCGATGGGACCGGTCATGGTCCCACAACAGCAGCGGCGTTCGGGGGGCAGCACTGGCCTCATCGTGGTACTGGTGATTCTGCTGATGTGCGTCTGCCTCGGGACCCTGGTTGGCGGGGGAGTGCTGATCTCCAGGCACAACGCAGATGCCACAGTCACATCTATGAATGATGATGCCACGAGCACAGCCCAGGATGCTACATATACAACCATGCTTACTCCCACGCCTTATCCACCTTACACGGAGAGCAGCCCTCCATCGGGCGCAACCTTCTTTGAAGCCGCTCAACAGGTGATTCCCAGCGCTCAGTTGGCGAGTACCGTCGATAATCAGCACCGACCAACCGAACTGCAATCAACTTTCCGGGGAGGGCAGACGATCTATCTTGTCTACAAATGGGCGCAAGGGAATACCGGCTATGTGCAAACGCGCTGATATTTTAACGGCGAGATGAAACACACACTCATATCCAAATTGGTGAGTCAATATGCCACCGGTTATGGATATATGAGCACTGGTTTCTACTCTTACGGCAACACCGGCCAGGGAGCAGTGGAGGTCTTCTGGTGTCAGGATGCTGGTTGTAACCACGGTGGTCTGGCCTGGGTGCGGCCGTTCAGCGTGACTGCCAGCTAGGGACTCCAAC
>JALYTT010000162.1 GCA_030854145.1 Chloroflexota bacterium | reverse complement strand
GATCGAGCTGCCCATTGAGCAGGTGCAGGTCGATGCTGAGTTGATTGTGCGACCGGGCGAGAAGATCCCCGTTGATGGCACAGTGCTGGCGGGCCGCTCGGCCGTTGACGAAGCCATGATTACGGGGAGAGCATCCCGGTCGAGAAGGTCGAGGGCGACGCGCTCATCGGGGCGACCATGAACCAGCGCGGCCTGTTGCATATGCGCGCCACCAGAGTAGGAGCGGATACCGTGCTTGCCAGCATCATCCGCATGGTTGAGCAGGCGCAGGGGACCAGAGCGCCCATCCAGCGGCTGGCCGACAGCATTTCCAGCATTTTTGTGCCTGTCGTACTGGTCGTCGCTGGCCTGACGTTTATTGGCTGGGCCATCGTTGGCAGTGTGAGCGGCGCCAGTGCCAGCGGCATGCATGCCGGCGCACCCTGGATTACCGCCATCGTCGCCGCCGTGGCGGTGCTGGTTGTCGCCTGCCCATGTGCGCTGGGGCTGGCCACGCCAACCGCCATTATCGTCGGCACTGGCAAGGGGGCTGAGCAGGGCATTCTGATCAAGGGAGGCGAGAGTCTGGAACGCATTCAGGCGGTGCGCGCCGTCTTGTTCGACAAGACAGGGACGATCACCAGGGGCCGGCCCGAACTGACCGATGTCATCGCGCTACCCGGCAAAGGGAATGAGAACGAGATTCTGCGCCTGGCCGCCGGGGCTGAGCAAGGCTCCGAGCATCCCCTGGCGGCGGCGATCGTAGAGGGCGCGAAAGCGCGTGGCATCACATTGGGTAGTCTGCCTGAGAAGTTCACAGCGCTGGCCGGTCGCGGCCTGGAAGCGCAGGTAGAGGGGCGCTCTGTGCTCGTCGGCACGCGGCGCCTGCTCGACGAACGTGGACTCAGCTACGATGTGCTGCGGGAGCGGTTGGAGGCGCTGGAGGATCAGGGCAAGACTGTCATGTTGGTGGTTATCGCTGGTGAACTGGCGGGGCTGGTGGCGGTCGCCGATACCGTCAAAGAAGGCTCGGTGGAGGCCATCAAGCAGTTGCATGCGCAGGGACTGGCGGTCTGGATGGTCACCGGCGACAACCGGCGCGCGGCCCAGGCCATAGCGGAGCAGGTAGGCATTCGTGCAGACCACGTGCTGGCCGAAGTGCTGCCGGAGGACAAGGTCAAGCAGGTCAGGCAGTTGCAGGAGCAGGGCCTGGTCGTCGCGTTTGCCGGGGATGGCATCAACGACGCGCCCGCGCTGGTGCAGGCCGATGCCGGCATCGCCATGGGTACCGGAACCGATATAGCCATGGAGGCGTCCGATATCACTCTGGTCAAAGGCAACCTGAAGAGCGTAGCCGTCGCGCTGGCGCTTTCGCGCGCTACCATGCGCACGATCAAGCAGAATCTCTTCTGGGCCTTTGCCTACAATGCGGTGCTCATCCCCCTGGCGATCCTCTCGCCGCTGATCCCGTTCTTGAGGGAGCAGGCCCCCATCTTCGCGGCAGCGGCCATGGCGCTCTCATCGGTCACGGTCGTCAGTAACTCGCTGCGCCTGCGCCGCTTTGGGCGGTAATAGGATGTGCCATGTGCGAAAGGGGTAGGGGCGCCCCTACCCCCTCCATATGCCTACAGGCTGTTGGCGACCTCATCGGGAATGACCAGGACATCCTGGCCGTAGTGCGCGATCTGGTCGGCGCGGAAGGTGGTATGATGGCCGCCGAGGTGTTCGCGCAGGCTGCGCGATAGCTCAAAGACGGCAATGTGCAGTGCTGATGAGGGGGTTGTGGTATCGAGCAGCACGTTGCCAATGGTGCCCACGAGGGTGCCACTGGTGCTCATAACTTTGTAGGAGAGCAAGTTCCGTCCCAGCGCCAGAGTTGGTAGGATGGCATCATCCTTCTCCTCGCGTAGTGCCTGCTCATTGGCAGTAGTTACCGCGTCTGCGCCGATGGTATTGATTGCAGCTATGGACAGTGCGCGAGCGCTCAAGAGGCCTGTCTTGACGTGGAACGCCGGAACCTGGCTCATCGTGGGGCTGGCCGATGAGTCGAAGTAAAAGTCATCCAGGGTGCCTATTTTTTTGCCTGTATCGATAGCCACCACGGCCAATCCTTGTAAATCTGCCCATTTTCTTAGTGACGGGTTGTTCTCCATGTGCGTGCTCCTCCACAAAAGTGTAGGGCTGGCAGCCCATGTATCACAGCGTTGTATACTGAACGACACAGGCTGCCAGCGCCCTGAATAGATCGAGCTCAGAAGCGCGAAGGCCGCAAGACTTTATGGAACAGGCCGAAAAGTAGGAAGGTCGGGGGCCACTGGCCCACAAACGTGCTCCAATCGCGCTTTCCAAGGAGGAACAGCGCGGCCGAGACGATAATGGAGCCGAGGGCGGCCCAGTACCAGACCTCTTCGGGAACCTGGTCGGTCACGCGGAAGTACTGCTGTTGTGCGTCCTTCGCGGTTGCTGTTGCATCTGTTGTTGTCATTGTGACTATCCTTTCCAGATAATGTTGTGCAGTTTGTAAAAGGTTTCTTGTATGCCTGCCTCTGCATACATCAGAATAAGGATGTCAGAATGCGCTATAGCGGGTAGCATTTCTGCTAGACTGCGTATATCTCGACGCATAGTTCTATGCTTCTCAGGCTATACACGCTTGAGTGGGCAATTTCGTGTCAGGTTGGGATTGGGAATGTGACCCCTTGACGGATAGCAGAGAATACAAAGGAGATATGTCTTATCGCGTAACAAATGGGGCGTTCTGAACGTCATAAGGATTAGCTATGTGCATTATGTATAGTAGTTAGCACACATTCAGAAACAGTGCAACAGAACCGTAGAACGAGAAGATATAATCGGGGCATGTCATCTACCAGTTTTTCCGCCAGGCAGCGACTATAGTAAATGATCAGAGAGGCTCAATAGTATGTCTAACAGGAATCATCGACCTCGATTGAGCATACATGCCAGACTCTTCATTATCAGTGTATGTGGGGCGGTGCTTCTCTTCAGCGCCAGTTTTCTGGTTCCGGCGAGTGCGCTGGCGTACTCCATGCGGGGGAGCAGCGGGCCAGGGCTGCGGGTAGACGCAGGTTTCAGCACACGCTACAAGAATGGCAACTGGGTGCCGGTACATATTGCGCTCAGCAATGATGGACCCGATTTTAGCGGGACGGTATCCATCAATACCACAGATGGGTTTCCCCAGTTTGGACCCAGGGGGTCCTCGTCTCCACCCTCAAGCTACCAGCAATCAATCACGCTTGCCAGCGGGGCGCAAAAGCAGATTACCGCGTATGTGCCAGTCTATTTTGGGGAGCATGGTGTGACGGTCCACCTGCTTGATAGTAGTGGGCATGCCATCGTGAGCCAGAACGCGCTATTGCAGCCGCTGATATCTGGCGCTACGCTTATCGGGGTCCTTGCCGATCAGAACACTGGCTTCGGTGGCCTCAACAGTGTGCAATTACCCAGTCCGGGCAACACGGTCATCCTGGAGCCGCTGAATGCCAGCAGCATGCCTGCTGTCGCGGCGGTCCTCAGAAACTTTGACCTCATCATTCTGGATAACTTTACCACCGGCAGCTTGAGCAGAGAGCAGATAAGCGCGTTACAGTCCTGGATTGACCAGGGAGGCACGCTGATCGTAGCGGGCGGGCCTGAGTGGCAGCAGACGCTGAGCAAGCTGCCTGCTGGTCTATTGCCTGTCAGCATCAGCGGAACTGGAACGCTACCCGCTGGCACGGCTCTGCTGCCTGTGAACGGTCCGGCGGGAGCCAGCGGGAATACGCGCGCGCCTGCGCCCGTCGCAATCAGCCTGGCTCGGGCGCTTCCTGGGAGCGAGACTGTGCTGCTGGCTGGGGCCACGCCGCTCATCGTGCAGCGCCATTATGGTCAAGGGACGGTCAGCTACCTGGCATTTGATCCCACGCTTGATCCGATTGCCGGCTGGCCGGGAGCCGCGACGCTCTGGCGCGCGCTGTTGCTGCGCGCGGGCGGAGACCCGCTCATTGAGAACAGTCTCGCGCCGCAGGGCAATTCGCCTGGACAGTCGCCTCTGTCAAACACAGAGACATTGATCCAGTCGCTGCTGCCCAACACCTCGCCCTCGCCCTCGCTGCTGCTAGTGCTCCTGCTCAGCTACCTGATCATCCTGGGGCCGGTCCGTCTCTTTGTTGTGCGCATTGTGAAGCGACGCGACTGGAGCTGGCGTATCGCCCTGAGTGCCATCGTCGTTTTCTCGTTGCTCTCCTATGGGCTGGCGCTTTACCAGAAGGGTACATCTGCCCTGAGCGGCAGCATCTCCGTGATGCAATTGGGCCAGAACGGTGCGCCCGCGCATATGAAGACCTATGTTGGGGTTTTCGTACCCAGCCAGGGCGATTTTCAGATCCATATGCCCGGCGGACCTTTAGTGCAGCCGTCGCCCTATGACCTAGCGCAGGGCGGGCCAGGCTCACCAGGGGCGCAGAACACTGTCGTTGCGCCTGGGTCCGATGGCAGCGATGTGGACCTGCAAAACGTCAGCATCTGGACGCAGAACACGCTCATTTCCGAGCAGGATCTGCAAACACAGGGAGGTATCACCTCGCACCTGACGCTGAATACTACTCAATTGCAGGGCACGGTAACCAATACCCTGAGTTATGGGTTGAGCGATGTCTATGTGCTGCTGCCCGGAGTCAGCATTTCGCTTGGACACCTGGCGGCGGGTCAGACACTGCAGATCGATCAACCCGTACAGGATGGCGGCGCTACCACGCTTGCTGATCAGATCGCTACCAGTAGCGGCGTGGGTGTTTCCTACAATCCTGGCAATGATAACTCCCTGAAGACGCCCTTGCAGCGGCATGTCGCGATCCTGAGCACTCTGAGTGGCGAAGCGAATGCGCAATATGGCCCGTACAACGGGTCGTCTTGTAATGGCACCACATGTCCGCGTTCGCCCATGTACAATGGTATCTCGGTGGGCAGTGTGGGCGCGGGGTCTGTCATCGCGCTCAATGGGGGGCCGGCTATCGGGACAGGCAATAGCAGTGACCCCCTGCTCCTGGCGGGCGCGCCGGCCACATTGATCGGCTGGGCAGATCAAGCATCGAGCGCGTTCAACAACGTGACGGTCAACGGCGGCACCCCGGCGGGTTTTCAGGAGGTCCTGATCCAGGCGCCCATCACGCTCGCCTACTCAGGTGCGCTGAACCTGGGGGCGGGCTTTAGCAGCGGGCAATTAATCGACGCCCAGGGAACGAACTTGCAGGTCCCGGCTCCTGGTTTGTACGGCTTATCAACGGGCAGTATGACCTTTGAGTTCGCGCTACCCTCTATGCCGAATGTGCAGATGGACGGCATCACTATTGAAGTGCCGTCGGACATAACGCAGGTCATCAACGCTTCGAACAACAGTAGCGGAGGAGGGATGCTCTCGGATGGCACCCATTTGCAGGCCTCCCTCTATAACTGGCAGACAGGTTCCTGGGATACCATGAGCCAGCCGCCTACAATTAGTCCGACCAACCTGCGCCCATATATGAGTCCGGAGGGCCGTATCTTGCTGCAACTGGGCAACCAGGACCCGACATTAGGCACAGTGCTCTTTGGCAAACCTTTACTGGGACTACAAATCACCGCTCCATAGGCGCAAACTATAGAGGAGGGAAGACCGTGTCCACAGCCGCGGCGCAGAATACACAGAATGCCAGCAACGTGATCATCAAGGTAGAACACATCTATAAGCGCTATCGCAACGTTGATGCCTTGAAAGACCTCAGCCTGGAGATACCGGCGGGATCAATTTATGGCTTGATTGGTTCCAATGGGGCGGGGAAGACCACGCTCCTGCGTATCCTGGCGGCTCTGCTGCCGCCGAGCGCCGGGACAGTCTGGTTCGGGAAGGACGAAGTGAGCAAGGCGCCGGCCGCTGTCCAGCGCAAGATTGGCTACATGCCGGATTTCTTTGGCGTCTATTCAGATCTCAGTTCGGCCGAATACCTCGAATTTTACGCGGGCATTCACCGCGTGCCCCGCCAGAAGCGGGCGCGTGTCATCAATGATTTGTTAGAGTTAGTCGATCTCACCTCGAAGCGAGATGCGCTCGTCGAGACCTTATCGCGCGGCATGAAGCAGCGGCTCTGCCTGGCACGAGCGCTCGTGCATGATCCCGATGTGTTGTTGCTGGATGAGCCGGCCTCTGGCCTTGACCCCCGCGCGCGCGTGGAGCTGCGCGAACTGCTACGCACATTGCAGGGGCTGGGCAAGACTATCATTATCAGTTCGCATATCCTGCTTGAGTTGGCAGAGATGTGTACGGATATCGCTATTATCCAGGGAGGACGCCTTGTTGTGGCGGGAGATGTGGCCGAGGTCTCGCAGCAGAGGGGGCGGGGACGCCAGCTTGAGATACGCGCTCTGGGGAATATATCTGATACAATAGAAGTACTCAAGGGGATGGCAGGGATCAGTAATGTCGTAGCGACGAACGGCGAGGGAGAACTGATCCAGCTTGAATTCCTGGGCGATGACCAGGCCTTGCAGCAGTTGCTCGCCGACCTGATTGGACGTGGACTGCCCATCGTTTCCTTCGCGCCGCGCAGCAGCGGTGGTCGCCTGGAGGACGTTTTCATGAATGTCACGGAAGGAGGAAGCCCCACATGACCTTTGTCGCCTTGCTCTCGAAAGAATTGCGCCAGCGTTTCCGGCGCGAGCGCCTTATCTGGCTGATCGTCATTTACCTGCTGGTGATGGGCCTGCTGGGCTTCTTCCTGCTTCAGCAGCTTACCTCCAGCAGTGCGCGTACCACGCTGAGCCAGGTGGGCATAGAACTGTATGGCCTGTTTGTGATTGTGCAGCTTTTTCTGATTATGTTTATCGCGCCGGCATTTACCGCGACGACCATTAATGGGGAGAAGGAGCGGCAGACCTTTGACCTGCTGTTATGTTCGCGGCTGACGCCCTTTTCGCTGCTTGGTGCGAAGCTAATATCCGGGCTGGCAACGGTCTTCGTGCTGATCATGGCCTCGCTGCCTTTCTTCAGCCTGATCTTCTTTTTCGGAGGTGTGGCGCCAGGCCAGGTCATCAGCGCATTCCTGGTGATGCTCTCCACGGCCCTGATGACAGGTATGTTTGGCCTGTTCTGGTCAGCGGTCCTGCGGCGGCCGCAAGTATCGACGGCGCTCTCGTACGTATTCTGCGTAGCCTGGCTCTTTACGCCATGGATCATGGTGATCCTTTTTCGGGTCACGTTGTTTTTTGCGCAGCAGAGTTCCGCAGTGCTTCTGTGGAATCCAATTGAAGCCATACTCAGTACGTTTATAACGGCAGCGCCGTTTGCCTCGGTTCCGATAGGCACTATGCAGATCGCGCCCTGGCTCATATATGTATTGGCGAATGTCGTGATATCTGCGGTGCTCTTCCGTATCAGTATGGTCGTTGTCAGACCGCATCCAATGCTTCCTCCGCCGGCGCGTATGCCGGTACAGGGACCTGCGATCAGCCAGGGATCGGTGAAGGCCTGACCTGAGAGGCCGAACATATAAGAAAGGCGAAAGGGCATGGCAAGCATCACACCAACACCGCCCCGCGTGGCGCAGGTACGCCAGGAGAGTGTCGATGGCAAGCGACTGATAGAGGCGCTACGCCCGTGGCGCCGGCGGCTGGCCATACACAGGGTACTGCGCTGGAGCGCGAGCGGGCTGGTAGTGGGGCTGCTGCTGGCCGGCCTGCTGTTGTTGATTTCGCGGCTCGTGCCCTGGGCTACGGCCCTCGCGTGGGCTGGAGGTGTGGCCGGAGCCTGCCTGCTGTGCGGGCTGGCGCTGGCGCTCTGGCGGCGTCCTTCCCTGGCGCGCACCGCGCGCCTGGTGGACCGGCAACTCTCGCTGCAAGACCGGCTGGGTACGGCCTGGGAGTTGCGCGCGGAGTCGGCCCCGCTGCCCGTGTTGCAGCGGCGCGACGCCCTCAAGCAGTTGAGCGCGCATACTCCCGCCAGGAGCATCACGCTGCGGCCGCGCCGCTCCTTCCTGCTGACCCTTGGCATCGTTGTGCTTGTGCTGGCCTTGCTGGTTCTGCTGCCCAACCCCATGGTGACAGTGCTCCAGCAGCAAGCAGCCTTCCAGGCACGCGTCGCGAAGCAGGTTGCCGTCATTGATCACCTGCGCCAGACCATTAACCAGCAGGCCAATATCCCGGATCAGCAGCGCAAGCAGATAGACCAGATCTTACACGACACCGAGACCAAACTCAAGAACGCCAAAAACGAGACGGAGGCGCAGCAAATCCTGGCCCAGGCGCAGGCAAAGCTCAACCAACTGCGCAACGCGCAGGCGGCGAACCAGGCACAGGCGCGCACCTCCGCCGGTTCGACGCTCCAGGGGAGCAGCAATCCCAGCTTGAACGCTACGGGCCAGGCGCTGAGCAAGGGTGATAGCCAGCAGCTCAAGAGTTCGCTGCAGAGCCTCGCGAGCCAGGTCAGCAAGATGACGCCCGCCCAGCGCGCGCAACTGGCGCGGCAGATTGAGCAGGCCGCCAACCAGGCCAGCAAGGACCCCAGGTTGCAGGCCGCGCTGCACCAGCTCGCTAAAGCCGTCGCCGATGGGAACGCCAGCGAGATCAACGATGCCGCCAACGCCGTGCAGTCCGCGCTGGACCAGGGAACGGCGTCGCAGGCGCAATCTCAAGGCGTCGATCACGCCTCGCAGGGACTCCAACAGGCGGCCAATAATATCGCATCCTCGACCGACGGCACGAACAGCCAGGGTCAAGGGCAGGGACAACAGGGCCAGCAGGGGCAAGGCCAGAACCAGGGACAAGGACAGGGCCAACAAGGACAGGGTCAGAACCAGGGACAGGGACAGGGCCAACAAGGACAAGGCCAGGGGCAAGGGCAGGGAAACAAGGGCAACGGGTCGGGTGGCCAGGGGCAAGGCGGGGGGCACGGTAACAATCAGAACGGGAATAACACAGGGCACTCTGAGCAGGTCTATGTGCCGGGACAGGTGGGCGCGGGCCCCAGCTCGCAGGGCAATAGTGGGAACAATGGCGTTGTCCAGCCGGGCAGTTCCGTACCCTATTCCCAGGTCGTCGCGCAGTACAATCAGCAGGCGCATGATGCCATCGACAATAGCACCATTCCGCCCGATCAGAAGGACCTGGTTCACAACTACTTTGACAGCTTGGAAGGGCAGAAATAAGGTATGACACAGGCCAATCAGAGCGATAATATAGCCGTAGGCAGCAGTGTGCCGGCCGCAGAGATCGATGCGCGCAATGGGCACGAAGCGGAGTCGCCCGCAGCAATGATGGAGGCTCCTGACGAGGCCGATGTCAGCGAGTTCGTGGAAGTTGCCGGGCGCCTGGAGCGCGAACTGTGCTCCATCGTCGTTGGACAACAGCAGGTGATACGCGAACTACTGCTGGCGCTACTGTCAGGCGGGCATGTGCTGTTGGAGGGTGTGCCGGGGCTGGGCAAGACGCTGCTTGTGCGCACTTTAGCCGACGCGCTGACGCTCAAATTCGCGCGCATCCAGTTCACGCCCGATCTGATGCCGGCCGACATCGTGGGCACCACGATTGTCAGCGAGCAGGCGGATGATAGCGGGGGCCGGGGCAGCAGGCGCGTCTTCAGTTTTCAGCCGGGTCCCATCTTCGCCAACATCGTGCTTGCCGACGAGGTCAACCGCGCGACGCCCAAAACGCAGTCGGCGCTGCTGGAAGGCATGCAGGAGCGCACCGTCAGCGTCGGCGATGCCACGCGCCCGCTGCCGGTCCCCTTCTTCGTGCTGGCGACGCAGAACCCCTTGGAGATGGAGGGCACCTACCCCCTGCCAGAGGCGCAGCTTGACCGCTTCCTGCTCAAGATCCTGGTACGCTTCCCCGACGCCAGCAATCTCATGCGCATCATCGATACTACGGTGGGCACACAGACGCTGCATGCCCGGCAGATAGCCGCTGGCGAGCAACTGCTGCACATGATGGCGACGGCGCGCGCAGTGCCGGTGGCGACACATATCAAGGAATTGGCGGTACGCCTGCTGCTTGGTACGCATCCTGACCAGGAGGATGCGCCGGAGAAGGTGCGGCAGTTTGTGCGCTACGGGGCCAGCCCACGCGGCTTGCAGGCCATGATCATGGCGGCAAAAGTGCGTGCGCTGCTTGATGGCCGCTACAATGTGGCTGTGGAAGACCTGCACGCGGTGGCCTTCCCGGCGCTGCGGCATCGTATTATCCTCAATTTCGATGGCCTGGCGGAGGGTATTATCGCGGAAGACCTGATCGCGGAGGTTGTCAAGGAGACGGCGCAGTGAGCAGCGAGAACCTGGCGGCGCGCTTCCCGCTGGAGGCGCATATCCTGCAGCGCCTTGATAGGCTGACGCTGGTGACGCGCAAGTCCATGGCCAGCGGGCGGCCCGGCCGGCGGCGCTCGCCACTTGCCGGCTCATCGCTGGAGTTCGCCGACTATCGGCGCTACGCCCCCGGCGACGATTTCCGGCGCATCGACTGGCGGGCCTACGCGCGCCTGGAGCGGCTCTTCCTGCGCGTCTTCGAGGCCGAAGAGAACATCACGGTGACCGTGCTGCTAGATTGTTCGAACTCGATGCAGCAGGGTACGCCGCCGAAGTCCGCGCTGGCGGTGCAGGTGGCGGCCGCGTTGGCGTATGTGGCGCTCAAATGCGAGGATAGCGTGGTTATCGGCGCGCTGTCCGACCACTTGATAAACTATCGTCGCGCCGGCAGCGGCACGCATGCCATCTGGACGGTAGGCGAATTTCTGGGCCGCCTGCCGCATAGCGGGAATACCGACCTGAACCGCGCGCTCTACGATCTCGGCCGCGTGGCGCCGGGACCGGGGCTGACGATTGTGATCTCGGACTTTCTGGTGCCGGGTGGGTACCAGGTTGGGCTGCGTGCCGTGCGCCAGTTGCGCCAGGAGGTCGCGCTGCTCCAGGTGCTGGCGCCCGATGAGATCGAGCCGGACCTGCACGGCGATTGGAGCCTGCGCGATAGCGAGGGCGGGAGCCGTGTGGATGTCAGCGCCTCGGCGGGCGTGCTTCACGCCTACCGCCAGCGGCTGGCCCAATTCACACAGGAACTGGCCAGCTTTGCCCACGCCCAGGCCATGACCTATACCTTGATCCCCAGCGACACGGCGCTTATCGATGTAGTGCAGCGACTATTACGCCAGATTGAGCTTGTCAAATGAGTCTACTTGTGCCGGCGGCGCTCGCTTTTGCAGCTATTATCCCGATCATCCTGCTGCTCTACTTCATGCGACCGAAGAGGCAGGAGCGCATGGTGGGCAGCACGCTGCTGTGGCTCCAGGCGCTGCAGGATCTGCAAGCGAGCCGCCCCTGGCAACGCCTGCGCATCACGCCCCTGCTGCTATTGCAACTGCTGGCGGCGATTGTGATCGTCTTTGTGCTGGCGCGGCCGGCTATCTTTACCAGCAGCCCCATCAGCGGTGACAGCATCATCATCCTGCAAGCTTCGGCCAGTATGCAGGCCACAGATGTAGCGCCGAACAGATTTGAAGCGGCCAGGAGCCAGGTCGCGGACCTCATTGATCAGCTTGGCCCCAACGATCGCATCTCGCTCATCGCTATGGCGAGCACGCCCCAGGTGCTGAAAGCCGCTTCCCAGGATAAGGGGCAGCTCATGGTGGCGCTGCAACAGGCCAGAGTAACCAACCAGGATGCCGACCTTGAGCAGGCACTCTCGCTGGCGGCATCCCTGGCGGCCGGGCACGCGGATGCACAGGTGCTGGTCGTTGGCGATGGGCATATCCTGGCGCCCGATCAGACGCTGACGCTGCCGTTCCCGGTGCGCTACCTGCGCATCGGCACGGATGTCCCCAACGCAGCCCTGCTGGCGCTCGCTGCTCGCACAGTGCAGGGCAACCTCGTGGGGCTGGCTCAGATCGCTAACTACAGCCACCAGCAGCGCTCAATCCCTGTCGAGCTGTACGCGGATGGCACGCTGGTGGGCGTGCAGACGATCGTCCTGGCGGCGGGCGGCAGTGGCGCCCTGGAGTGGAGCCCTTTGCCGGGGACGGCGCACATTTTGCACGCGCGGCTCGTCTCCCAGGATGCCATGACGGTTGATCACGAGGCCTGGGCGGTCGTTGGTGGCTCCATGCGCGGGCGCGTGCTGCTGGTGACAGCGGGCAACAGTTTCCTGGAGACGGCGTTGCGCCTGCAAGCCAACGTGGATCTGTTTGAGACGACTCCCCAGAAGTATGTCAACACGGGCAATTTTGACCTGACGGTCTTCGACGGCTTCGCGCCGCCCACCCTGCCCAGCGGAGGCATCTTCTTCGTGAACCCGCCGGCGGGCACCTATATCTTTGGTACGTCGGGGCCAACGATCAATGTCAGCCATATCAGTGCTGGCAACAACAGCGATACCCTGCTGAGCAATGTTGATCTTAGCAGCATTCATACGCTGCGCGGCAGTCACAAGCTGACGGCCCAGGTATGGGCGCAGCCGGTGATCACCACCAGCGAGACAGCGCTGCTCATCGCCGGGGAGCAGGGCAACAGGCGCATCGCTGTGCTCGGCTTCGACTTGCATGATACCGATTTCCCCTTGCAGCCCGGTTTCCCGTTGCTGATGTATAACCTGGCGAACTGGTTCCTGCCGCCGCCTGTGGTGGGCGATGGGCAGGTCGCGCCGGGCGTGCCCGTCACGTTGCAGACGTGGCCGGGGGCGGATCAGGTCACGATCACCACGCCTGCTCAGCAGCAGGTCACGCTGGCCCCGCCGTTTCCGGTGACCGCCTTTGCCAACACTAACCGCACGGGCGTCTACCAGGTCACGCAGCATGTGCATGGGCAGAACCGCTATGGGGCCTTCGTGGTGAACATGTTTGATCCAGTGCAATCGCGCCTAGCGCCCAGCGCGCAACTGCCGGTTGCCCACAGCGC
>JALYTT010000161.1 GCA_030854145.1 Chloroflexota bacterium | reverse complement strand
GACCTGTTGGCACCAGACTGTCCATAATGAACTATTCATTGAGATCGTCCTCCTTGAGATGCTTGTTTCTTTCTCCTTGAGACGATCTCTCTGCCTCTTCGTCCTCTTCCTGGTGCCAATGGGCTAGGGCCTGTTTGCAAATCATAACCAGAGCATGATAGAGGCAAGCGTGACCATCGCTAGGAAGTTGACCGCCCGCTTTTCGTAGCGCGTTGCCACCCGCCGAAACTGCTTGAGACGATTGATCAGGCGTTCGACGTAGTTCCGCTCTTTATACAAGGCTCGGTTAAAGGGTCCGGTGCGCGTCTCGTCGCTGCGGCGGGGAATCGTGTAACCAATTCCTCGTCGCTTGAAATAGCGACGGATCTTGCGACTACTATAGGCTTTGTCTGCTAAGACGCGCCTGGGCCGTATCCTGGGACGCCCTCGTCCGACGCGCTTGACGGCCCCTTGCTCCATCAACGCTTCCACTTTGGTGGCCTCATGACGCTGTCCGGCGGTGAGCACAAAGGTCATCGGTTTGCCTTTCCCTTCTGCACGCAAATGCAGCTTCGTACTAAAACCGCCTTGACTCTTGCCTAATGCCTCTCGATTTTGATCCCCCCTTTTGCCCCAGCCGCATGTTGATGGGCTCGAATAATCGTACTATCGACAGAGTGCTTCTGCCAATCGATCTGACCTGCGGCATCGCTCTGCTGTTGCAGGGCTTCCAGGATATGGTCCCACATCCCCGCTTTTTGCCACCGATAAAATCGGCTTGCCACCGTGTTCCACGGGCCATAGTGCGTTGGGAGGTCTCTCCAAGGGGCTCCCGTTCGCAGGATCCACACTATTCCATTGATGATTCGTCGATGATCGTGTGCTGGACGGCCTCGTTTTGGCTTCTGGGGCGGCAGCAAGGGGTACAGCTTTTCCCATTGCTCATCCGTTAATTCTCCTCTTCTCATCCTTTCAGTTTACTAGCGTTTTGCAAACAGGCCCTAGTCCCACCCTCCTCAGACCCAGGTCTCTCTGCCTGTTTTGCTCTTCCTCTCCCTTCTTCCCTCTTTTCCACGGCTCAAAAAGTGTCAGGGAGAGAACCAGGGATGCCTGACCCGGATGCGGCAAGCCGAATCCCTACGCGGGACAGGGGTATCTCGCCTATCCTATCTCGCCTGTTCTATACATAACAGTTGTCCCTCATTATATATCGGGATGGCCGCTATTCTCTCGCTCCTGCTGCTTCTTGAGAAACTCCTCGCGCATCTTTTCCTCCGCCACGATGTCCTCTACCTCGTCGGCCATCGTATGACCCTCGCCGCTGTTACTGCGACCCGAGGCACGGTTATCGAACACCTCGCGGGGGCGCCCATTCACCTCGGATGGGCCAATGGTGCCCTGCTCCTCCAGCAGATCGATCAGGCGGGCGGCGCGCGAGTAGCCGATGCGCAGGCGGCGCTGTAAGAGCGAGATCGAGGCGCGTCCATACTCGCGCACCACCTGCTCCGCCTGCTCCAGCAGGTCATCATCCAACTCGAAGTCGTCGGATACAGCCTCCTGGACCTCCCAGCCAGGTTCAACCACGTTGACCGGGATCGCCGTGGAGGCAGCCTGCACCGGGGCCGCGCCGCTTGCTGCCTGGTTGTGTTCCTCCATGTGCTGTCGCCAGTAGCCAACGATGCGCTCGGCCTCTTCGTCGGCCAGGAAGGCGCCCTGGATGCGCTCAGGCTTGCCTATGTCCGCCGGCAGGTAGAGCATATCGCCGCGACCCAGCAGGCGCTCGGCCCCGCCCATGTCGATGATCGTGCGCGAGTCGATGGCCGAGCTGACCATGAAGGAGATGCGCGTGGGGATATTGGCCTTGATCAGTCCGGTGATGACATCGACCGAGGGGCGCTGCGTGGCCACCACCAGGTGAATGCCGGTGGCGCGCGCCAGTTGGGCCAGGCGGCAGATCATGCCCTCGACCTCTTCGGGGGCCGCCATCATCAGGTCCGCCAACTCGTCGATGATAATCACGATTGCCGGCAAGTTCAGCAGGGTGGCATCTCCCTGCGCAGCCCGCTCGGCGCGCATCTTGCGATAGCCGTCCAGGTTGCGCACGCCGAGCTTCGAGAAGAGCCGGTAGCGCTTCTCCATCTCGCCAATAGCGTTCTTGAGCAGCCCCACCACCTTCTCCACCTCTGTCACAACGGGCATCAGCAGGTGGGGGATGCCGTTGTACATGATCAGTTCGACCATCTTGGGGTCAACCAGCAGCAGGCGCACATCGTCGGACGTGGCCTGCATAAGCAGGCTAGCGATGATGGCGTTGATCATGACGCTATTGTGCTCCACGGCGTAGCCCACGAATGCGTGGTTCTCGCTATGAACTTCAATATTCACAGTTGGAGCAACGGACCGCCTTATTGCAACTACTTTTCTCCATTCATATCCCTCTGGGCAGTCCGCAAATTTCTGATCAGGTTGCGGCCTTGCTTGGCGCCACGCGTTCCAATCGTTAGTAGCCCGCTCCTGCTCTGCCTGTCGTTCCTGAACGGCCAGGAGCACCTCATCTGCATCACTATGCCTGAAAGCACCTTTTTGATGTAATTCACGCGAGCACAAAATGACATGTCCATCAAAATGAGGTCGGTTACCACAGACGCGAAGATCTTTTGCTGACAACCAGCCCGTGTTTATTGCACGGGTGCGTCGTTTTGCCTTTCCATCTGCCTGTCTGCCAACATGTTGATTTTCATCCAGTTGGGCAGCCCACAGAGGATGTTCCCCTGTGCGACGCAGGATAATACCATTATCAAGTTCAACCTCGTAGATTTCCTGCACTCCGTTATCCGTGAGCGTTGCTGCAACTGGTATCTGCCGCATGGTTTGCGTATCCGTAACGCCAATCACCTGCACTGTTTGTCCTAGCAGTTCCTGTACCTTCACGATTCGCCCATCCGCTAGAAAAACAGGTTCGTCATAGGCAAGGCATTTACCGGCTCCGGTTGCGCCGGCAATCAGCAGGTGCGGCATGCGCGCCAGGTCACCGACGCGTACGGCACCTGCCACGTCTTTGCCCAGCGCGATGGCCAGTTTCGACTTGGCTTTGGCCACGTGGTACTCTTTGCTTTCGAGCACCTCGCGCAGCGTGACGAGGCGGCTATTCTTGTTGGGGATCTCCACGCCCACGTATGGCCGGCCAGGGACCGGGGCCTCCATGCGGATCGTCTTGGCCTCCAGCACGAGCGCGAGGTCGTTCTGCAGAGCCATGATGCGACTGACACGCGTGCGCGTCTCGTAGATGATCGCGCCAGCGCCATCGCGCACAGGCACCAGCCGCCCCTTCTCGTCGGCCTTCATCTCCGGCTTGCCGGTCGGGCGGATGCCAAAGCGAATGACGGTGGGGCCGATGCTGATGTCTTCGGGCCTGACCTCGGCCTCGACGCGGAAACTGCGCAGGGTGTCTTGAATGATCTTTGCCAGCGCCACCGTGTCGTCGCCCTGCAGGTGCAGCTTGACCTCCTCTGGATGGTTGAGCAGGGTGATGTCGGGAAGTTGCCACGGCGACTGAATGGCAAGTTCCGCTTGCGCTTTGCGCGTCACAATCACCGGTGGCTTGACTTTGAGCGGCAGCGGCTCCATCTCCGGCAGGTTTCTCAGCGCGCCGATCCCTGCTTTATCCACTATCGTCGGCTGCTCATGCAGGGGTAGTTCCTGCTGGCGCGCGCCCTGTACGGCGACCTTATGCTCGTTGGGGTCCAGCGCTGCTGGCCGGCGGGTGCCGCGCGGCACCTGGCCAATCTCCTGTTTGTGTATATTAATGTCGTTGTGCGGATCGTCCTCGAAGTCGGCCTCAAACTCGATAGCGCCCTCGTCGTCTTCGTCCTCGTCATCCGCCGGCGCCCTGCTGTCTGCGCGCTGCAACCCGGCGACGGCGCTCCCGGCACCACTACTATAGCGACTATACTGCGGGCGCTGGCCGAGATACGGCGAGGGGCCAGGAGCTTTGTTCAGCGCCGTTTTGTTCGGCGAGTCCGCGGCCAGCAGTCCGATGAAGCGGCCAACCAGCAAGACATGCCTGAAGGTGATGCGGAACGTCAGGATGCTGACGATCACAAACAGGCCCAGCAGCAGTACATGGCCGACGGTGGCGGGCCAGCCCTGGAGTGGGTAGACCAGCAACGTCGCTGCCACACCTCCCGTTTTGCCTCCCAGGATCAGACGGCTCTCAGCCAGCACCAGCAGCCACAGGACAACCAGGCCAGACACCAGCGACCAGCGAATGAACGGCTGCTTGCGGATACCCTCGACAAGGTTTGCCACCGAAAAGACGACCAGGCCAGTGGCCAGCAGGTAGGCCGACCAGCCAAAAAAAGCTATAAAAATCTCATAGAAGATGGAGACCACCGGGGCAGTACGCAATACCGTCAGGAAGGCCAGCAACAGGAGCGACATGACCAGCAGCAGCACACTGTAGAACCGTTGTTGCTGGTGCACCTCCAGCTTCTGCCAGTTGTCTCTCAGCCAGGTGATGAAACGCACGTCACGCGTGGGTGCTGGAGTGGAAGGCGGCGCCGGGCTTCTGCGCGTATTGGCTTGCGGGCGCGCCGAGCCAGCAGCCCTGGGTGTACGCGAACGGGGTGCGCTCGCGCCCTTGCGTGGTGTGTTGTTAACGCGCTGCTCGACCTGTGTGCCCTTCGAGCTGATACCACCGGCCGCGCCACTGGCCCGCGAGGTCCGTTGCCCCGCGCGTGTATCCACACGCGGCACCACCCGCTCGCTCTTGCCCTTGCGCTCTTTGTTTTGATTGCTGCTTGCCATTGCCGGTTCCCTCCTTACGCTGACGCTCCATCGATGCCTGCCGGCATAAGTTTACCATTATACACAACCAGATCTACCCCACTCACCTGTTTTTACCAGCCCAGAGACTGTAGCGACATCAGTATGATAGCGCAGATGTTCGAGAGAAGCAAGTGAGACATTGGTCTTATTAGAAAAGGGGTGTAGTGGATAAGGAAAGGGAGAGGGCAAAGGTGACGCCTTTGCCCTCTCCCTTTCCTTATCCACTACACCCCTTTTCTAATGAAAATACACCGGGATTAGCAACTGGGCGGCATAGACGAGGTGCCAGATCGTCAGGCCCAGGGTGACCAGGACCAGGGCGATATGGAAGACGCGCCAGTAGCGGATAATATAGCGATAAAACTGCTCGCGCGTCAGGGCTTTTTGCACCTCTTGCAGCGCCGTCATCTGTTCTTGAGCGCCGGGCATCAGGGCGCCGGGGGCGTTCAACGCGCTTTTCCTGTCGGGTACGAAGCGGTAACGTGGCTCGCCACGACTCAATTCTTGAGGGGTCTGTTCGAGCGAGATGTAGGCCAGGTCCCAGGGCGTATGCAGCGTCTGCGGATTTGGCGTGAATGGCAGCCCGTTTGCCGGCAGAGCAGGGGGCGCACCAGCGCGAGCGGGCGCGCTGGAAGTGCTGGTTGTAAAGCCACTGAGCTTCTCTGTATTATAGACAACAATCGACTGCAACTTCTGCGAGATATTTTCCATGCGATCATCACCCTGGGCCGTGAGGGCCTTGTCCACCTCCGCTGCGATCAACCTGGGCATAATCCGGTCGAGGGCGCGACCAATGAAGCCGCTGACCGCCAGGGCGATCATGCTGTAGAGGGCATAGGTGCCGGAGCGCGGGTTGAAGTTGCCAAAGGAATGCATGAAGAGGAACGCCACGGCCATGATGGCGAAGCACACATGCCAGCTCAGAGCACCGTGAAGCTGGCCTACAACCCGCTTGCGCGAGCGGCGCTTGCGCGTATACATGATGCCGGCCAGGAGCGCACAGAGCATGCCTGCGAAGGCATAGAAAAAGCCGATAGCGCTATCGGGCGCGGGATCGCTGCCATAGCGGCTATACCACTGGTAAAACACATAGCCCACCAGGATGAGAATCAGCGACACCAGCAGGCGCAGCACTCCTGGTCGCTTGATGTAGAGGAACAGCCAGGGATAGCCTCTCTCTTCTGGGTCTTGCGGGGGCAAAGAATCATAGGACGAGTCATGGTGAAAGGCTGACATTGGCTAGTACCTCTCCTGATCAGAACGCAGCAAACGGACTTTGAGCCACATCATCATAGCATCGCGATGCAGTCCCACGGGGCATGGTGCCACGCAGGCCCCACACTGGTAGCAGGAGCGCGCAAAACGTGCCACAGGCAGCGAGATCGGTCCCGCCAGCGTCTCGCGATTCAATACATCGATCGTAAGCGATTCGTTGAGGGCGGGACAGGCCACCAGGCACTCGTTACAACCAATACAGGCCTGCAATTCCTGCATCACCTGTGGACCAGTTTTATGAAGTAGCACGGGTTTCGGCACCTAGCGCCCCCTTCCCTTTGGCTCGTCATATGACCAGAGATTGCGTGCGGGCTGCCGCACCTTAGCCGCCGGCTTCTGGTCGCTATATGTCCAGAGGCTGCCTGAGGCAGTGCGTGGTTTTTGGTCTGAGAATGCTTCCAACGTCGATTCCACCACCTCAGGTGCCAGCGAAGGCAGATCGCCGGTAAAGGGGTTGATCTCTTCCGCTTCGTACTCGTAAATGAAGGGTTGCTCGTGGCTCCGGCGGCCCTCCGGCTCTGGCAGAGGCGCCGTCTGGCGGGCAGGGGCGCTCGCGGCAGGTGATGCGAATGGCGAAGGCAGGACCTCGGTTGTTGGCCGCGCGACTGCGGGTCGCCCACTGCTGAATGCCGGCGCCTGACGGACATCGGCTGATGCATCAGATAGGTGTCGTGTGACTGCGGGTCGCCCACTGCTGAACGCCGGTGCCGGGTCGCTGTCGGGCAGCCGTCCGGTTGTCACCATACCCCGCGCCTGGTAGCTATGCTGGCGCGAGAAGTACCGGCGTGCATCGAAATCGCCCCTGAGTAGCTCTTTGGTGATATCACCGACCGGGAGGCCCTCGTCGATGATGCGCTTGATCGCCAGGCTATCGGGCTGCACGGTACCCAGCGAGAGATAGCCCACCAGTCGGTCATCCATCAACGTCATGCGGCGATAGCCGCCCCGGCTGCTGCCGGTAAGCGGCGTGACTCCCGCCGATGTGTCGAGGGGGTTGCCTACCATCAGCATCGAGAAGGCGCCAAGCTGGGTGGCATGCCAGGGTACGCCGAAGGTCTGCTTCACCTGCTCGCGATGGCCGGTCATCATAGCGCCGGCCATGCGGCCCTGGAGCACGGCGGCATACCACTGCGCGCGCGGCTCGTACTCGCCGGTCAGGGGATTCTTGAGCGCGGCGGCGTCGCCGGCGACGTAAATATCGCGCACGCTGCTGCGCAGGCGCTCATCAACCAGGATGCCGTTCTTATGCTTCATGGGTACATTACAGTGTTCTGCCAGCGTGGTGACCGCCTTCGTCCCGGTGCAGGCAGCCACCAACTGGCAGGGAATGAACTGCTGCTGGGTAGTAACCACTCCGGCAACGCTGCCGACGCGTCCGACGATGCCGATGGCCTCGGTCCCCGTGTAGATCGTGGCTCCCGCCTGCTGTACACGCTCCAGTACCAGCGTAGACGCCGTCTCATCCAGCATACGCGGCAGGAAGGTCTGGCTGCGGATAAACCAGTGAACATGGATGCCCCAGTGAAGCAGGCCCATCACCGTCTCAATAGCGTGCGAACCACCGCCGATCACCACGGCCTCTTTGACCTCGCCCAGGCGCCGCCGCAGGTTCAGGTAGTCGCGCAGGCGGTGCAGAGTGATCACGCCATCGAAGTCGCGTCCCGGCAGCTTGGCGGGCAGGCTGTTAGGCGCGCTCCCAGTGGCGATCAAGAGCGTGCCATAGCCAAAACCGCGCCCACCGGCCAGAGAGATGAACTTGCCCTGCGCGTTAATCTCCTCGACATGGCCGTGGATCAGGTGGATGCCCTGGGTACGCTCGGTCCCCGGTGGATAGGCCAGCAATTGCTCGCGCGTCAACTTTCCGATGGCGAACTGCTTGAGGGCCGGCGTATTAATCGTCGGATGGTTCTGATCAGTAATCATGACGATACGCACATCGGGGGCCAAATTGCGCGCCTCAATTGCGGCGGTCAGGCCGGCGATGCCATTGCCAATGATCAGGATATCCGCGCTATCAACATGCGGCTTGCTCACCTTGTTATGCACGGGTACCAGGCTATCTGCTTTCTCTTGCCTCATCGCACTACTCAACTCGCTTCCATGAACAAACGTCTCTACTATCGCGTTTTTATTACCACAACTCTATTATCGCGTAGCGGGCCGCTTGCGCGCCCAGGTCGTTACGGGATCAATCGCCTCTTCCCTGGCGGTCGCGCAAGCGGCCGGCTACAGAATGAGGCTAATCTACATCCAGGGCCAGTAAGGCTGTCCCCACTTCTTCGTAGTAGACATCGGTATGGGCATTCTCAAGCTTATGCCGCTGCATATGCCCCAGCAGAGTCCGGCATGGTCCTGCGCACTGGAAGTGAAGACTGCGTCCGCTTCCTGTCTTCAACACAAAATTCATGCCAGGCTCTATATCTATAATCTGGCCATCCGCGTGTTCCAGGTTGTTGGTGTAGGTCAGCCCTGGTCCGGCCAGAGCCACCGGGCTGATGCAGAGCAATGACAATGTACCAATAAGTAGTAACACGAAGATGGCGGCAGCCATGCGAGGAAAAACCATGTGTCCTGCTGTCCTGTAACATCTAGTTAGATATTATTATCTAGCAATATTGTATACCAGGTTGTTTCTCTGCTTCTGCTTTTCGAGGGAAATTAGCCCGAATGTCTTACAACCGCGTGCGGGCGTTAACCTGATGTCTTACAACCGGGTCCCGTGTAGGCTCACGCGAGCGAGGCAAGCCATAGCCCCTACGCGACCCAGGGAGGCCCATGGAGGGGGTACATATAGAGGGACAGGTCTATATTAAAGATATAGTCAATCGTTGTCGATACACAAAGAGACGGTGGTGCCAGATACATCATATTGATGGGAGAAGGGCGTACAAGATCTATGAAACAGCAACACGATGAACGCATACGTACATCAGGGGAGATAAGGAAATATCTCACTATCCATAAAAGGGCGCTCTTGCGTGCGAAACGGAATGGAGATCGCATTCCAGCTAGCCGCCGTGCCGCGGCTGCCGGTAGCTATGCCCCCGGTCCCAGCCCCGATAGATCAGGTTCTCGTCCCAGGCGCGCTCCTTCTGGTCCGCTCTTCTCATTTTTGCCAACGACGCCCCCCGTTGCACAGAAAACGGCGGCTGAGTGCCAACTGGTGGAGGAGGCCCTGCGCACGAGCGAGGCACGGCTGCATATGGTCATCTCTCACGTGCCGATTGCGCTTTTTGCCATGGATCAGCATGGTATCATCACACTGTGTGAGGGGCAGGGGCTGCAACGCCTGGGATTGCAGCCTGGCCAGGTGGTCGGGACCTCGGTCTTTGACCTGTATGGCAGTGTTCCCCAGGCGCTTGAACAGATCCGCCGCGCCCTTGCCGGTGAAGCGCTGAAAGAGGTAGTCCATCTAGGCAAGCTGGCTTTTGAGACACAGTTCACGCCCCTGCATGACGTGGAAGGACAATTGGTGGGTGTAATTGGTGTGGCGACCGATGTAACAGAGCGTACCGCCATGGATGAAGCGCTGCGCTACCACACATTGTACGATGCCCTCACGGGACTCCCCAACCGCACCTTGCTCTGTGGGTATATAGAGCAAGCTTTCAAGTCCGTCGCAAACACCCAGCACGGTCCAGCTCTGCTCATGCTCGACGTAAATCGCTTTAGAGAGATCAATGATACCTTTGGACAACAACAGGGCGATCTGCTCTTGCAAAAGATTGGTACGCGCTTCCGCGAGAAGCTGTATGCCTTTGATAGGCTAGCTACTGTGGCCCGGCTCGGCGGGGATGAGTTTGCAGTCCTGCTTCCACTGGCGGATGAGGAAAGCGCCGGGCAGGCAGCAGGCGTATTACAGGCGGCCCTCGAAGAGCCATTCAGCATCGAGGGGCTATGTATCCAGGTCGAAGTCAGTATTGGGGCCGCGCTGGCTCCCGGCCATGGCAGCGATGCACCCACGCTGCTGAGGCGCGCAGATGTAGCCATGTACACCGCCAAACAGGCTCATGAGAAATATGCCCTTTACGATGCCGTCCATGATCAGTACAACCCGCAGCGCCTCGAACTCATCTGCGATCTGCGACAAGCCATTGCCTCCCGGACGCTGACCCTGCATTACCAGCCTAAAGCCGCTCTGACTACAGGCGAAGTGTCGTGCGTGGAGGCCCTGCTGCGCTGGCATCACCCCAAGCGTGGCTTTATACCTCCCGATCAGTTCATCCCCCTGGCCGAGCAGTCCGGGCTGATTGCTTCTCTCTCGTATATGGTGCTGGAGACAGCTATCCAACAGTGTAGACTCTGGATGGATAGCGGCTTTAAACTTGAGGTGGCTGTCAACCTCTCGATGCGCAACTTGCTGGATACGGAGCTGCCGGATACGATTGCCGGCCTGCTCGCACGCTATGGTGTTCCGGGCCGCCTACTCTGTGTCGAGGTGACGGAGAGCGCGATGATGACCAACGTGGAACGCACGCACGATGTGCTGATGCGCCTGTTTGAGCAGGGAGTGCGCATCTCCATCGACGATTTTGGGACCGGGTACTCTTCGCTGGCTTATCTCAAGCGCCTGCCCATCGACGAATTGAAGATTGATCGCTGCTTTGTGCAATACATGACCAGCATCAGAAGTGACTCCTCTATTGTGCGCTCTACAGTGTTGATGGCTCACCGCCTGGGTGTGCGCGTGGTAGCCGAAGGGGTGGAGGACCAGGAGACCTGGGATCTCCTGGCAAGCATGGGCTGTGATATCGCGCAGGGCTATTACCTCTCGCGCGCGCTACCCGTGCCAGAGCTTGAGAGCTGGCTTAACACGACCTTCCAATCCGTGCGGTCTTCTGAGCAAGAGACAGCAGCTATAACGTAATCAGCCCTTTTTGGGCCGCGAGGGAGACGGCCTCGGTGCGATTGGTGGCTCCCAGCTTGCTGATGATCGAGGTGACATGGAACTTGGCGGTGCGCTCTGTGATTACCAGGTGGGCGGCGATCTCTTTGTTGGGCATGCCCTTTGCCAGCAAGGTCAGAACTTCAAGCTCACGCTTCGTCAGCGGCTCATAGTAGGACATACGCTGATCGCCAACACCGTGAGAGGTTGTGGAAAGGCTATGTTGGCTATGTTGCTCCATGTGGCGCAGCAGTTTGGACGCGACAACCGGTTGTAACAGGGAGCCGCCCTCCATGGTGACGCGGATGGCGTTGAAGATCTCTTCGCGTGGGGCCCCTTTGAGCAGGTAGCCATTGGCGCCTGCCTGCACCGCGTGGATGATGCGTTCGTCGTTGTCAAAGGCCGTAAAGACGATGATACGTGGGCTGGCAGCGCGCTGCCGCAGGTGGCGGATGGCCTCCACACCATCCATGAGTGGCATCTCCAGATCGAGCAGGATGATGTCGGGTCGCGCCTCCTGCACGATACGTAGCGCCTCATCGCCGTTCGCCGCCTCCGCGATGACCTCAAAATCGGCCTGCGTCTCTAGCACCGCCCGCAACCCCTCGCGTACAATAGGATGGTCATCGGCAAGCAAAATGCGCACCATCGCCTATGAACCTTTCTCTTTGTATGCTATGCGAACATCGATACAGGTGCCATCTCCCGGCATGCTCTGGATACAGATGGTACCACCAAGCAGCCTGGCGCGCTCGCTCATGCCAGTCAGCCCGAAATGCCCTTCGCCCGCGTAATCCTTCAGCGTATCGGGATCGAAGCCGCGCCCGTTGTCCTGCACCCGCAGGTGAAGTTCTTGCTCGTCCAGGGTGAGGGTCAGCGAGATATGCTGCGCCTGCGCATGCTGGCAGGCATTAGTCAGCGCCTCCTGTGCGATGCGATAGATCCCGGCCTCCACGCGTGCCGGCAGAACCTGAAAACCGTTGCTGGGAACGTAGGCATATTGCACATCGCTCCCGCTCTCATTGCGCGCGCGCCGCACCAGCAACTCCAGAGCCTCGGGGAGCGCGCGGCCTTGCAGCAAGGCGGCGCGCAGGTCCACCATAGAGCGGCGCGCCTCTTCGAGATTGCCGCGTGCCAGGTTCAAGGCACGACGAATGGCGACCTGCGCGCGCTGCGGCCGTGAGGTGACCAGTGCATCGGCGGTCTCCAGTTGCAGGGTGATCGCCGCCAGACCCTGCGCCAGCGTATCATGGATCTCGCGCGCCAGGCGGTTGCGTTCCTCGATGGTGGCCAGACGCGCGGCGGCGCGTGTCTTCTCGGCGGAGAGTCGCGCGCGCTGCATCGCCAGCCCGATCTGATCGCCGATGATGTGCAGCAGTTGCAGTTCCTCTACCTGCAACTCGCGCCAGTCCTCGCTGGCAACATTCAATACGCCGAGCGGAGTATTGCCCGCGTAGATAGGGATGCTGGCATGGAAGCGCAAGCCCCAGGAGGTGGGGTCACTGTCGCGTTCGGCATTCTTCAAACGGCTGCAACGCAGCACGTCGATATTGGCGGCATCCGCCATGTCGCCCCGCAGGAAGGTATCCAGGCAGAGACAGGAGCCGGTCATACGCTCCCGGTGCTCTCCCAGGTACGGAGGCAGGGCCTGGGCCGCCGCCAGGTACGTCTCGCCCTGCTCATCCAGCAGCCAGACCCAGCCCGTCTGCAAGCCAAGCAGTCGCGTCACCTGCGCCAGCACCTCCTGCAACGCATCATGCACATCCACCTTGCGGTTCAGATGGCCCGCGATAGCATACAGCACCGCCAGGTCACGATTGCTCCCCAGCAGGGAGGAGGTCTCTTGATGTTTGGGAAGGTTGTCCTGTTCTTCACCCGATTGTGTCATCATACTAGATGATATCATTTTTTCGTAGGGACCCGGTTTATGGCGTCCGCCATAAACC
>JALYTT010000629.1 GCA_030854145.1 Chloroflexota bacterium | reverse complement strand
CTGTTGGTGGCTGAGGATCAAGCAAAGCGGCCACCTTGAGAGCATTGACAAAGGCCTGTACGTCTGAGTAGCGCTCGGTTCGCTGCTTGGCCAGTGCCTTCAGCACAGCTTTCTCAATCGATGAAGGCAGCGCCGGATTATACTGGTTGAGTGGCACAGGCGGCTCGGTCGCATGCCTGAAGCCCATGGCGATGAAATCAGGAGCCGAAAAGGGAAGCCGGCCACTAAACAGCTCATAAGCAATGCACCCCAACGCATACTGGTCGCTCTCTTTGCTCACTTTGCCCTGAAACTGCTCTGGTGACATATATGGCGGCGTACCAATGACCGACGAAACCATCTGTGAACTGGTTGTGACAGAGATAACAGCGATACCGAAATCAGCCAGCAATGCCTCTCCCCGACTATTGAAGAGAATGTTTTCCGGCTTGAGATCGCGGTGAACAATATTGTGTTGGTGTGCAAAGGCTAGAGCCTGTCCCACCTGGTAAAGAATCGTCACCGCCTCCGCCAGGGGCAAGAGACGCCCGCTCTGCCGCTGGAGGCGTCCGCGCAAGGAACCCCCAGAAGCATACTCTGTTATCAAATAGGGAAATCCATCGATGAAACCGACATCAAGCAATGGCAGAATATACTGATGCTTGAGAGACTCTAAAAACTGCGCTTCTTTGAGAAATTGCTCCCGCTCCTCGGAAGAAGAGAGGTGAGCATGCAGCAGTTTGATGGCTACCGTGCGTTCCTTGAGGAGTGCGTGACGCGCCTGATACACACGGCCGAAGCCGCCGCGACTGAGCTCAGAAACTACCTGATAGTTTCCAATCTGTCTGCTCATAAAATCCGTCTCGCCTGGCATACAAGCTCCTCACAATCATAAGTCCTGTAAAAAATATCAAAGTCCATCGATCACACATTCAGTTTAATGACAGTCACACCGTCGCCGCCCTCTGCCGCCGGCGGCGAGGTGTACGATTTCACCAGCGGGTGATGCGCGAGATGCTCGCGGATGGCGGCGCGCAGCGCGCCGGTGCCCTTGCCATGCACGATACGCACCGAGGCGATACCCGACATGGTGGCGTCGTTGAGGTATGTCTCCAGTTCCTCAAGGGCCTGCTCGACGCGCCAGCCGCGTATATCGAGCTGCATGGCTACATCGGGGCGATCTTCCACGGGCGCCATCACGACGCTGGGGGCAGCGCGCTCCTCGCGAGTGGCCTGGCGCTTGCTGAGGCGCTCGATGTTGTCTACGCTTACGCGGAAGCGCATGGAGCCCATCTGCACCTCGGCCTCACTGCGATCAGCGGAGAGACCAACGAGGTCGGCATTCTGCCCGAAGCTGAGGACGCGCACGGTATCGCCGATCTGCAACGGCCCTTCGAGCTTCTCCTCTTGCGGCACAACCTTGCGGCGTGGAGCGGCAGGCTCTGCCAGGGGCGCCAGCTTTTCGTCGAGCTGGCGCACACGCTGGCGGGACTCGCCCAGGCGCTCGCGGGTCATGTTCACGCGGCTCACATCAACCTTAATCTTCGCCAGCGTCTTCTCTACCTCCTCCACCTCGCGCCGGGCCTGCGCGCGGGCCTCGTTGAGGATGCGCACGCGCTGCTCTTCCATGGCGTGTCGTTCCTGCTCAAGCTGCTGGCGTTGGTACTCGGCCTCGGCCCGCTCCATGCTCACGTGGAAGCGCTCGTCGGCCACGGCCTTGCGCTCGGATTGCAGGCCTTCGAGCAGGTTCTCCATGCGCACACCCGCGCTGCCCAGGAACTCGCGCCCGCGTTCGATGATGCGCGCGTCAAGCCCCAGGCGGTTCGCGATGGCCAGGGCATTGCTGCGTCCGGGCAGGCCGATGCTCAAGCGGTACGTCGGCGAGAGCGTCTCGACATCGAACTCGACGGAGGCGTTGACCGCGCCCGGCTGCTCGTGTGCGAAGGCCTTCAACTCGGAATAGTGCGTGGTGGCGACGGTGGTCACATGGCGCTCCAACAGGTAGGTGAGGATGGCGCGCGCCAGGGCCGAGCCTTCGCTGGGATCGGTGCCCGCGCCCAGTTCGTCGAGCAGGACCAGGATGCGCGGGCGCTCCTCGTCCCGCCTGATTACCAGCGTCTCCGATAGTCGACCCTGGATATCGAGCGTGTCGCGCCGCTCCTGCTCCTCGATGTGGTGGATGATCTCGATGATGCGGCTCAGGTGCGAGGAGAAGGTGCTCAGGCTCTGCTCAATGCTCTGCTCGTCGCCGATATCGGCGAAGACCTGCTCAAAGATCGCCACCTCCGAGGCCTCCTCCACCGGCAGGTGCAGGCCGGCCTGGGCCATCAGCGTCAGCAGGCCGACGGTCTTCAAGGCCACCGTCTTGCCGCCCGTGTTGGGTCCCGTGACCACCACCATGAAGAACTCGCCCCCCAGGTGGAAGCTGATGGGTACCACCTTGCCGGTGAGCAGGGGGTGGCGGGCGTTGCGCAGGTCGATGCGTCCCTGGTCGTTCAGGCGCGGCTCGGTGCAGCGTGTCAGGCGTCCGTAGCGCGCCTTCGCCAGGTGCAGGTCGAACTCGGCCAGCAGCTCAACGGCCACGGCGAGCGTCTCGGCCTCGGCGCCGACCTCGTTGGAGAGCACACGCAGAATACGTTCGATCTCCTGGCGCTCCTCAATCTGCAACTGGCGCAGCTTGTTGTTCAGCTCGACGATCACCAGCGGCTCGACAAAGACTGTCGCGCCGCTGCTCGACTGGTCATGGACGATGCCGCGCACCTGCGAGCGGTTCTCCGACTTCACAGGGACCACGTAGCGATCGTTGCGAATGGTGATGATCTGCTCTTGCAGGGCATGACCGAACTCGCCGACCAATGTGCGCAGGCGCTCCTGGAGTCGCTGGTTGGCGCCGCGAATGTCGAAGCGCAGCTTGCGCAACGTCGCGCTGGCGGTATCGAGCACCTCGCCCTCCTCGCTGACGGTCTCCTCGATGCGCCGGGCCAGGTGTGGTCGCTGGGGAATATCGGCGCCCAGGCTATGCAAGAGCGGGAATTTCTCCGGGTCGAGGCGCTCCAGGATGTGTGCGACATGGATAGTGCTGCGAACAGTGGCGAGCACATCCACCAGGTCGCCCGGCGTCAGCACGCCCTCTCGCGCGGCTCGTGCCAGCAGTGGACGGATATCGTGAGCGCCCTGAATGCCCGCGTTGGCCTGGAGATCAAGCAGGCGCGAGGCCTCGCTGGTAAAGGCCAGGCGGCGCCGCGCCTCCTGTAAATTAGGAGACGGCTCCAGGGTCATGACCAGCTCTTTGCTGGCCGAAAAGGCGGCCTCACGCGCAACCTTCTCCAATATCTTGGGATATTCAAGCGCGGTAATACTTTTTTGATGCATAACTTACGAATAATGCCTCTATGTGCCTGCTTCGGGAGGATACTACAACTACTAAGATAAGATACCACAGTCAAGCCACTGATGGGAAGTATGTCGGCTCGTGCGCGCCCCCTGTCCACGCGAGCGAGGCAAGCCAGATAGGCATGCACGTAAGCTATTCCATTGCTGACAGGAAGTGAGCGGCGTGTCCGTAGGGCGTGGCTTGCCTCATAAGCGTGAACGTAAGCCGAAGCGGGCCGTTATTCCGTAGGGCGTGGCTTGCCTCGCCAGTCAGCCCGCAGGGCGTGTGCGC
>JALYTT010000160.1 GCA_030854145.1 Chloroflexota bacterium | reverse complement strand
CTCTTTGGGTTTCCCCGCCAAGTAGGTTGGTTGTCCTAAAGGTCTTTGTTTGTTCTCAACCTTTCTCCCCTCAAGGGAGGATCTTACACGCGCCGAAACGGCGCACCTGAGCGGCGTTTGCGTCACGATCGAGCATGAGGCCACAATTCAGACAGATGTGGGTCCGAACCGAGAGGCTCTTTTTCACGCGAGTGCCACAGCAGGAACAATCCTGACTGGTGAAATGGGGTGCAACCGCGATAAGTACAATCTGATGCAATGCTGCATAGTATTTTACCCATCCGAGAAACTTGCCCCAGGAGGCATCATTGATACTCTTAGACAGATGCCTGTTTCTCACCATATTGCGGATCTGCAAGTCTTCGTAGGCAATGAGATCGTGAGATGTCACTAACGCGCTTGCCGTCTTCCGGGCAAAGTCTTCGCGTTGCCTCTGTACTTTCAGATACGCTTTGGCTAATTGCTTTCTGGCTTTCTTGCGATTGGCTGACTTTTTCTGTTTTCGAGAAAGCTCTCGATGGAGCCGCTTTAATCGCTTTTCTGCTTTTCGGTGATAGCGATAGAAGCCTCGTTCATCACGTACAGCGATGAGACCAAGCAGGTGAGAGGCCATGAGCGCCTCCTTCATCCCTTCTTTTGTCTGTTCTTCCCACGCATCTTCAAAATAGTACTGTCGTCCGTGAGTGTAGCCCTCTTCAAAGGCCCGTTGATCCAACACAAGCGTCACATTTCCCCATTGGATGGGTGGTAAGATCGTCTGCATATCTCTTCCCCTCGAATAACTGCGAAACTGATGACCGCTCTACGAATACAAAAGGAAGCCTCTAGAGACTCACAGTAGGTAAACTTTCATAGACGTGTATAGTTTTTCTACGTCCTCTAGTGTACCTGACGTCTTCTAGTTTGTCAAGAGTATTTAACGTAATTTGTTGACCGCAAACGTCTAAGCGTGTTATCATAGTTGTACATAGACGTGAAAGGAGACTTTGCAGCTATGTCAAATGATATTGAAGAACCCCTCGACTCTGAGCAAGCTGCTAGAATGTTAGGCGTGAAGCCGAGAACAGTCATTAACTTAGCCAAACAAGGAAAAATACCGGCTTTCAGAGTAGGTGATCTCTGGAAGTTTCTGAGAAGTGATATCCAGGCATACATTGACACGCAACGGAAACAAACAAAGGCAGAGAAAGCGGAGTGAGAGGAAAAGTAAAAGTTTGGAGCCTGTAAATACATACTATCAATGTAGCCGATATGTCATGTATCTAATCGTATATCTCTCATATGGTGTTCAAAGAGGCACTTTCGCGCTCTTCTCCAGACGGCAGGTATAAGAAAGGAGCTTTCAGTGACAGTTCCCCGCAAAATGAGCTTCGATGACGTACAGTCCTTCAAAGATATGCTCAATGTGGCCCTTTCGCCCGATGGCAGGCGCGTCGCCTTCGTCATGAGCAACCTCGATCAGCAGGAGAACGCGCGTCACAGCGCTATCTGGCTGCTCCAACTCGACGAGCAGGGCCAGGCCACAGGTGAGCCTCGCCAGCTTACCAGTGGCACGAAAAGCGATAGCAGCCCGGTATGGGCACCCGATAGCCGGCGGCTGCTCTTCCTCTCCACCCGCGAAGGAGAGCAGAACCAGCTCTGGTTGATCGATGTCGCTGGTGGGGAGGCCCGCAGGCTCACCGATATGCTGCACGGAGTGAGCGAGGCGGCCTGGTCGCCGGATGGACAATGGATCGCCTTCACCGCGCCGACAGGCCCTACGGATGATGATGCAGTCCTGACGGGACAGAAGAAGCTGAACAGCGATGAAAAGAAGCAACGCGAGGATGAGGAGCGCACGCGCCTGCGCACGATCTCACGCATCTCCTATCGCCTCGACGGGCGGGGTCTCTTCGACCGCTACAACCAGCTTCTTGTGATGCCGGCCCCGCCTGATGAGGAGCGCGGCATTGACTCGGCTAGCATCCGCCGCCTGACCGCCGGCGAGTATGGGCACGCGTTCCTACGCTGGACGCCGGATAGCCAGGAGATCGGGCTGCTGTGCAATCGTGACGAGAACCGCGATTTTTCGTTTGTACAGGACCTATGGGCTATTGAGCGCGAAACGGGCGCGGCGCGGCGCATCAGCAACAACACTATGGAGATCGCCAGTTACGCCTGGTCGCCCGACGGACGGCAGGTGCTGCTGGCCGGCTCACGCGACATGCGCATCGAGGGGAGCAGCAATATCGGCCTCTACCTGCTAGCGCGAGACGGCGGGCCTGAGCAACTACTGACCGGGGATGTGGATAACCATGCCGAACCCGGTATATCGGCAGGATTTGGCCTGCCCGGCCCATATCAACCTCAGTGGAGCGCCGACGGTCAGCGCGTCTATTTCCTGGTTAGCGAGCGCGGCTGCATTCACCCCTACCGCCTGGATATCGCCCGCAAGGAGACAACCCGCCTGCTGAGTGATGACAGCGTCACGTACTGCCTGGCGCTCCTGCCGGACGAGCAGGGTCTCCTGCTCACCCGCGCCCTCCCGCTACATCCATGGGAACTCTACCAACTGCCGTTGAACGCCGGGGAGGCTGCCGAGGCGACACGCCTGACCCACCTGCATGACCAGCAACTGGCCGAATTCACCTTGAGCGAGCCAGAGCGCATATACTATCAAGGTTCAAACAGTGATGAAATTGACGGCTGGTTAATTCGACCTGTAGGCGCGCGGGAGGGAACACGCTATCCGCTGGCGCTCTTTATTCACGGTGGCCCCCAGGGGGCATACGGCGTGAGCATGTATCCCCAGTTCCAGCTTTTCGCGGCGCTGGGCTTCGCGGTCTTTTATTGCAACCCGCATGGCAGCACCGGGAGCGGGCAGGCGTTTATGCGCCAGGTGGAGGGCGACTGGGGCGGCTGGGACTTCCAGGATATCATGCGCGGCGTCGACGAGTGCATCGCGCGCGGCATCGCCGACCCGGAGCGGCTGGTGGTGACCGGCTACAGCTATGGCGGCTACATGTCGATGTTCACTATCGGACACACCACGCGCTTCAAGGCGGCGGTCCCCATGGCCGGCGTCTCCAACCTGACTAGCTTCGTAGGCACATCCGATCTGGGCTTCTGGCAAACGTACCAGGCGAAGGGCAAGCCCTGGGACCCCGAGCGCGCGGACTACTATCGCGAACGCTCGCCGCTGACAGCCGCCGCGCAGGTGACCACGCCCACGCTCTTTGTGCATCCCGAAAACGACCTGCGCTGCCCGATCGAGCAATCGGAGCAATTGTATATGACGTTGAAGATGATGGGCAATGTGCCTGTGGAGTTCGTGCGCATCCCCGGTTCATGGCATGGAGGCACCGCCAAGCCAAGCCAGTGGCGCGCCTACTGGGAGAAGACCGTGGAGTGGTTCCGCAAGTACGTGGAGATCCGGCCCGCAGAGTACGAGTAGCAATATCAGGTGAGGGTAAGCATGACACGCGATGTTTACCCTCACAACGCCTTTACCTCACACCCTTGACCATGCGAATGGCAATCGTGCCCAGGGCAAAGTAGATGATGGTGACGCTGAACATCGCTGTATAGCCTGCATGATTCGGCAGGTTATGCAGGAGTTGGAGAATGACACCGCCGATCACGGTGCCTATCACCTGGGGCAAAATACCCATCGCCGACCAGATACCCATGAACTTGCCGGCCTCGCCGGTGGGCGGCAGCACATCGGTCGTCAACGCCCAGTCTACGCTGGTGTAGGCCCCGTAACCGATGCCGAAGAACGCGCCCGCGATCAACGCTCCGTACTGGCTCTGGAAGAAGATGAACAGTAGACAGACAATCGTCATCATGGCGCCGGAGAGATAGACCAGGCCTTTGCGCCCCCAATGATCGGAGGCCCAGCCGGCGAAGATCGAGGTGGGCAACGCCATAATCAGCACAGCCGGTTGGAAGATCACCCCGTTGAAGAGTTCGCCAGAGAAGGGCGTATGAAAGAAGATAGCCTTCACACCTGGACCGCCGAGCACATCGTCGAAGTAATATTGCAGGAAGTAGTAGACGCCCCAGATGCCCATCATCACCAGCAGGCGCGCCAGCAGCACCCATGACAGGTCAGGATAGCGAGCTGGATTGAAAAGGAACTTCTTCATGAACGCCACGACATCGAAGCGCCTGCGCTCACTGAGCGCGAGCGGCGTCTCCTTGACCGTGATCACCGTGTAGATCACAAAAACAATCTGCACGACCGCGATCAACAGGAAAATCTGCACCACCTCGTTGCGGTAGATAGGCAGAGCATCATTCTTATTGATGATGAGACCGGCAATCACCGAACCCAGCACCGTCCCCAGCAGCGTAAAGAGGCCATTGAAGCCAGCGGAGAGTCCGCGCTGGTGTTGAGGCACCTTATCGGCGATGATGGCGCTCCAGGGGGAGTTCGCCAGGTTGTTGGTAAATTGCAGCAGCACAAACAGCAGCGCGAAGAGGAAGAGCAGGCTCGTAGTGCCGGCCCAGGATGGCACGAAGGCAAAGGCCACCAGCACAATCACATTGAGGACCGTGCCAATAATCATAAAGGGGCGGCGGCGGCCCATCCGAAAGGTCGCGTAGTCGGAGAGCGCGCCCACCAGGGGATTGACGATAACGGCGACGACCGTTCCCCAGAGCACGACGGTGGTCAGGTTGATAGCCTTGTCGGCCACGGGCAGGAATTTGGCCACCATGCTGGGGAGAACGACCGCGAGCAGCGCCTGCCAGTGGAAGTTGTTCGCGATCCAGAACGCATTAATGTTGATCTGGTCGAAGAGGGTAACGCGTCGTAACGGTTCGGCAGCAGAAGGGCGAACGGCAACATCGCCAGGGTCCTTGCTAATCTCCATCGTAGTGTGGTCCCTCTCTGTAAGATTTGAGCGTATAATGGGCGTTTCGTTTGCCTCGCGGGCCAGACTGTGCTCATTATACGGGCGCTGCCCCGTTCTGACAAGATGCAGGCTTCCTCCCTTCAGGGCTATACCTGGGCCTTTCTATTGACGTGCGTATGGCCGGGTGATACGATGTTCCCGCTCTTCAAGCAATCCATCTCATTATACAAGGATTATGCGCGCCCGCTTCTATCCCTGGCAGAGGTGCCTTGATCAAGAGATGAAGGCAAGGTTAAAATCGATGAATTTTGATGCAATAAGCACCCTCGCTACAATCGTCTATATTGTACTTCTCTGTCTCTTCGCTGTCCTGTTTTACATCGTCGTTTTCCGCATGAGGAAGTACGCGCTGGGCATTGCTACGTATAGCTGGCTTATCCAAGCTGAATGCCAGCAACGCCAACCTGTACGATGCTCGTGGTCGCCTGCATCACAAACTTGGACAAAACGAGCGGGCCCTCCAGGACTACCAGCGCGCGCCTGAACGGAATCCCGGCATCTATCGATCTCACCTTGACCTGGGTGTGCTTTACCTCAAACAAAAAGACTACCAGCGATCACTGCACCACTTTGATAGGGTAGTTGCACTGAAACCCAAATTATACGCCGCTTATCAGAATCGTGGGATAGTCTATCTTCAACTCAAAGAGTATCAGGCGGCCCCACAAAACTTCGATCGCGCTTTAGCGCTCAAGCCTGCATCTGCACAGGTATATCAATTACGAGGTGATACCTATAAAGCCCTTCAGAAATATCAACGCGCTATCAACAGGCCATTCAGGATTACGATGCGGCGCTTGCCCTTGATCCTCAGCTCGCGAATGCATTGCTTAGTCGAGGCGTGACGCATTTCCGCCTGAAAGCCTTTCAGCAAGCGCTTGAGGACTGCAATGCCGCCCATAGCACAGGATGCCAGCAACATCTTAGCGTACATTGCTCGTAGCGCTATTTACTGTAGTCTTACACAGTTTGAACAAGCTCAGGGTGACTGCATGCATGTGCTTGAACTCAGCCCCAACCATGATCTTGCCTTTCACAACCTTGCCTGCACTATGCTGGTATGGGAGACCTCACACAGGCCAGGGTCTACGCCCTCAGAAGCTGTGACCAGAAGCCCGAGAACGCCGAGCATGGTTGCCTGCTGACATGGCTGAAGATGTGCCAGGATGGTCCTGAGCAGGCAACGGCGAACTATCTTAAGGACCTTGCCGCCTTTGACCCACAGGTAGATGCTGCCTACCTGTGTCGTGGCATCGCACTATGGCTACAAGAAGAATACGAGGCTGCCCTTCTAGAATTAGAGCAACTCAGCGCGCTGGAACCACTCTCTAAAGAGGCCTACTTCTGGATAGGGGTTGTCTACGCCTCGCTTGGCCGTGATCAGGAGGCCATTGACGCACTCAAACATGCTCTGGAACTGGGCCTTTTCCCTCAATTGCTGACCCCTCTCACATGGCTCAAAGAGACACGCCCCGATTTTTATGAGCAATACGCTCGCCCTTTGCTAGCCCAATGAGGAGCAAGATTATGTTGCATCTTTTTGAAGGTATAGGCCAATTTTTTATTGTGAAAAGAACTCTGGATACTCGAATAGTTATGAGCAATTTTCTGAAAGCAAGCTTAATTAATATATTGACAATACTACAGACTGGTTTTATAATTTATATTGCTTCGTTAAAAATTGTAGTGCAGCTATTCTAGTCTATCATTCGTGAGTTTGAGGCTACCTCCTGGATTTTCACTGTCATGATGTCTTTCCATGTCACATGCACATTCTGCTCTTAGATTGTGCTAAACCTCTTATTTTCGCCCCCTATCAGAAATCCAAGAATGGGAAAACATGAACGATCAGTCACTGAACGATCTTTTTTTGGCACATCCTTATGATGAGCTTGAAGAGTTAAACATTGGCGCGAGGGAAAAGCGCGACACGGTTCCACTGGAGGAACAGGAGCGCGAATACCGCTCTTACCTGGAGAAGGAAAAGCGTGTTAGAGCAGTGACGCTCTGCTTCTCGGACCTGGAAGGGCGCTTCCACATGTTAGATTATGACAAGAAATTTCTCTTAGACTCAGCAGATAATCTGACATTTGATGGTTCATCTATCCGAGGATTTACGGCTCAGCGTGAATCAGATTTGCGTATCAAGCCTGATTGGAGCAGTTTTTTCTGGTTACCTGCCGATCTTTTTGGACCTGGCAAAGTCATGATGTTTGCCAATATTTTAACGCGCGAAGGTGGGCAGTATGCCTCTGATTTCCGTGGTTTATTGCAGAACTTCACGCGAGATCTCAAGGCACAAGAGGGTTTAAGCGCACTCGTAGCGGCAGAGGTTGAGGGATTTGTGTTAGCTGGGCAGAATGCGGAGCAGAATTTTGACGAGAAGGATGGTTTTCATCTCCTCTCCATGAGTGGTTATTTCCATTCGTTGCCACGTGACCCGCTACGTCAATTTATCGATTACTCTTCAGTGGTCCAGCGAGCTATGGGTTTTAAGAATGAGAAAGACCACCCTGAAGTGGCTCCGTCCCAATTTGAGATGAACTTTTCCTATGGAGAAGCCTTGCGTGTGGCCGACCTGATTCAGCTCTACAAATTGCTCTGCCGCCAGGTTGCTAGCAATATGGGCATGACTGCATGCTTTCTGCCAAAGCCTGTTATGGGTATTAACGGCAGTGGTATGCATATCAATATGTCTCTGGCAGAAAACGGGAAGAACATTTTCTACGATAAAGCGGGAAAAGAGAAATTATCGACCGTTGCGCATAATTTCATTTCCCGTACGCTTAATCATGCACAAGAGATCTGCCTGGTGTTGAATGCGAGCGTCAATGCGTATCGTCGGCTAGATCCACATTTTGAAGCGCCGAATCAGATCAAGGTCTCGGCTATAGACCGAGGTTCAATGGTGCGTATTCCGGTGGGCAACGAAAAGACCGCGCGTATAGAGGTCCGTTCTGTTGGTCCGGATGCCAATCCCTACCTGCTCCTCTACATCCTTTTCAAAACGGGGCTGCATGGTGAGCTTTCGTCGGTATCTGCTACGGGGGATGAACCAACGAGTCTGTTGCCTGGTACCATTCAAGAGGCGATAGCGCTTTTTGAGTCTGGCGATTTCGTGAAAAAGATCCTGGGTAAGGAGAATATTGAGAAATATCTGGCTTGCAAAAAACAGGTAGCCAGTCGTAGCCCCAGTGAGTTGGGAACGTTGGTAAAGACCTCTGAAGTCTCCTATCATCATGAGGTTACCAACCAGGAATTGTGGAATAACTTCTAAGCCCCGCGTTTCGTGTACACTTGCACAAATCGCTAAAACGAGGTAAGCCATTCCATCAACGTACGGAATGGAGAATGCCGAGTAGCCGAGAGGCATTGCAGCCTCCAAGCGCCGAATAGCCCCGGGAGGCATTGCAGCCTCCGAGACCCCCTCTAGCCTCGCCCGATTGCAAGGTCGTCTCAGCCGCTTCCACCAACGGTTGCAAAGCTTTAATCAACTGGACGTTGCCTGCAAAGAGGCGATCAACAACGTCTTCCTCGTCCTGGGTAGCCAGCACACGACCCAATTGCCTTAGCCTATCAGAGTTTACACGGGTTTTCGAGATCGCAGAAGGCCCTATGCTTTTTGCCCGCCGAGAGTATATGCCCATAGACATGTATAGCGCGCGCCTGAACGCGAGAGTTCGCTTTTCATCACATTCACCTGTGTAACTGCCTGCGGCGGGAGGGATGAGGGAACCTGGACAGTTTGCAGGAAATGTTGGAGGGACTGGAGTTGGTCTGGAGACAGGGGAGATTTGATGCGCGCAAGAGTGAGATGAGCCGCGAGAGGGCGCCGGTCGACCTCAAAGCCGGGCAGTTCAAGCCCGCGCTGGAGCACACGATGGAGTTGCACGAGGCTACCGGTGGGTTCGTCTATGCCCATCCAGATGACACGCGGCTGGCGTGGAGAGCCAAAGGTTCCCAGGCGCGAGAGGCGATACTCGAAAGGGGAGAGCTGCTGTGAGGCCGCTTCCGTGGCCTGGCGCGCCTGAGCCAACTGCTCATCGCTCAATTCGCCCAGGAACGCCAGCGTCAGGTGGATCGAGGCCGGGTTCACCCAGGAGACAGTGGACAAGGCAGCACTCCCCTGGCGGATTACCTCGCCAAGGAAGCGCTGGAGAGACGCATGCAGATCGAGAGCAATGAAGGTGCGCGTCATGCGGCATCTCCGGCGAACAACATGGCGTCGAGTTCAGTGCCATCGATGGTTTCGACCTGGATGAGGTGCTCGGAGATGGCAATCAACTTCTCCTTCTTCGCATTGAGGATCGAGAGCGCCGTCGCGTAGGCCTGCTCAACGAAGAGGCTGATCTCGCGATCAATCCTGGCCGCCGTCTCCGCACTTACCGTCGAGTTGCTCTCGCCGTCTGACTTGAACATGACATTGCCCAGCGGACTCATACCGAACTCGCAAACCATGCGGCGCGCAATATTCGTCACGTACTCGATATCCTGGCTAGCGCCCGTTGTGATGTCACCGAAGATGATCTCTTCAGAGGCACGACCGCCCATAGCGCCGGCCATCTTCGCCAGCAATTCGGAGCGGCGCATCAGGTAGCGATCCTCGGCCGGGGCCTGCACCGTAATACCCAGAGCCTGACCGCGCGCGATGGCGGTGACCTTGCGCACGGGGTCGGCGCCCGGCATCGAGCGCATCACAATGGCGTGGCCCACCTCATGGTAGGCGATGATCGCCTTCTCGGCTTCTGTGATCAGGCGACTCTTGCGCTCCGGGCCGGCCATGACGCGCAGGATAGCCTCTTCAAGATCGGGCATGTGAATAGTATCCTGGCCACGGCGGGCCGCGAGCAGGGCGGCCTCGTTCAGCAGGTTGGCGAGGTCTGCCCCCGAAAAGCCGGCGGTCTGGCGGGCCAGTTCAGTCAGTTCCGCGCCAGGGGCCAGCGGCTTCCCTCTGGCATGCACCTCCAGGATCGCCAGGCGACCACGGATATCGGGCTTATCGAGCGTCACCTGGCGATCAAAGCGACCGGGGCGCAGCAGGGCCGGGTCGAGCACATCGGGGCGATTGGTAGCTGCAATGACCACAATGTTTGTTTGCTTATCAAAGCCATCCATCTCAACGAGCAACTGGTTCAAGGTCTGCTCGCGTTCATCGTTGCCACCGGCGCCGGAAGCGTTACGCTGGCGTCCAACGGCATCGATCTCATCGATGAAGACAATGCAGGGCGCGTGATCTTTCGCCTCTTTGAAGAGGTCGCGCACACGTGCCGCGCCAACGCCAACGAACATCTCTACAAATTCAGAGCCGCTGATGCTGTAGAACGCGACATTGGCCTCGCCGGCCACCGCGCGCGACATCAAGGTCTTGCCGGTACCCGGCGCGCCCACGAGCAGCACGCCTTTGGGGGTGCGTGCGCCCATAGCGGTAAAGCGATCTGGCTGCTTCAGGAACTCAACAATCTCTTCCAGCTCCATCTTAGCCTCTTCGACGCCAGCTACGTCCCTGAACAGGATCGAGGGCCGCGACTCGCTGAAGCGCCTGGCCTTTGAGCGCGCAAAGGGCATAGCCTGCCCGCCCATGCTGCCGCGGCGCAGGAAGAAGGCCATGCCGCCAATAAGCAATGCCACCACAAACAGTTCGAGCAAGCCCTGAACCCACTGGTTGCGTTGCCCGCTATCAATGCTGACCGCGATGCCGTCGTGGCGGAATATCTCCGTCACGGCCTGCCCATTCTCCTTGACCGCGTGATAGCGCTGCCCTGTCTGACTGGTAGCAAAAATATCGTCGCCGCTAATCACTACGGATTTCAGCTTATGCTGATCCGCCATGTTGAACACATCGCTGATGGGCCTCTCCAGAGTTGTATTAAGCCCACTAGAGGCACCTACCAGCCGTACAGTTACAAAGGCGACAAGAGCCAGCGCCAGCAGCACCAGCGCCAGCGGTCCGCCATAACGCACCCAGGCGCTTCGCTTCCTGGTGACTTTCTGAAATAAATGCTGTGAACCTCGCTGGCCGGACTTCCGATTATCTTCTGGGGGGATTCTCATGCAAAGCCATTGACCCTTCTATACTTGTCGATTTACATTGACAAGTAAGTTGCTTACTTCATTATAACTGTACCATCCATGGTCGACGTGTGTTTCTACGTTCCAGAGTAACATATGCGCTAGTATAGCGCACATGGCACAGTTTATCAAGTTAAAACTGAGATGTTGAGATGTTCAGGCTTCTCAAACTGTGGTGCGGTACTCAGATACAAATGAGCTTGCATATGGTAAACCAGCTACGCTCACTTGTACATCCCTCTTGCCCTACACCTCAAAAGTCTCTCCTCAATAGATGCACCTGGAATAGTACCAAGGTAATAGGAGGAACAGTTCGACCTTAGCCTCTCTCGTTCTCCAGACGCATACCAGATCCTGGGCGGGCGAGGCAAGCCATAGCCCCTACGCGGACCTGGGCGGGACCTGTGGGGTCATAGCAGCATCAATTGAAGTAGAGCCTCTTTATCAGTATACTTGTAACACAAGCTTTATAGCCTGTTGTCATTACCTCGCAATTTCCGACGTTGTCATCGTAAGCGTCCTCTTACGTCGTGCTTCTTCAGCGTCGCGTCGTGGAATTATCAGAGAGGAGTTCCTTCATGAGCAGTCCTGTTACCTCGTCGTCCTCCTCCCCGAACCGTTGGGTCATTGCCATTAGCGCCGTCCTGGTACAGCTTTCCCTGGGCGCGGTCTACGCCTGGAGCGTCTTCCTGCCGGGGGTCATGAAGCTTTATGGTGTCTCAAAGCCGGCGGCGAACCTCACCTTTAGCATCGTACTGGCAGCTCTGGGCATTACTGCCGCGTTCGGTGGCTATTTCCAGAACCGTTTTGGGCCGCGCGTCGTGGCCTCGGCCGGCGGTATCCTGTACGGAATAGGGTTCATCCTGGCGGGCTTCGCGCCTAACCTCTTTACGCTCTACCTTACGTACGGAGTGCTGGCCGGCATCGGCATTGGCCTGGGCTACATTGTGCCGCTGGCGATGCTGATCAAGTGGTTCCCCGACAGGCGCGGGTTCATTACAGGGCTGGCGGTAGCGGGCTTTGGCCTGGGCGCCCTGCTCACCACGCTCATCGCGACGCCCCTGGTGCAGCCAAAGTCGCTTGGTATCAGCCAGACATTTATATATCTGGGGGCCGCGTACCTGGTCATCGTCGTCATCGCGTCCCAGTTTTTCCGCCGGGCACCCGACGGCTACGCGCCTCCCGGATGGACGGCGACAGCGGCCTTACAGACAACGCGCACGGCACGTAGCTATACGCTGGCTGAGGCTCTCCGCACCCCTAAATGGTACGTACTCTGGCTGATCCTGGCGCTCAATGTGACTGCCGGCGCGGCCCTGATCTCGGTAGCATTGCCGCTGGCCCGCGAGTTGACCGGGGTCACCGCCGTCACCGCCTCCATCATTGTGAGCGTGATCGCCATTTTCAATGGCGCCGGTCGCTTGTTCTGGGGCTGGGTATCCGACACGCTTGGGCGCCCCTATACCTTCCTGAGCCTGTTCATCATCCAGGTGATCGCCTTCGCGCTCATGCCTCTGATCGGCAACTTTGGCCTGCTGCTCGTGCCGGCGGCGATTATCGCGCTCTGCTACGGGGGCGGGTTTGGCACCATGCCCGCGTTCGCCGCCGACTTCTTCGGGCCAAAGAACTCGGGAACTATCTACGGCGCCATGCTCACCGCCTGGAGCGCCGGCGGCATCGTTGGCCCAATACTGATCGCCAGCATCAACACGAAGGTAGCCCTGTACATCATCGCAGGCATCATGCTGGTTAGCGCGATCCTGCCCCTGGTCGCACGCATGTTCGCGCGCCGGGTCGCGACAGAGACGGAGGTCGAGACAACACCCATCGCCGGGTAGCTGGCATATGGTGTAGTACTCTGACACACCATATATGATCAGTGGGGATCTCTCCCCTGTTCGTAGTGCTCTGTCAAGGTTCATTGCACGGGTGAGATGGCCCCAACCCGCGTAGGGATTCGGCTTGCCGCATCCGGGTCAGGCATCCCTTGGGGGG
>JALYTT010000628.1 GCA_030854145.1 Chloroflexota bacterium | reverse complement strand
ACCTGGGCGGCAACCGCACGGTGTTGCTCTCCACGCATATTGTCGAAGATATCGCTCAGACCTGCCAGAATATCGCCGTCATGAAGAGCGGGCAGGTAGTGTTTCAAGGCACCGTGGCCCAGATGCTAGCAGCGACGCGCGGCAAGGTCTGGCTGCTCACAACACATGGCCCGCGACCTGAAGGCAATTGGACCATCGTATCCATGCTCAATATGGGCGCGAGCGTGCAGTATCGCGTGGTAGGTGGGCTTTCGGCGCGCGCCGGTGCCATACCCGCCGAGCCAGGGTTAGAGGATGGCTATGTCTGGCTGATGCACGCTCATGAGGGCGATGTAAACGTTGCAGGCACACCGCGGTACGCGTAGGAGCGACGGCTTCGGCTCCTCTTGCCCGCCGACAATGCCCATTCGTTGATACAAAATAGGGCGAGATCCGACCGAGGGCAAAAAATGCCGGCGTTGGAACAGGGCGCAGGCCAGCGGCGCCCGTACACGAAATGAGAGAGCGCGGCGTTGGAACAGGGCGCAGGCCAGCGGCGCCCGTACACGAAATGAGAGAGCGCGGCGTTGGAACAGGGCGCAGGCCAGCGGCGCCCGTACACGAAATGAGAGATGTCGCTGGGTGCCAGATGGCGGTCCAGGGCCGGAAAATCGGGATGCGAGCGTGTGGCTCATTTCGTGTCAGGGCGCCGCTGGCCTGCGCCCTGACACGTGGTGAGTTACAATATCAAGACAGTGTTGGTGAAAAGAGGATGCATGCATATTCTGGTCGTGGAAGATGAGCGGAAGCTGGCGGCCCTCCTGCGCCGGGTTTGAGTTGAGGAGCGGCATACCGTTGACCTGGCGTATGATGGCCCGGCCGGACTTGACCTGGCGCTGAGCGATACATACGACGCGCTGATCCTGGACCTGATGCTGCCCGGCCTGGATGGCATCGAGATCTGTCGCCAGGTGCGCGCCGAGCGGATTGCTACGCCGATCTTGATGCTCACGGCGCGCAAGACCGTCGAGGACCGTGTCAAGGGCTTGAAGATGGGCGCGGACGACTACCTGGTCAAGCCTTTCGCTATGGAGGAGCTGCTGGCGCGCGTTGACGCCCTGCTGCGGCGGCGCGACCGCGCGCTGGAGGATAACACCGAACTGCGCGTGGGTGAGCTGACCCTGAACCTGGTACGGCACGAGGCCAGGCGCGCTGGCCGGGTTATTGAATTGACCTCCAAAGAATTCGCGCTGCTGGAGTTTCTGATGCGCCATCCCCGCCAGGTGCTGACACGCACCCAGATCATCGATCACGTCTGGCGCTACGACAGCGATGCGTCCTCCAAAATCGTGGATATCTACATTCATTACCTGCGCGACAAAGTTGACCAGGGCTTCCCACAGGCCTTGATTAAGACTGTACGCAGCATAGGCTATAAGATTGAGGAGTAGTCATGCAGAGAGCGCGCAACGATGGGCCATAAGGCGTGGCGCTTGTGGCCCTGGCGCCACGGGGCAGACCCTGAAGAGGCCGTATTCGCGCGCCTGTTCAGGCGCCTGCTCCTCTGGTATATTACTCTGCTGGGGGTGATGGTCGTGCTGCTGGTTTTGAGTATCGGCACCACCGTTCCCTGGCTTGTATTTGTATCCGTTGAGCACAATCTTTCCGGACCCGTCTCGCAGCTTGCCCGTGCCTGGCAGGCGGCGCCCCATGACGCGTGTCCGCTCACACGGCCAGGTCAGGGGTTTATGTTCGCCTGCTATGATGCGCAGGGGCGGCTGCTCGCGTCACGCGGCGTCAAAGGCGCGGCGGAGAAGCATTTTGTCGAAAATTCGCTGGCTCTGGCGGCTCTGCGTGAACCTTCGGCTATGCAGGATGCACTGGACGAAACCGGCACCGAGCAGGTGCGGTTCGATCTGGTCTTTTTCGCCTCGGTGCGACCTGGCATCGTGCGCCAGGCGCTGATCGTGCGTGCAGTGAGCAGCAACCAGATGCTGGGCGTTATACAGGTGGGCACGACGCCAGCCGAGACGCTGGTACAAAGGGCCATGATCGTCAATATCTTCTTCGCCAGCATGTTCCTGGCCATTGTACTGGGCGTGCCGGGAGGTGGCTGGTACCTGGCAGGGAAGGCGCTCCAGCCAGCCAGGCTGGCCTTTCAACGCCAGCGCGATTTCATCGCCAACGTCTCACACGAATTGGGTACGCCCCTGGCACTCCTGCGCGCCAACGCCGAGATACTTCTGCGCAGCCGGGCGCTCCTGCCGCCAGAGAACGCGGAACTGCTGGAAGACATCGTGGAGGAGACAAGCTACATGGACAGGATGACTAGCAATATGCTGCTGCTGGCGCGCATGGATGCCAGCCAACTCCACCTGGAGCGGGAGGCGCTCGACCTGGCGCAGATCGCTGAGGGCCTCGTGCGGCGCGCACAAGGGCTGGCTGAGCGGGCCAGCATCACGCTCGTGTTCCAGCAAGAGGAGGCAGCCTACGCGCTGGGTGAGCGCGTCCTGCTGGAACAGGTCACGTTGATCCTGCTCGATAACGCACTGAAATATACGCAACCAGGCGGCAAAGTGGGCGTCTACACCTTCATGGAGCATGGTTGTGCCTGCCTGCGTGTGAGCGATACCGGCATAGGCATCGTGCCCGCCGATCTGGCGCGCCTGGGCGAACGCTTCTATCGCATAGACAAGGCTCGTTCGCGCGAGAGCGGCGGCAGCGGTCTGGGCCTCTCGATCGCGTGTGGCATTGTGGCAGCCCACCGGGGCGAGTTGAAGCTGAGCAGCGAGCCTGGCAAGGGGACAAACGCTACCATCCTGCTGCCTGCTGCCCCACCAGTTCATTCAGGCATATGATGCTTGTATAAACCTGAGCGACTATTGAGAAACGCTGAAAGGAGAACACACATGCAACTCGCCGTCATTTCCGACATGCATGGCAATTGTTTCGCGTTGGATCACGTGCTTGCAGATATTCGTCAGCAGGGCATCGACCAGATCGTGTGCCTGGGAGACGCTATTCAAGGAGGAGCGCAACCGGCTCAAACCCTTAAACGCCTGCGAGAACTGAACTGTCCAGTCGTGCTGGGCAACGCTGACGCCTGGTTACTGACGGGGGAGGAGACTTCTCCTCATGAACAGACGAATGAGCAGCAGCTTGCCGTCAGAGCGTGGTCGCTGGCACAACTGTCAGAGAGCGACATTACCTTTATGCAACAATTTCTCCCCACCATTGAAATGCAACTGGATGCTGGTCAAAAGCTGCTCTGCTTTCATGGATCCCCTCATTCCTTTGATGACATTATTCTCCCCACTACGCCAGATGATACGGTACGCCAGTTCCTGGGCGGCTACGATGCAACGCTCTTGACCGGGGGGCATACCCACACCCAACAGTTGCGACGTATCGGCAATGCCTGGTATTTCAATCCTGGGAGCATCAGCCTGGCCTATAACTGGGAGCGCTCCAAAGAGCAACTGCGGGTCGATCCCTGGGCAGATTACGCTATCATCTCCGCTGAAGGAGCAAACTTTGGCATCACCTTTCGCCATGTTCCCTTTGATGTTGATGAGCTTGCCCACATTATCCGTGCCAGTGGCAGACCGTATGCTGAAGAAGCTATTATCATGTATCGCTAAGAATGCGGGCGCTGGGGCCACGCGCGTCCCCATGTTC
>JALYTT010000159.1 GCA_030854145.1 Chloroflexota bacterium | reverse complement strand
GAGGCAGACATGACATCTGATCTGGCCTGCTCACGCGTGATAAATCACGCAGCTACGAAAAAGAGTACCCATAGAGCAGTCTTTTAATGGCCCTGTCCCTTCCCTCCTGTGGTATAGTAGGGGCGAAGTTTACCAGCCCGCAAAGGAAGGAAGCGCAAGAGCATCATGCCACGAGACATACCACTGGGGAATGGGCGATTACTCCTCAATTTTGATAAAAGCTACAACCTGCGCGACATCTACTGGCCCCATGTAGGCCAGCACCTGCATACCGCCGGCGATATCTCCCATACCGGCGTCTGGGTCTCGGCCCCCACCGGCGGGCAGCAGACACAGTTCGCCTGGCTGGACGCGCCTGAGTGGAGGCGCGAGATCGTCTATGAGCCGGAGACGCTTGTCTCCTGTGTTACCTTGAGTCATCCAGGCTTGCAACTACACCTGGTCTTTCGCGACGTAGTTGATTTTAATCGTGCCATCTTCATACGCCAGGTGACTGTCACGAACCAGGCCGACCACCCGCGCGAAGTGCGGCTCTTTTTCCACTACGATTGGCATATCTGGGACGGGGCCGAGGGGAACACGGTTTTCTACTATCCGAAACTCCAGGCCCTGGTCGCGTATAAACAGCAGGCCTACTTTCTCATGAACGGGCGCACCGGCAGCGGCAAGGATCTTAAAGACGGCATTGATAGTTGGGCCACCGGCGTCAAAGAGTTCAACGGGGCCGAGGGTACCTGGCGCGACGCGGAGGATGGGGAGCTGGGACGCAACCCCATCGCGCAGGGGTCGGTCGATGGCACACTCGCCCTGCACCTGCCGGGGGTGGGCGCAGGGGAGAGCAGCGTGCTCTATCACTGGCTGACAGTGGGCGAGGCGCTGACGGATGTTGAGGCCATGGATACGACGATCCGTGAACACGGTCCCGAAAGCTTCTTGATACGCACACGCAACTACTGGCATCGCTGGGTCAACAAAGACGAGCAGGAATTTGCCGACCTGGCGCCCGACCTCGTTGATCTCTACAAACGCAGCCTGCTGGTCCTGCGCACGCAGATCGACTACGATGGCGCGGTCATCGCCGCCAACGACGCGGATGTTGGCCACTTCTCGCGCGATAGCTATTCGTACATGTGGCCCAGGGATGGCGCGCTGGTGGCCAATGCCCTCAGCCATTCGGGCTACTCGGAGATCACACGCAGCTTCTACGATTTCTGCAGCGCGGTACTCACCGATAGTGGCTACCTCCTGCACAAGTACAATCCCGACCGCTCCTGGGGCAGTAGCTGGCATCCCTGGATAGACAAGAACGGCAAACCACAGCTCCCCATTCAGGAAGACGAGACCGCGCTGGTGCTCTACAGCCTGTGGCAACACTATGCCTGCTTCCATGATATCGAGTTCGTGGCCCCGCACTATCGTGCCGTGATCACCAGCGCCGCCGACTTTCTCGTGAGCTATCGCGAGCCACACACTCAACTTCCGGCAGCCTCCTACGATCTATGGGAGGAGCGCCGGGGCATCCTGACGTATACCACCGCGGCCGTGTATGCCGGCCTGGACGCCGCGGCGAAGTTTTCGGCGCTCTTCGGCGAGGAGGCGCTGGCCGCGAAGTATCGCCAGGCGGCTGAGGGGATCAAGGCGGCGACCCTGCGCTACCTGTGGGATGAGGAGAGCGGCCACTTCCTGCGTATGATCAACGTGGATGAGCAGGGAAACATCCAGAAGGATACCACCCTCGATAGCAGCGTGTGCGGTCTCTTCCAGTTCGGTATGTTACCCGCGCGCGATCCGCATATCGAGCGCACTATGCAGTTGCTTGAGCAGAGGCTCTGGGTGAGGGCACCCGCCGGCGGTATGGCCCGCTACGAGAACGACTACTATTACCAGGTAACGCACGACCTCGCGCAGGCCCAGGGGAACCCGTGGTTCATCTGCACGCTCTGGCTGGCCCAGTATCGCATCGCCCACGCCGAGACGCTTGACGAGTTGCATCAGGCGTTGCCCCTGCTACAATGGGCGCGCTCGCGCGTCCTGCCCAGCGGCGTCATGGCAGAGCAGGTTCACCCCTTCACCAACGAACCTCTGAGCGTGTCGCCGCTGACCTGGAGCCACGCCGAATACGTGCTCACCATACGCTGGTACCACGGCAGGTATCACGATATTAGCAAGGCATGAACTATGAGAATGTAAATTCGTTGGGGGCATATGAGGTGTAGGGCGCATAAGACGTAGGGGCGCCGTAAACGTAGGGGCGCCGTTTACAAGCCCGCCTGGCAGACATATCTCGTGTGCTGCCAGGCGGGCTTGTAAACGGCGCCCCTACGTTTCGCTCATGCTTTTTGACAAAGATATCAATGCGACGCTAATTTAACGTGGCGATAGGTGAAAACGTGGTGAGCCGTGAAGTTATAGATCAGCGCGAGAATCAGCGCCAGCGCCTGGGCCGGGATCGCAGGCAGATGCAGAAATGAAACAAACGTAAATTCAAGCAAGATTGTGAGTATGCTGCCGCTAATCGCCGTCATCTGGAAGCGCATACAGCGCTGGGCCCAGGTGCGACTGTGGCCGGGCAGATGCCTGAAGGTAAAATAGTCATTGGGAATAAAATTCGCCATGATCGAGATCTCAGCGGCAACAACGTTCGCTACGATGTTATGGATACTGTACGTCATCCATGTGAACGGGAGCGGAACGCGATAGAGGACCAGTGAGAAGATCACAATATTCACGACAGCGGCGAAACCACCAATACAAAGATACGTAAAGAGCCGCTGCAACCAGCCCGCGCGGCCGCCGGTCACATTATCAGCGAGATCGAGGATCGCGTTGACAAACTTCAAGCGCGTGGGATGATAGCTGGGCAGGCGCTGCGCGGAGCTGCTTGCCTGCGCGCCTCTTCCTGAAACACTCTGCCTGGCTGCTCTCTCTTCCTCTAGCTCCAACAACTCCGATAAATCGTATACAGTTTCCTGATTACTACTCTGCACAAAAGATTTTCCCATACGTTCTCTGTGACTCCATTTTTGTTTTCCTACTGGCTAAGCGAACGACAGGAAGCTAAAGTAACAACCTTGAAACTGCACGTAGGAATTATGGGCTTGGGGCTAGGACTTCTACTTCGATCCACGGAGGGAGAATGGCTTCCCACGGGAGCGAGGGATGTTTGTATAAGAACTACATGCGTGCCTGCTGCCAGCGCAGGAACTTCCAGAGCGCGACCAGCACCAGGACGGCGACTCCAAGTAACAGGAGCATGCTGCCAATGCCTAGCAGGATGGATGCCTGGGTAATCGGTCCTCTATGGTCCTCGAATAAGCCGCTTCTGATATAATCGCCTATCGGCGTAAGAAGCGTGTGGCTCAGCGTGGGGATGCCGGTGCCTGGACCAAGCAAGTTGCCCCAGAACCAGTAGCCGATAAAGAGGAACTGGTAGAGCGGCACCCAGAGGATAGCGGGGCAGGCAATGGAGAAGGCGCTGATGAAGGCAATCCCCGGCAGCACGCTGGCGGCAAAGGTCGCCAGGGCAAAAGGCAGCACGCGCGCATCACCGCTTTGATAGAGCACGCAGTCAACGCCGATGATATAGTACGCGAGCAGAGGCACGAGCGTAGCGCCTATGCTGCCCAGGTATTTTCCGAGCAGGCGCGCGCTCAACGCTCCGGGCATGGTCACGAACAGTTCATCTACGCCCACCTGGCGATCACGCGACAGGCGATCAGCCAGCAACACGCCGACAGCGATAGGAAAGAAGGTACTCACGTGCCCGGTCCAATCGAGGATCTCTGTGGTCCATGCCTCATGCAGCGGATTCAGCAGCAGTGAGACAAAAGTACTAGCTGCAATGCCTCTGAAAAGTCCAGAGATCACCAGCGTCAGGCAAATGAACATGATCCAGAGACCACGTCGCCGGATCTGCATGCGAAACTCGTAATGCAAGGCACCAGAGAAAACAGCAACTTGATTCATATCATCATTTCTTCAAAACAGAAGGCGTCATATCGTCCCGTAGGGCGTGACTTGCCTCGCCAGTCTGCCCGCAAGCCACGTGAGCTGACTGGCGAGGCAAGCCACGCCCTACGGGTGTTTTTAAAAACATCCTGTTTTTAAAATGGGATCGGGACCACCTGGTGACCTTCACGGCCCGGCTGGACATGCTGCGAGATGAACAGCTCGATCACGAAGGGCTTTTCGTAGAGGGGGCGGCGTATCTCGTCCAGGAAAAAGATGTGCATACGCTCGCGCCGCCCGCTTGGACCGCTGGTCGGCGGGGGCATAGGAATGGTCACATCCACCGCGTAACCTTGAGCAGGGATCGATACGGCCGCCCGCTGGATGACGAAGGCGTAACGCTGATAAAACGCCGAGCGCACCTCGATGATGACCGTCTGGTTATGCATCAGCGCGCTCAAGCCCCCCAGTTGAGCGCCTTTCCTGACGCCGGGGGATAGCACAGCTTTATCTCTGCCCATCAGCCGAATACGAAACACAAAGCTCTGGTTTGGCTGTATACGCATAGGAGTTTCAATGATAGCCGCCGCCGCCGTGCTATGCTGCTGCTCGCCAAGCACAAAGCGCTGCAGGTGTTTGAAGAACGACCCTTCAGCGCCACTCGCTGGTTCAACCCTGGCTTTATCAGGCGTTACGTGGGTATCCTTTGTATGTGTCGCGCCCTGAATTGCCGGTAGAATCCCTGTAATACGTTTCTGCAGGCGCCGGGACAGCGAGGCTTCGTCACCTTCGTGTGGCGCGGTTGCTGGCGCGGGAAATGGTACGGTCGTCTCCGGTGGCTCCTCTGCCGGTGTCGGGCTTATCTCTATATCTGGCAATGCACGCGCGGTACTGGAGACCGTCTGCGCGGGCGTCGTCGGGAGCCGCTGTTCTGGTGCAGTGCCCGCTTTCTGCGCCTGCACGCGCGCTGCCTCCCAGCGAGCCATATCTGACCGTGAGAGCGGCGTGACCGGGATAGTATCCATATTGGCTACTTCGCGGTCCTCTTCCGCGTACCCATTCTTTTCAAACGGCTGCGATGACACAATGCGCCCTTTGGGCAGTCGCACCACACGCGTGTTCATATTGGGATTATCAAGCGCTTCCGCCATCGATAGGGCGTCCTGGAAGCGTTCAGATCGCTCAAAAGAGAGGGCACGCATTACGATGTCGTCAACCTCTACACTCACACGCGGATTCAGTTCGCGCGCTGAACGCAGGCGCTGCCGGGCTCGCTGGTCAGGTTCATCAGGAGGCACACCTGTGAGCAGGAGGTAGAGGATGGCCCCCAGGCTATACACGTCAGAGCGCGGTTCAACGCGGCCAAGCTGCACCTCTGGCGCGCTGAAACTTCCGCCTTTGTCCGAAGTAAGAGGGGCGGGGAAGAGACTGCGGATAGCGGCAGGCAGCCAGGAGAGCATGAGCACTGGCTGACTCTCGTAGCGGTCACTGCTCAGGACCAGTGTCTCTGGATCGAGGTCACCGATGACGATGTGATGGCTATGCAGGCACTCCACAGAACGGCAAAGCTGCTCAATCCACCTTACAGCCACCTGTTCGCTGGGGAGACCTATCCCGCTCTGCAGGAGATTGTGCAGCGTGCGCAGTTGCGCGCCTGTATCTGTGTGCTCGGTCTGTTGGGCAGCACCATTGGCCTCGCCACCGTCCCGGCTGACGAAAGGGTTGCCCGCGATGACATACAGGTGCCCTTCGCGATAGCCAAGCTGGATGATGGGCAAGACATAAGGAACATGCTGGCGGCGTAACAGATCATACTCGCGCTGCACAAGATTGGTAGCATTTGCCTGCGCCTCGCTATCCAGGCTGCTGATATCGATATCACTGATGGCAACGGTCCGCTGCTGCTGGTTATCAAGCGCAAAGAAAAGGCTAACATATGGACGACGACGTACAAGAGATGTGATGCGATAACGGCTGGCGATATCAAGATCGTCCTGCAAGAGGCTGGAAGAAATCTTCTTCGCCTCGACGCGCTCGCCGCAAGTGCCGCAGAACACGGCATGGGGAGGAAGGACAGCGTTACACTGGGGGCAGTGCAGGCTATCAGAGGAGTTCCGCTCAGTCGTTGTTTGTGTCATGCTCATCAGTTCGGTGCCTATGCCTTAGAGATTTTTTTCGATTCAGGACAGAATACGTGGATATAGCAGATTATAGCATAGTCAATGGACTATGTGGCAGTAATTTTCCCTGTATTTTCCAGATCCATGATGTGCCATGCCCTGTGATGTGCCATAGCCCCTACGCGTTAGGAAGAGGCGGATCAGAAAGATGGGGGATTCAGAGAGATAGGGCTTGGGAAGACACGTTGAAAATTGGCCTTGTCAGGGACGACAGGTTTTGATAGAATCAGACGAGAGACAATAGCTTGTTTGAGAAATACGACTCAGGACCTTTATGCCATCTATTAGTCAGGTACCTCTGCTTAAAAAGACGGAGGTATCCTGTCCTGGCCCTTTGCAGTGATACAATCTAGAGATAGGCTTGCCTGGTAGAGGGGATGGGGTGCACGTAAGTGTCTCCGCGCCGCTGACTTCTCTCTCGCCTGAGCTGAAACGAACGCGATACATTTCTCAACATCCGATCCGATCTATACGGAGGTATTTTTTTATGGATTTAGCCAGCGTCGTCTTCTGGATCAGCGCGATTGTGCTCGTGAGCGCTGCGCTGGTGGTGGTGGGGCAGCGCAATATCGTGCATAGCGCGCTGGCACTGGTGGTGGTCTTCGCAATGGCTTCCGCGATCTACGTCTTGCTCAATGCCGAATTCATTGCTATTGTGCAGATACTCATCTACGCCGGTGCCGTCACGATCCTGATCCTCTTCGCCCTCATGCTGACGCGCATAGGGAACAGGTTTGTCACCAACCCCAACAACAAGTGGTGGGCCCTGGTGGCAGCCGCGGTGATCTCCGGGCTGGTGGGCGTTGGCATCATCTACGCCGTCTTTACCAGCGCGTTCGCCACAGCGGCCCATACCACCATTAAGGGCTACGCGGGGACAGCCCCTGCGACCTGCGCGCTGCCGCCGAACAACGTGGTGGCCATCGGGCAGTTGCTCTATAGTCCCACCTGCTATAGCTACGTGCTCCCTTTTGAAATCGCCTCGCTGGTGCTGCTGGTCGCGATTGTGGGAGCGATTGTGATTGGCAGGGAGGAGGAATAATCGCATGCTTACACTCTATCATTTCTTGATACTTGGTGCGGTGTTATTTTGTATCGGCCTGTATGGCGCCCTCGCCAAGCGCAACGCCATCGCCGTATTGATGGGCATTGAAATCATGCTGAACGCCGTCAATATCACTATGCTGGCCTTCTCCTACTATAACCGCATCAAGCCATATTCTACCCTCTTGACCGGCCAGATTTTCGCCATCTTCATCATTACTGTGGCCGCGGCGGAGGCCGCGGTGGCCCTCGCGATGATTATCTCGATTTATCGCAAGCGCAACACGGTGGACGTTGGCGAAATTAATATGATGAAGTGGTGATTTCTATGGCTTCTTTATATGACTATTCGTGGACGATCCTGCTCGCTCCACTGCTTTCGTTTGTCGTGATTGTCTTCGGCACACGTGCCTGGGACCTGCGCAGCCGCCCACACGCTGCTGTGGCGACGGCCCACGATGCGATGCAAACCGTTGAGGCGCATGGCGCTCCCGGCGTAGAGCATGGCGAGCATGCTGCCCCGGGCGTAGAGCACGACGAGCATGGCGCAGACGACGATGAGGACCCAAAAGTACCCCATCTGACGACGGGGGCCAGGGTCAGTGGTTATCTGGGTATCGCCATCACACTGGTGGCCTGCGCCTACTCCTGGCTGCTACTATTTGCCTCGCTTGGTGTTGTTCCAGGAGTGCAGGCACTGGCCGCCAGAGGCGTCAACCTGACCCAGATCTCTTACAACTGGGGCAGCGATCCATCTTTTGCTGGCTACGCAGTCAACTTCCACCTGGATAACCTGGCCATCACTATGCTGGTGGTGGTCACGACGATCTCGCTGCTGGTGCAGTTCTATTCGCAGGGCTACATGGAGAATTCGGCGGGCTACGCACGCTTCTTTGCCTACCTCTCGCTCTTCACCTTCTCCATGCTAATGATCGTCTTCGCGCAGAACTTCCTGGTGATCTTCGTCGGCTGGGAACTGGTCGGCCTGAGTTCCTACCTGCTGATCGGCTTCTGGATCAACAAGCGCGCCCGGCCAGAGGAGGAGCGGCCATCGCCGGCCAGCGCCGCCGTGCAGGCCCTTATCATGAACCGTATCGGTGACGTGGGTTTTATTATCGGTATCATGATCCTGTTCACCCACACCGGCACCTTCGATTTTGCGCAACTGACGCAGGCCACCACGTCTCCCACCGGCCCCTTCGCCGGCAACCAGACGTTGTTGACGATCGCCATGATCCTGGTCTTCTGCGGCGCGATCGGGAAGTCCGCGCAGGTACCGCTGCACACGTGGCTGCCCTCGGCTATGGAAGGTCCCACGCCGGTCAGCGCGCTGATCCACGCGGCCACGATGGTCGCGGCCGGCGTCTATATGGTGGCGCGCACCTTCCCGCTCTTCGCGGCCGCCGGACCCCAGGCGTTCCAGGTAGTGGCCTGGGTCGGAGGCATCACGGCGATCTTTGCCGCTACGATTGCCCTGGTGCAGACAGACTTCAAGCGCGTGCTGGCCTTCTCGACGATCAGCCAGCTTGGCTATATGTTCGTCGGCCTGGGCATCGCGGGCAGCGACCTTGGTCCCGGTCCCGGCATGTTCCACCTTTTCACGCACGCCTTCTTCAAGGCGCTGCTCTTCCTGGGCGCCGGCAGCGTGCTCCACTCACTACATCATGCCATGCATCGCGAGGTGCAGGATATGCGCCTGATGGGCGGGCTGGCACGCTTCATGCCGATCACGGCCGGCACCTGGCTGGTCGCGTCGCTGGCGATCTCCGGCTTCCCAGGCTTTGCGGGCTTCTATAGCAAAGAGACGATTATCTCGCTGGCCTTTGAACGCCATGACTACGGCCTGTGGGCCATCACGCTGATCACCGCTGGCCTGACCGCCTTCTATATGTTCCGCGCCTTCTTCCTGGCCTTTGGCGGCAAGGGCGGCAAGTTCGGCGGCTTCTGGGGCGGCCCCTCCTATCGCGGCGAGGGCACACCGCACGAGTCGCCGCTGACGATCACCATCCCGCTGATCCTGCTGGCGATTGCCTCGGTGGCGGCGGGCTACTGGTTCGGGTTCTTCAAATACGCCAACCCGCTCAACCCGAAGACCGCCAATATCGATATTGGGGCGCTGTTCGCCGACCCGCTGACATTGCTCGGTGTGGCGGTCTCGCTGGTGGGCATTGGCTGGGCATACTGGCTCTACTGCCGCGTCGAACTGGCGACTGTGCAGCGCGTGGTGGAGAACAACGCGGTGCTGCGCTTCCTGCATCGCTTGCTGCTGCACCGTTACTACGTAGATACGCTCTACGACTGGCTTGTGCGCTACATCGTGCTCGGCATCTCGCATGTTGAGGCGGCCTTCGATACCTACATCGTGGATGGCATCGTCAATGGCGCGGCCAGCCTGGTGATGACCCTGGGTCGCGATGTGCGGCGGACCGAGACCGGCAGGGTGCAATCCTACATGATGGGCTTCTTCGGCGGGATCGCGGTGCTGGCTATCGTTGTGTTTGTGCTGGTCACGTTTAGATAGAGGATAAAGCCATGTTGTTTTTCACGAGTTCTCTCTCCTGGATTATCCTGCTGCCAGTGATCGGCGCGCTGGTGACGCTGGCTGCTCCTGTGAAATTCGCGCGCTGGGTGGCCCTGGCCTTCGCGGCAGCCGTCTTCGCGCTGACGCTGTTCGTTTTCTTTCAAATCATCGCCGACAACGGCTATAACTTTGGCTCGCTCACCTCTTTGCGAGACACAATAGATATATCCTGGATCAGCTTCCCCCTTGGGAAGCACGCCTTGAACATCCACTACGCCCTGGGCGTCGATGGTCTGAGCCTGCCCATGGTCATGCTGAACGGTCTGCTCTCAATGCTGGCCATCGTGGGTGGCTGGCAGAAGACGCGCGTCAAAGAATATATGGCGCTGCTGCTGGTGCTTGAAGCGGGTGTAATGGGCGTCTTCCTGGCAAGTGACCTGCTGCTCTTCTTCCTCTTCTGGGAGGTCGAGCTGGCGCCGATGTTCCTGCTGATCGGCATCTGGGGCAACGAGGCCATCAAGCACGGCATGCCGGGACGCATCTACTCGGCCTGGAAGTTCCTGCTGTACACGTTCTTCGGCAGTATCTTCATGCTGGCGGGCATCCTGCTGCTCTACTTCAGCGTTGGCCGCGACAACGCGAGCATGCCGTTTCTGGCGCAGCACCAGTTGGCGGAGACCACGATGTTCCCGCTGCTCGGTTTCCAGGTTGGCGGGCAACTGCTGATCTTCCTGCTGATCTTCACCGCCTTCGCCGTCAAGATCCCCATGTTCCCGCTGCATACCTGGCTGCCGGACGCCCACACCGACGCTCCCACGGAGGTCAGCGTGATCCTGGCCGGTATCCTGCTGAAGATGGGCGCCTACGGGCTGATCCGCATCTGCCTGGGCCTGGCGCCGCTGGGGGTGCAGCAGTTTTCGAGCTGGCTGATCGTGCTGGCGGTGATCAATATCATCTACGGTGCGGGCATCTGCCTGGTGCAGAAGGATATGAAGAAGCTGATCGCCTACTCCAGCGTAAGCCACATGGGCATCATTCTGCTGGGGGTGGCGGCGGCGGCGGCGACCCTGGGCGTGCATGGCAATAGCGCGCTCGATCAAAACCTGCACCTGTTCGGTGTAGCGGCGCTGATGGGCGCGGTCGTGCAGATGACCAGCCACGGCCTGATTACCGGCCTGCTCTTCTTCTGCGTAGGCGTGATCTACGACCACGCGCACACACGCGAGATCGCCGTCTTCGGCGGAGTCGCCAAGCGCATGCCGATGCTGGCCACGCTCTTCACCTTCGCTGGCCTGGCCTCTCTTGGTCTGCCGGGGCTGGCGGGCTTCATCGCGGAGTATATGGTGTTCACCAGCAGCTACGCCATCTGGCCGGTGGCCACGACCATCGCGGTCTTCACGATGATCTTAACGGCGGGCTACCTGCTCTGGATGCTCAAACGCGTCTTCTACGGACCATTCAATCCGAAATGGAACTGGTTGCCCGATGCCTCGCTGCGCGAAACGATCCCGCTCGTCACACTGGCCGCGTTTATTGTGCTCGTGGGCATCTATCCCAGGTTCCTGCTGGATATAATTATTCCCAGCCTGCATCAATTGCTGCCAACAATCACCACGATAGGTGGGCGGTAGAGGAAGGGTACCCACGCGGGTACCCTGCTTTGCTATTCGATGGCTGCCCCATGTGGGGCGCCATGAGGAGTTTTTCGTATGTTTAAGATAGCTGATCTCTATCTTCTCTCGCCAGAATTGAGCCTGACGGTGCTGGCCCTGGTGGTGATGACGGTCGATCTGTTCGTCAAACGGCGCATTGTGACGGTAGCCGTGGCGCTGGTCGGCCTGGCCGTGCCGCTAGTGCTCACGATCTCGCTGATCTTGACGACCAGCGGGGGGCCGCGGCGGGCGTTTTTCGATATGTTGGTCGTCGATAACTATGCTCTGTTCTTCAAAGTCATCTTTCTGCTCATCGCGATTGTCATGATCCTGGCCTCCTACAGTTACATTGGGAAGTATGTGAAGGCGGATGGCGAGTTCTATACGCTGATGCTCTTCTCCGTGGTAGGCATGATGCTGATGGCAAGCACGGGCGAACTGATCTCGATCTATATCTCTCTGGAACTGACAAGCATCCCGCTCTATGTGATGGCGGGCCTGATCCGCGCCAGCGAGCGCTCGGCGGAGGCATCGGTCAAGTATGTGCTGCTGGGGGCCATGTCCTCGGCGATCCTGCTCTACGGCTTCGCGCTGCTCTACGGCCTGACCGGCACCACGGACCTGATCAGCATGAAGGGCGCCTTCATGAACGCGCTGCAGGGCGGCAATATGCTGGTGCTGATCGCCGACGTGCTGATCCTAGCGGGCTTCGGCTTCAAGATCTCCGCCGTGCCGTTCCATATGTGGGCGCCAGATATCTACGAGGGCGCGCCCACGCCGGCCACGGCCTTCTTCTCGGTTGGCTCCAAGGCCGCCGGCTTCGCAGCGCTACTGCGCATCCTCTTCTATGGCGGCTTGGTCATCCGCGAGACGGCCTCGCTGGTGATCATCGTCTCGATTATCGCCGTGATGACCATGACGCTCGGCAATCTGGTGGCGGCTGTGCAATCCAACGTCAAGCGCCTGATGGCCTACTCCAGCATCGCGCAGGCGGGCTACATCCTGGTCGGCGTTACCGCCAGCATCGCGACGCAGAGCACCATCGGCAATGCCGCCGTGCTGTTCTTCATCCTGGTCTACGTGCTGACGAACCTGGGGGCCTTTTCCGGCATCATTGGCCTGGCGAACGCCACCGGCGGCGAGCGCATCGACGACTTCCGCGGCCTGGCCCGGCGCGCGCCCTACCTGAGCGCGGGCACGGCCCTGTGCCTGCTCTCGCTGGCCGGCATCCCCTTTGTGGCCGGCTTCTGGAGCAAGGTATTCATCTTCACGGCCGCCTGGAGCCTGGGCCTGCAATGGCTGGTGATCGTGGCCCTGCTCAACACCATCGTCTCGCTGGTCTACTACGGTCGCATCGTGAAGGCCATGTACTTCGATTCCCCGCTCAAGCCGGATCGCCTGCGCATATCGATCGGGCTGAATTCTTCAGTCACCTTCGCGGCCGCAGCCCTGATAATCTTGACCGTCGCGGCCCAGTTCGCCCTGAACGCCGCCGGCTACGGCGCGCATGACCTGTTCGGACCGCTCCAACAGATTCTGGGCGGGAGGTAAAGAGGGCCTGTTCCCCTCCTCGGCATCATAGGATAGCAAGAGGCACAAGGGTACATGAGGGGTAGGGG
>JALYTT010000158.1 GCA_030854145.1 Chloroflexota bacterium | reverse complement strand
GCGACGGTGGTGCCGCATTTCAACACCGCGTAGCGCGAGGCTTGCCTCGCCCATGCTGGCCACTTTCGATGCGGGCGAGGCAAGCCGCATGCGTTGATACTACATCGGGGACGAGCACGCGTAGGCTTGCAGGGCGCAGGCCAGTGGCGCCCGTACACGAAAGAGCAGGCCCCGCTCTCTCCCCCAACTGGCTGCCTGATTTCGTGTACGGGCGCCGCTGGCCTGCGCCTTGTTCCAACCACGTGCGCTACTCGTGGGAAGACCCAATTATAGCTGGCGCTAACAACCACCACCCTTACAGGATTTATGCTGCTGCGAACGTTTGTGCTTCTGGCAATGCCTCGTGATGCTTGTGCGCTGAAGCAATGAGCGCCTCGAGAGCTTCTAGTCCGTGCTCCAATGCCTCAGCATACGTATCACCATGGGTAACTGGTCCGAGTACGCGCTCGGCTCGCTCCCAGTCGGGAAGCCGCACGAGGTAAGCTTGATCTTCATCGGACCACTGGATCAACATTGAGTAATGTAGTTCCTGTAAATCTGCGCGCCACTGTCGGAGCTTACGTGACACCACACCTCCTCACTCACCATAATACCTTTGAACCGTAGGATGTTTTTCTCCTCAACCATGGACTGTTACCGCCTCACGACACTCATTATACCTAACTACGTCGAAACTGACAATACCATGTGTAAATATGCACAGGGCTTCGCACAAGTCGTGCCTGCTATGACTCGTCGTACGATCCAGTGCATACGTCCGGCCCGCCTCGGGCTACGCGGGCGAGGCCAGCCACATCTGCTCCAACAAATTCGCCGAAGAGAGCGCCGTCATTCTATGTAGGGACCCGATTTATCGCGTCCGGCGCAATTTATTGCGCGTATGGGGTACTATATTCGTCTATCCCTAATAACGGACTCGCGCAATAAATTGCGCCGGACGCGATAAATCGGGTCCCTACGGAGGTGGAGATGCCTTGTCAACGAATTAGTTGGAGTCAATGGGCCAGCCATCGCCCCTACGCGGAATGTTCATGCCTGCGCCCTGTTCCAACCACGTGCGCTCTCTCCATTTCATGTACGGGCGCCGCTGGCCTGCGTCCTGCCTCGTGTCCCCATCCCCTATCTCCCCTCGCTCAGCGCCTTCAACGTCTCGAACAACACATCGTCCAGCCTCCAGATCGTGTAATCGGGCGGGTCCAATGGGCGACGTGATAGATCTTCGTCTGCTAGCAGTCCCATGATCTTTGGTATGGCCCGCTCGCGTATATCCTGTGGCAGGCGCTTATCACGTTGCAACAGCAGCGCTCCCGCCGCGCACACGATAGCATCAGCGTTGTCCAGCTCTTGCAAAACAACAGGCCACGCATCCGCTTCCAGGTTGATAGATGTCTGAAGCAGATTCCAGGCAACCTCCTGTACTGTATCTGCATCAACTTGCTTGTCCTCGGAAACTCTCCTGGTATCCATACATGCGGTCAGTATTTCTTCAACCTGCGATTTTGTTTTTGTAATTTGGGGCTGTTGTGCAAGCGCGTATAGAGCTATAGCGCGTTCATCGACTCTCGTTTGCTCCTCTGGTGATATATCGACTGGTGTTGGGGTAGCAGGCGGCTTGAGTTTGCGCTGTAATGCTTTGAGCAGTAAGCGCTGCTCAATTGTCAGCTTTTGTGATTGTTGCTCAATGTGTTGGATGCTATCCTGTACTGGTCTCTCAATAGATGGAGGAAGCGGCTCATCGGTGCTGGCAACGATACTATATAGGGAAAGCAGTACTAAATGTAGCGTCTTCCCCTCTTGTTTAAGTATATCACATAACGTACTTATTATATACTCTTCATCTCTCAAATCTCTCAAATCTCTCAAATCTCTCAAATCTCTCAAATCTCTCAAATCTCTCAAATCTCTCAAATCTCTCAAATCTCTCAAATCTCTCAAATAAATATTGCTAATAGTGATCATTGCTTGTTGTGGTTGAGTTGATAATGCTTTCATAATATCAGTGGCAATTGCTTGCTGTTGCTGCTGATCTCCCTGAGAAAGCCATAGTTGTAGTGAGAGGCATGATTGGTATGTGCTGGTGCGACCACGAGCCATCTCTTTCTGAAGATAGTTATCCCAGGTAGCACGCCATGGCTGTCCGCCTGTCTCCTGCTCAAGCATCTGCTTAAACAAGTATGCGTGAGGGTAGCGTGCTACATTACTGGCGTGCAGCAATTGAATATGTAGATCAGCAGGGTTACGCTGAGCATGGTTTTTCCATTCGATCGCAAGATCAGAGTATCGGTTCCAATTGGGGCCGTCTCGCTGAGCCGGGAAAGCCGCTGCTGTGAGAAGTTGCTCGATCTCAAGCGAGTGCTGTGTGAGGCGCTCTAACAAGTGTGGCTGCTCCTTGCTCCACGTGAGCCATTGCGTATGCAGCCAGCCCGCCGGACCGGCAGCATCGAGCAAACGCAGCGCGACGAAGGCATAGTCCGCAACCTTCAGGGAGGCCGGGCGCGCGGCCGGGTGTGGAAGGTTGGCGCGTATGTTTTCTGGCGGGTAGGACATATCGAGGGTATCCGCCAGTTGCAGTAAGGGCGGGGTGAGCGCAAGCAGGACTTGCTCAGGACAGCCGGGGAGATCGGGAGCAAGAGATGCCAGCAGGTGGGCCGCGCCTTCCTGGCGCATAGGATTGTTGGGGTCGCACAGTGCGGCCCGCCAGGTCTCCAGTAGGGGCGGCCAGGCATGCGTCTGTGTGCTCTCCTGTGGTTGGCCGCGCAGCCAGAAGAGCGCGGTCTGCTCAATCTCCTCTTGCAGTGTGGTATAGCGCCCTGTTCCGTAGGTATCGCCGTAGAGATCAAAGAGGCCAGTGGCGATGCGTTGCTGGAGCGCTTTGGGGACCGACCACGCGCTGCAATCCACCAGGCAGGCGGCGGCGAAGAGCAGGTTGCGCTGCAGGATACTGTCATAGGGATTCTGGGCATTCGCGATCACACCGATCAGTTCGCCGGCCTGGCGCTGCTCGTCGGCGCTCTGCTGGCCGCTTTTGTTGGCGATCAGCAGCAGCAGGGGTTCGCGCCAGGTGGGTTTTTTGTAGTGCTCACGCACGAAATCCTTCAGATTGTCCGCCGGTTTGGTATAGAGAGAGTGGGAGGCATAATATTCCTGAAACGTGCGGTGCATGAAGCTGAATAGGCCTTGCCCGGTCTCTACGAATAGTCCGCTGCTGGTGCGTAGTGTCTTGATGAACTGGGTAATGGCCTCGTCTGCGGGGGGCGCCTTATAGAAATCCTGCATGGCTTCCCTGGCGATCTGGCGCACCTGTGGCTCAGTCAAGAGGAGGTCGCTGCTGTGGAGTTGGTAGGCCAGCCGGCTCATCAACTGTTCGGCCAGGGGAAGCTCCTCGACGGGGAAGACCCTGCGCCCGGTCTCCTGGTTCCAGTTATCTAGCAGCGTGCGCGTCACCACCTGATAGAGTTCGATGCGCCGGTGGGGCAGCGTCTTGCCGCTGCGCTGGATCAAGGCCAGGATGGTGAGCATCAATGGGTTCACCGCCAGCCGTTTGATGCTGGAACTGTTCTCGAAGGCCAGCAGCAGGCGCGCTTTCTGTTCGTCCGCCTGCCTGCTTGCCTGCTCTTCCTGCTGGCGCGTGAGCGGCTTCATGCCCTGGGGAGCGCGCATCTGGTAGCGTTCGACCTCCGGACACCAGGCGCTGAGAAACTCCTCGACCTGCTTATCGTCGAGATCGAGCAGCGTATAGTGCGCATAGCCGGCAAAACTGCCAGCCTCGTAGCCGACGATGCGCGAGGTCACGATGAAGCGATTGTAGAGGCGGGCCGATGGTGTATTGGACGTGTGGTTGGAGAGGAAGGTCGTGATCTGGTCCACGACGCGCCTGCGCAGGCTGTCGCTGGCCACCTCGTCCAGGCCATCGAAGAGTAGCAGACAGCGGCCCTTCTGTAGTTCCTCGTTAAGCCGTTCGGCTAGCATCGGTTGCTTCTTGTTGAAGTACTCGTGGAAGAACTCCGCAAACACCAGATCTTGCTGCGTTTCAAGATGTTTAGCATAGTCGCTGATGCGCACCAAAACTGGGATTTGCTGGGGCGCCATACCCTTTGGTAGATCCGGGCGCGGTGTGAAGAACTTGCCGAGAACGCGTACCCGTGTGAGTAGTTGGAGGAAGCGATTGAACAGGTTCCGGTATCCAGGCTGGAGAGAGGCGCTGGCCATATGCAGAGCAAGCCAGCGCATGGAGGTGCTTTTGCCAGAGCCAGGTGCGCCCAGGATGATCGCTCCTGGGTGCGCGCCATCGCAGGCAGCAAGTATATTCTCCATAGCAATTTGCCGGCGCTGCCCCGCCTCCAGCAAACCGCGTCCGACCTGCGAGTGCCAGATCGCGCGCATTCGTTGCATCGTCTCTTCCTGCTGGTCGATGCTCAGATCGGTGCGTCGTTGTAGCTCTTCAAACAGCTTCTGTTGCTCGGCGGGCATCTCGTAGAGTGGTCGATCCGAGACCGCGTTCAGGTGGATGAAGACCGTATCCAGCGGCACGCTCACCGAGAGCAGCGTCCCCGATGACTGTGCCATCCCTGTCGGACTCAGTGCCTGGTTGCGCTCAACAACTTCGCGCAGGTAGCGTTTGAGGGCCAGGCCGCCCCGTTTGTATGCATCTATGGCTGTGAAGAGGCCGGCGATAATGGTAATCGTTATGAATAGGCCAGAGATGGCGAGTAGAGCGATCTGGGCAGGGCCAGCGAGAAGGAGCCAGAAGAAAACTTTTGCCGCTACCGTAGCCGATACATCGGTAGTTTTGACAACAGACATATTTATGACAATGCCAATCGGTATAACAAGGACCATCGACACCCAGATCCATTTGACGATGTTCCAGGTGTTGCGAGCTACGGCATACCCCATCTGCATATCTCCTCCCGGCTGGCCTGCTACCTACATTCGTGTGATGCAACGTGTGTGACTTCTAGTATAATAACGTACGTTAGCTCTATTTGTGGGCATTATACTACGAGAAGGTGGTTGGGGAGAAGATGGTAGCGTTGGAACAGGGCGCAGGCCAGCCAGAGGGAGGGATATCTGGGAGAGAGCGGAATCTGGTCTTTCGTGTAGGGGCGCCGCTTGCCTGCGCCCTGTTCCAACCACGCGCGCTCTGGAAGCCGACACGTGTCTAGTGAGCCGACGCGCTCTCATCTATTTCGTGGAGGGGCGCCGCTGGCCTCATGCGTTGCTCCTCTAGAGGGAGCGCGATGTCGTGTTGGAACAGGGCGCAGGCCAGCGGCGCCCCTCCATGAAATAGATGAGCTTAATCACAGCGGCTTTGATATAATCACGCCAGTATTCAGCCCAACCGTGTGCAGGCCGCCGAAGAAGCGAGCGTGCTCTATTTTTATACAGCGGTCTTGCACAAATATCAGCCCGGCCTCCTGGGCGTGGGCGCCGGCCTCGTCGTTGCGAATGCCCAGTTGTAGCCAGAGAACCTTCGCGCCGATCTTGATGGCCTCCTCGGCGATGGGGGGTACGTCCTTAGATCTGCGAAAGACATCCACGATCTCGATCTGCTCGCCAGCCTCTTTGGCCTCGGTGAGCGAGGCATAGACGCGCTTGCCCAGGATGGTCTGCCCGGCGTACCGTGGGTTAATGTGTACGATATCGTAGCCCTCCGCCTGCAAGTAGATCGCCACGAAGTGGCTGGGCCGGTACGGGTCAGCCGAAACGCCGACGATGGCGATGTGCCGGTAGGTCCGCAAGATCGTCAGACGATCATACATATCAGGTATCAGATTCTTCATATAGCCATCACCAATCTTTCTGCACAGGTTGTGCTGACATTTCTATAGCAGTATACGACAGATCGAGGTGACATGGCGACATGCCTCCGCCGGTACCAGTTCCTTTCGTGTAGGGGCGCCGCTGGCCTGCGCCCTGGGGACCTACTGGCCCACTTTTGTCCTCCGCCCCTACGTCCTCTTCGCCGTGAACATGCCATATGGCTGCGTGAGTACAGCTTCGGTCACGGCATCCGATGCGTCGCGTTTGAATTCGATGCTGAAGCCGGAGAGGTTGCGTACATGGAACTCGGTGCCTTTGTAGGGGGTCAGTTCGTAGTCGGGCTGGCCGGGTACGCTGACGAAGAGCGTGCTTTCGCCTTTCAGGGCCACGATCAGGCTTTCGCCCATCAACGTGTATTCGCCGGCGAATGGCTCCAGGAAGCTCCTGATCTGCATCTGTTTGCTGGGGACGCGCTTGAAGACGATATCGCTGGCGGTCACCTCGAAGGGCGCGATCAGCGTATCGATGTCGCCCTTGACGTTGGCGGTGAAGGAGACCTTCAGATCGATGTCGAAGCGTTCGATCTTTAACTCGAAGATGTCATAGTGGTAGTGCGTGAGTGGGAACTGCATGTTGTTGAAGGTACCCTGCAACTGCTCGCCGTCCAGCGTGACCGAGATGACGCCGTAGCCGGGATGCTCGAAGTCGCCGGTGTAGGCTGTCAGGGGATGCGATGGACTGGTAGCGGGAACACGGTCGCTGGCGCTCTTCTCCTTGCCCTTCTCGCCGGCCTCTTTGATTTCGAGATGCTCCTTCATCATGCGCTCGCTCCACGGTACCTGGTCCAGGTCGAGGAGGCGCTCAAAGATGTTGTAGGTCAGGATTTCGGGGACAGATGAGGCGCTCATGTTCGTGAGCACGACCACGCCGATGTTCTCTCTAGGGAAGAGCGATGTCAGCGAGCTGAAGCCGTCGATGTTGCCGCCGTGGTAGAGCATAGGATAGCCGCGGTACGGCTCGACAAACCAGCCCATGGCGTAGCTGACATACGGCGTCTCCGGGAACTTGCTCGACTCAGGCATAATCATCTGCGGCGCGTGCAACTGCGCCACCTGGCTCTCGGAGACTACCTGCTCAGTGCCATATTTGCCCCGCTTCAGGTGCATACGCAGCCAGTTGGCCATATCGGCAACGCTGGAGACGATGGCCCCGGCTGGCGCGACCGCCCCCTGCGCGGCATAGAAGGGGATCTCCTTCACCTCGTCCTTCTCCTCCTTGTAGGGATGAGAGAAGTCGCTGGCCTCCTGAACAGTCTTCACAATGGAGAAGTTGCTGCTGCCCATCGCGAGCCGGTCAAAGATGCGCGTCTGCACTACATCTTCCCAGCTTGCGCCGGATACCTCGCCGGCGAGATAGCCCGCCACCATGTACATCAGGTTCTGATACTGCCACAGCGCGCGCAGATCTTTCGTCGGCTCAAGGTACTGCAAGCGCTCGAAGAGTTCCTGGCGCGTGGCCGTGGAGTTGTACCACATGAGGTCGTGGCGCGGCAGGCCCGTGCGGTGCGTCACGAGGTCGCGTGGCGTGATATGCTCTGTGGTGAAGGCATCGTAGAGCTTGAACGCCGGCAGGTACGTTCTGACGGGGGCATCCCAATCCAGTTTGCCCTCGTCCGCCAGGATGCTCAGCGAAGCTGTCGTGAAGGCCTTGGTGCAGGAGGCGATGGGAAAGAGCGTGCGCGCCGTCACTTCCTGCTTGCTATCGACATCGCGCAGCCCGAAGCCACGCGCGAGCAGCACCTCGTCGTCCTTGACGATCGCGATGGCCAGCCCCTGCACCTTCCATTCCTGCATGATCGCACGCACAAAATCATCAAAGCCGTGCAACCGCGCGGCTGCCTCCGAGAGAGGTGTTTCTGGCATGATTACAACTTCCTATTCTTGTGTAAATGTAGTATCATCCATACATATGTATTTTACCTCATCCCGGCGAGTCCTGGGAATGTAACAAAACCTCTTCATGGACCGTAGATAGTGGATGAGACGCATTGGGATATTTGTGGCGAGCATTGTGACCTTGTACCCCGGCGTGGCCTGCATGGGCGCGGCATTGTCGGCAGGCAAGGGGAGCCGAAGGGTTGGAACATAGCGCCCGCGAGGGGCGCTACTACACATTGACCACCAAATGAAGCTTGACAGATACGCGATCATGGTGTATTTCGTGTAGGGGCGCCGCTGGCCTGCGCCCTAGACGATCATGGTGTATTTCGTGTAGGGGCGCCGCTGGCCTGCGCCCTACGCGATTGGGGGCTGGCCTATGCCCTGTCCACCTGCTGGCTCTGGAAAATGCATAAGAAAGGACAATTATTATGGCAAAAGTAATCGACGGCGCGCGGCTGGTATCCACCGCGCAGCCTGCCGCACGTACATTGCGGTCGGTGTGGATACTGCGCCTGGCGCTTGGGGCAATTATCACATTCAGCGCGCTGATTTTTATCCTGGGGACAAGCTGGGACATCCAGTGGCATACGCTGATTGGACGCGACCGTACGCTGATCCCACCCCATATCATGATCCTCGGAGGGGTGACACTGAGCGGGCTGGCGGCACTGGTGGGCGTGCTTGTCGAGACGTTGTGGGCGCGGCATAGTCCCGTGGTAGCCCAGACAGGCACGGGTTTCGCGGGTATCTTCCGCTCGTCGCTGGGTGCGTACATCGCTGGATACGCGGGCTTGATGGCTGCCATCGCCTTCTCGCTGGATAGCTACTGGCACGCCCTCTACGGCATCGATGTAGCGGTGATTGCGCCCTTCCATGTGATGGCACTGCTGGGGATGGGCCTCGTCGCGCTGGGAGCGGCCTATATGCTGTTGTCGGCGGCCACGCTCGCGACACGCACCGGCGATGTGGGGGCCGCGCGCGCGGCCTCGCTGGGCGGCTTGCTGGCCCTGGGCGTGATGATGTGCATCCTTATGCTGCTTACTGACTTTACCGCCGGGACCCTGACCATTTTCGCTGAGATTGTCTTGCTGGCATTCGTCTGCGCCTGGGCGCTCTTCACTGCCGTGCGGGCGGTGGAATGGCGCTGGGCTGCCACATGCGTGGGTGTCGTGTACGGCCTCTTCGCGTTATTGATGCAGGTCTTTGTGCCGCCGGCAACCACTACCCTGGCGGCTATCGAGCAACTGGCCTTCCGGCGACCCGATGTGCCTTATGCGCTGATGGTCTTCCAATGGCCCCTTGGACCTATCCTGGCGGCGATCCTCTTCGACGTTATTAGAGAAGTTGCGCGACGCCGCAATTGGTCTGCCAGCCGGCTGACCATAGTGATGGTTGTGTTGATCGGCATCCTCTCATCGCCTTTCTTCGTGCTGGCCTTCCGGCTGGGGAGCCGGTATCCCTGGTTTTTCCTGGCTTTCTCGCTGCTGGGTATTCCTGGCGCGTATATCGGGAGCCGCCTGGGTCGCAACATGGGCGCATTTATGCGTGTGCTGGAAAGGTAACGATGATGCCAAAAGCGTTTCAGCTTGGGCTACTTGTCGCGGGCATCATCGGCACGCTCGCGCTGGGCGCCATGATCACCTTCTCGCTGCTGGCGACCATGCACAGCAGCACCCCGGCACGTGTGCAGCAGGTCACAGCGGGACCCTACCAACTCAAGGTCAGCCTCTACGCTGATCCGGCCAATGCCGGCTTCGCACTGCCCTTCGCCATCGCGCCCCAGCCGTCGCTTCATGGTGGTCTGACCTACACGGTTGTTTCGGTTCCCGGTCAGGGCGTCAGCGCCACGCCTGTGAAGGCCAGCCTCAGTCCCGACGCCAATGTGCCAGGCGGTGTGCAGGGCGAGGCGGAGATCCCCGTCAGCGGTCCCTGGACGCTCCAGATAGCTGTCGATGGCCCGCAGGGTCACGGCTCAACGATTGTCCCGATTACCGCGACCGCTCCCCCGGCCGTCCCCGCCTGGCTCGGCTGGCTCGTCGGCCTGCTCCCGCTCTATGCCATCATTGCCTTGCTGGTGATCTACTGGCGACGGCGAGAGCAGGCGCAGGCGGCGCTGGTGGGGCAGACCCCAGAGCAAGCGGAAGCAGTGTACTCTCAAGGGGAGCCAGTACATGTTAGCGTGCCGGGGGATGAGACGCGATGAGGTGACATGTCGGCCCACAGGCAACATCATCTGCCGTGGCTGACCTATCCGTAGGGGCGACGGCTGGCCCCGCCCGCCTCCGGGACAGCGCTTCTGCGTCTCCGTAGGGGCGACGGGTTGCCCATTGGTTGATACTACATAGGGAGAGATCCAGCAGAGGGCAAAAGATGTCGGCCTTGGAGCAGGGCGCAGGCCAGCGGCGCCCCTACACGAAAGAGGAGTAGCCCAGATGTCGGTCCAGGGCCGGAAAGCCTGGATGCGAGCGTGGGGCTCATTTCGTGTAGGGGCGCCGCTGGCCTGCGCCCTGTGACCTGACGCGCGACATCTGGCAACCTCTTTCGTGTAGGGGCGCCGCTGGCCTGCGCCCTGCATGCCTACGTGCTCCTTTCTTTCGTGTACTTCCCATTCGCCCGATCTTTTGCTATACTTGTTCCGCATTTACATTATTTAGAAGGAACTGCCGTGGCCACCAATTTTAGCGATCTGGCGGACAGGCTGTGGGGCGCCGCCGATAAGTTGCGCGCCAATACGCACCTGCGGGCCTCCGAGTACTCTGTGCCTGTGCTCGGTCTGATCTTCCTCAAGTTCGCGGACCAGAAATTCGCCGTTGTTGACCGCTTGCTGCAAGAGCGTATACGCCAGTCGGAGGGGCGCATGACGCTGAGTCCGGCGCGCTACAAGGCCGAGGGCGCGATCTACCTCGATGGGCAGGCGCGCTTTGACTACCTGCGCACCTTGACCGTGCAGGTGGATACGGCGCTCAACACTGCCATGAAGCTGATCGAGCGCGACAATCCTGAGAGCCTGGGGGGCGCGCTGCCGACCAATGGCTATAGCGCGCTCGACAACAGCACGCTCAGAGGCCTGCTGGCGACGTTCGCTGGCGTGCCGCTCAATGTCGAGGGCGATCTCTTCGGCAAGATCTACGAGTATTTCCTGGGCAAGTTCGCGCTGGCGGAGGGGCAGCGCGGCGGCGAGTTCTTCACGCCCACCTCCATTGTGAAGCTGATCGTGGAGATCATTGAGCCATACCATGGGCTGATCTTCGACCCGGCCTGCGGCTCCGGCGGTATGTTTGTGCAGAGCGCGCAGTTTGTGCAGCGGCACCGGCTCGAACCCAATCAGGAGTTCTCGCTCTACGGGCAGGAGAAGTCGCTGGAAACCGTGCGGCTCTGCAAGATGAACCTGGCGGTGCATGGCCTCTCCGGCGAGGTGCAGAGCGCCAATAGCTACTACGAGGACCCGTACAAGAGCAGCGGCAGGTTCGACTTTGTGATGGCCAATCCTCCGTTCAATGTCGATGGCGTGGACAAATCGCGCCTGCTCGACCCCAAGCAGCGCTTCCCCTTCGATCCGCCGCGCACCGATAACGGCAACTACCTGTGGATTCAGCTCTTCTACAGCGCGCTCAAAGAGAGTGGTCGCGCGGGCTTCGTCATGCCCAACTCGGCCAGCGACGCGCGCTCATCCGAGCAGGAGATCCGCCGCAAGATCATCCAGCAGTGCGTGGTGGATGTGATGGTCTCCGTCGGCTCCAATTTCTTCTTCACGGTGACCCTGCCCTGCACGCTGTGGTTTTTCGACAAGGGCAAGCGCGCCAGCCAGCGCGCCGATAAGGTGCTCTTCATCGACGCCCGCCACATCTACCAGCAGATCGACCGCGCGCACCGCGAGTTCACGCCGGAGCAGATCGAGTTCCTGGCCAATATCGTGCGCCTCTACCGCGACCAGACCCCGGAGAGCGAGCAGGGCAGCAGCGCGCTGATGCAGGAACACTTCCCCGAAGGCATCTACGCTGACATCCCCGGCCTGTGCAAAGTCGCCACCCTCGCCAAGATTGAGGACCAGGGCTGGAGCCTCAACCCCGGCCGCTACGTGGGCGTGGCCGAGCGCGCCGCCGTCGATTTCGACTTCAAAGAGAAGCTGGAGGAGCTGCACGAGGAACTGACGCGACTCAACGGCGAGGCACACGAGCTGGAGGAGAAGATTGATGGGAATATGGTACGGCTGCTAGAGGAGATGGGGGATTAACTATGATGAAACTTGAAACCCATACTCTCGGCGAGATCTGTGACAAAGCGGGAGGATTTATACGTACAGGTCCCTTTGGCTCACAGTTACATGAGTCAGATTACGTAGAACAAGGTATTCCCGTTGTAATGCCTAAAAATATTATCGATGGCAAGGTATTAACAGAAGATATTGCCCTTATTCATGAAGAAGATGCTCAAAGGTTATCAACCCATCGACTAAAACAGGGCGATATTGTTTATGGACGTAGAGGTGATATCGGAAGGCACGCTATTGTAACCAGGAGGGAAGCCGGTTGGCTCTGCGGTACGGGATGTTTACGTATCAGTCAGGTAAATAGAATTCTCGAACCCCTATTTTTACACTACTATTTAAGCCAGCAAGAAATAATTACATGGATTGCAAATCATGCTATAGGAGCCACATTACCCAACCTAAACACAAGTATTCTCCGTAGTGTTCCAATTGTATATCCTCCCCTCCCCATCCAGCGCACCATCGCCACCATCCTCTCAGCCTACGACGACCTGATCGAGAACAACACGCGCCGCATCGCCATCCTGGAAGAGATGGCGCAGATGCTCTACCAGGAGTGGTTCGTCAAGTTCCGCTTCCCAGGGCATGAGCAGGCGACGATGGTGGAGTCAGAGATGGGGATGATACCGGAAGGGTGGGAGGCTGTTCAATTTATTGATATTGCTGATGTCTTGAGTGGAGGCACACCTAAAACAACAGTGGCCGAGTATTGGAATGGTGATATTCCTTTCTATACTCCCAAGGATGCTCCAGATTCTTTCTTTGCTATCACTACAGAGAAATCGATTACTGTGTCAGGCTTAAACTCTTGTAGCAGTAAGTTGTATCCTAAAAATACTGTCTTCATTACTGCTAGAGGTACCGTTGGGAAAGTTGCCCTGAATGCTTACGATATGGCGATGAAGCAATCGTGTTATGCTTTAAAAGGGCGAGGCTCAATGGGACAACTCTTCACTTTTATGCATATCAGCAATTGTATAAGACGCCTGAAACAGACAGCTAATGGAGCAGTATTTGATACAATCATAGTTG
>JALYTT010000157.1 GCA_030854145.1 Chloroflexota bacterium | reverse complement strand
TTCCCTACGAACGAGGGAAGCTCTTTTTTTAGATGAGGGCGAGGACTGAATCGCTGCGTGGCGAGGCGTCTCGTGTCCGTACCCACTGCTCAAACTCCACAGTTGGAAGCGGACGCGAGAGGTAGTAGCCTTGTATCATGTCACAATCGACCGCCGCCAGGAGATTCCAGGTCCGTTCATCTTCCACACCTTCAGCCACAACGTGTATATCCAAATTATGCGCCAGAGCCACCGTGGAACGTACAATAGTTGCATCCACCTGATTGGTGGCCATATATTGCACAAACGAGCGGTCGATCTTCAATTCGTCAATCGGCAGGCGTTTGAGATAGGCTAATGACGAATACCCGGTGCCGAAATCGTCGACAGAAATGCGTATCCCCAGGGCGACAAGGCGATGTAACACCTCTACTGTTCGATCGATGTCAGCCATCACGGCACCCTCTGTCAGCTCTACACGCAAGAGAGATGCAGGAATGCCATACGCCTGGAGCAAGGAGCCAATGGTGTCAGCAAGGGTGGCATCGCGCAGGTTCCACATGGAGAGATTGACAGCGATCGCCATTTCACGTCCAGCGGTGCGCCACTCCTGGCACTGCTGGATGGCTGTCTCGATCACCCAGTGGGTAAGTGGGGCAATCAGCCCCATCTGCTCGGCCATCGGAATGAACTGATCGGGGGGAATAGAGCCGTAGGTCGGATGGATCCAGCGTGCGAGAGCTTCAACACTGCGCACTACCCCTGTTTTGACCTCGGCCTTTGGCTGATAATACAGTTGTAAGGTCTTGCTTGCGATAGCCTGGTGCAGGGCTCCGATGATAGCAAGACGGCGGGGGCTGGACTCATCGGAGGTGATATCATAGAAGGCATAGCCTGTATGTGTTCGTTTGGCAATGTACATGGCGATGTCTGCTCGGCGCAGGAGCGTCTGGGCATCTTTCCCATGGGTAGGAGAGAAGACCACTCCGATACTCACATCGATCTGCACAGGCATGTCCGCGATGGTGAACGGCTCCTCGAATGCGATGCGGATCGCCTGGATAATCACGTACGCCTCTTCTTCTCCGGCTGTTGGCAACAGCACCGCGAACTCGTCACCGCCTAGCCGGGCGACTGTTCCGGGAACAGACAAGGCGGAGACGGTGCGACGCAGACGAGCGCCTACTTGCAACAACAGCAGATCCCCTTGCTGGTGTCCAAACGTATCGTTCACCTCCTTGAAGCGATCGAGATCGAGCATCAGGAGAACAGTGCCGCTTTCCCTGGACGCTCCAGCAAGGAGGGCGGCTTCGATCTGCTCTTGAAGGAACTCACGATTGGGGAGGTTCGTTAAGGGATCATGCCTGGCCTGGTGCTGGAGGGTATCTAACATCGCAGCCCGCTCAGTGATGTCACGAAAGATGTACAGCCGACCGAGATGTTCCGCACTGGTGGTATGCACTGGAGTTGAGAAGAGTTCTACGGTCCGGTTTTGTGGCCTGCATTGAACAAGACATTCAGTCACCTCACCTGCGGCGTCGGCTGCCGTCCCGGCGATCAACTGGTACACCTGTTGTGGATCGAGAAAGAGACATTCTAACTGCACAGCAAGGTCATGGCAGGAGGACCCAGCTATCTCAGCAGAAGGGATCCCAAAGAACGTGGAGAAGCAGCCATTGACTGTCAGGAGGCGCTGATCTGTTCCCACAAACATCATCACGTCGTTGGTACTCTCCATGATCGCATGCAAACGTACTTCACTTTCCCGTTGGAGGAGAGCCTGGCTGATCTCGACCGTATGGATCTCGTTTTCTACCCACGAGCCTAAATCTCGCAGCATCTGCTGATCGGAGGCAGAGATCTCTCGTGGGTGGCGATCAAGAATGCAGAATGACCCGAGTGCGCTTCCATCGAGCGCATAGAGCGGACAGCCCGCATAGAAGCGAATCCAGGGATCGCCTGTCACCAGAGGATTGTCCGCAAAGCGGGTGTCTGCCAGCGCATCTGGAATGATAAACAGCTCCCGTGAGAGCATCGCATGGCCACAGAAAGACGTGTCGCGTGAGGCCTCACAGATTGCAAGCCCCTCGACTGACTTAAACCATTGGCGCTCATCGTCAACGAGGCTGATCAAAGTGATGGGAACATCAAAAAACGCTGCGGCCAGACGCGTGATGCGATCGAACCGCTCCTCTGGAGGGGTGTCGAGAATCTGTAATGCTCGCAGTGTCGCAAGCCTCTGCTTTTCATTGCTTGGAATAGGAGGTGTCTTCATGGCAGTAGTCCTTTGTCGTTGGTAGAGAAAAAGCTGGTCGAATATGCTCTGTCAGTGCAGAACGGGAAAGCGGTCTCTCCATGTCCATCTCCTGGGAATGCTCTCTATCCGCAGGGACGCCACTCCATGGCACTCAGCATACCAACCTGGACAGACCAGCACTGTCTCTGTGCTTCTCGCTATCATGTATCGGTACACAAAGGGGAAAAAAAAGGGGAAGAGGAAAACTCATCTCTCATCGGAACGATGCTATCTCGCGTTTATATCCCAAGACAAGGAGGATAGCCATTACACCTTCTAACAATTAGGAGGAGCAAGGTCTCTATCAGAACTTTGGGTCACTGGTTCCCCGGTCATCCCATCCTTTCTTCTTTTTGGACCACCTATATAGTTGCAATTATTAGCGTGCCGTTCTTGCGTAAAGAAAAGTACGTATATACGCATATATTCATAACCAGATCGTAACCAGATCATAACCATCTTCACCTTCCTTGACCTCTGCATGTCTTGCATAATTGCATCAGGATATAATGCCAATATAAGCTCGACTATCTGCTGCCAGAAACATTTCAGCGTTTGAAAGTGAGACTCCAGTATGCGTCACCCTTCCCGTTTAAAGGTGGCTACGATCACCTTTGTCACTATCGTCACTCTTATCAGCGCTTTCATGCTCAGTAGTTTCGCGTTGCGCGGAGCGTCTGTTCATGCAGCCACTGGGCCGAAGTCCAATGCCACCAGAGGCACAATTACCCCGGCAGGCGTTGTTGACCCGGCCAGATTTTCAACCGCCAAAGTAGCCTCGTCCTCTACTTCTGCTCGCCCAAAGGGTGTGCGCCGCATTCATCAAGGAAGCGCGGCCAGCACGTCAGCCCGCGCCTTCAATGCCACCAGCTCGACCTTTGATGCGGAACATGCCGGGAAACTCTTGACCAGTTTCAATGGCGTCAGCAGCCTCGATAGCGCCGTCACCAATTTCGGTGCTGAATTCGAGCCGCCCGATCAGGGTCTCTGCGTTGGCAATGGCTTTGTGGTAGAACCGGTCAACTCGGCCTTCACCATCTACCGCACCAATGGCGCGGTCGTCGCCGGTCCTTTCAACGTAAACGCGCTCTTCAATGAGGGACTTACGGAGTTCACCAGCGACCCCCGCTGCTATTTCGACAAATCAACGCATACCTGGTTTGCTACCATTCTCTTCATTAGCGCGGATAACGCCGCCTCTCATTTCGACATCTCGGTCAACTCCTCCGGCGACCCGACGAAGGCCTGGACAGTGTACCGCGTAGATACCACCAATCCGAACGGGAATGGCTGTCCCTGCTTTGGCGACCAGCCACTTCTGGGTCTTGACCAGGACAATATCTATGTCAGCACCAATGAGTTTTCTATCCTGGGACCGCAATTCAACGGCGCTCAAATTTACGCCATCTCCAAGTCAGAGCTGGTCGCGCTCGCCAGTTCGGTCAACTTTGTCCACTTCGCGAACCTGACTATCGGGGGCAATCTGGCTGCCTCTGTCCAACCCGCCACGACCTACGGTCATAGCGATGCAGAGTACTTCCTCAACTCACTCGATCCGTTTGGTACCTTCGATAACCGCCTTGGCGTCTGGGCTATCACCGATCGAGGTGCGGTGACATCTGGTGGCATTCCCCATTTATCGCATGTGCTCATCCAATCCGAACCCTACGGCGTACCTCCTGGGGCCATACAGAAAGGCTCGACCAGTCTGCTTGATTCAGGCGATGATCGTATGCAACAGGTGCAGTTCATCAATGGAGACCTCTGGGGAGCGCTGGGCACATCCGTGACGATTGCTCATGATACTGCCGCCCGCGCAGGGATCGCCTGGTTCAGAGTCCATCCACACCTCAAGGGCGATACGATTGGTGGCGCACACATCGTTCACCAGGGCTATGTCACCTCACTGGGGAACTACCTGACCTACCCGTCTATTCAGGCCAGCTATGAAGGGACGGCGGCCATCAACTTCACCCTCTCTGGCCCGACCTTCTTCCCCAGCGCAGGCTATGTGTTTCTCCAGGAAGAACATACGGCCTTTGGTCCTATCCATATCTCAGGAAAGGGCCGGGGTTCATATGATCCTACCGCTGGTCGCTGGGGCGATTATTCAGCGTCAGTCCTTGCGCCTTCCGGGAAGAGTTTCTGGATGGCCAACGAATACATCCCACCCGTGACCAGCCAGACACCCGACGGCCTACGCAACTGGGGTACCCGTGTCTTCGAGGTATCCACGGGAGACTAGGAAATTCAAAGCTTGACACAGGTCATTCACAGACGTGCCGGAGTTCTAATGACTCTGGCGCGTCTGTTTTCATTGTCAGAAATCAAAAAGGAGCAAGCATTCTCATGGTCATGTTCCATGAAATGATCGAAGAGTGCTGCCCCTGATCGATGGAGAAGATCAGGAGCAGCAACCAGAGTGGAGGAGGAACCGGTCGTCCGAGTGTCGTTATCGACTCGAGAAGAAGGTAAACAAGGCGCGATAAGTCTCCTCTGGAAGTTCTTCCGCAGCGTAATGGCCAGCATCCAGACGCTCAAACCTTACATGAGTTGCCCACTCCCGCCAAATACCCTCAATATCGAAATAGTCTTTGAGATCATCCTGCAGGCAGGTCAGAACGAGCATTGGGCAGGAAATACGTTTCTTGCCACGATCCGCCTCATCAAGCGCAAAATCATAGGTTGCACCCGCTCGATACTCTTCAATCATCGCGCGGATGGTCTCGGGATTGTAGACACAGCGGCGATAATCTTCTACAGCTTCCGCTGCAAAGTAGGCCGGTAGTTCTGCCCGTATCCGCTCTCCCCAACGATAGAAATTGTCAGGATTCTCGAGAATCAACCGCTCTGGTACATCAGGCTGGGCGAAAAAGAACCAGTGCCACCATCCCAACGCAAACTCCCTGGTGGTCCGCCGAAATGCCTCCCCGATGGGGATATTGTCAAAGACTGCCAGCTTGAGTACCCGTTCAGGAGCATCAAGGGCCATCCGCACCGCGCAATAGCCCCCGCGATCGTGTCCAGCGACGAAGAACCGCTCAAAGCCCAATTGTCGCATGACCTCGACTTGATCGCGTGCCAGGGCGCGTTTCGAGTAGGGTTCATGATCTGGGGTCGTTGGTGGCTTACTGCTCTCACCGTATCCTCGTAAGTCCGCGGCAACCACCGTGAAATCCTGTGCGAGACGCGGAGCAATCTTATGCCACATCACATGTGTCTGTGGATGGCCGTGGAGGAGCAGCAGACCAGGGCCATGCCCTCCATGACGAACGCGAATCATAGCTTCCCCCGTATCAATTCTTGAAAGTTGAAATCCTTCAAACATGATATTCTCCTTTGACTGCCCTCAAAGTGATCCTGCTCTTGACAGAACAGGCGGTTATACAATAATATATCAGCAGTTTCTGATGTAAGGAATATATCATTCAAAGTTGATATATGTCAAGAGAGGAGAGATTCCCGTGGAGTCAAACGACATCCTGGTGGAGCTAGCGCAGGCACTGGCCGACCCGTTGCGCCTGCTTCTTCTGCAGCATCTAATGGAGGGACCAGCCAGCGTCTCAGAATTGATTGCAGTGACGGGGGAAGCGCAGTCAAAACTCTCGAACCACCTGGCAGTGTTGCGTGAGCGCGAACTGGTACACACGCAGCGCGAAGGGCGGCAGGTTATATATACTCTGCGAGATTCGTCTGTTGCACAACTTATTGAATCGCTGAGCGCCGTCGCTGGACACATGCCGCACAAGCGCTGGAAAACACCGCAACTGGTCGAGGCGCGCACTTGTTATGATCATCTGGCCGGGCGGTATGGAGTTGCAGTGTTGGAGGCACTCATTGCGCGTTCAGCGCTCCTGCTTCCTCCTGCGCCACATGCAGAAATTCAGCCAGGCCCACAGTTTCGGGAGATATTTACCGCGCTTGGCATTGATCTCGACACAGTCCGCCGTGAACGACGGCGTTTCGCGCTGGCCTGCCTTGATTGGACCGAGCGCCGGCCCCACCTGGGAGGAGCATTGGGAGCCGCACTCTGGGCGCAGTTTGTCAAAGAAGGATGGGGCGTCAAGCAGCAAGGAACCCGTGCCATCATCGTCACTAAAGCAGGACAATCCTGGTTTCAGAAACATCTTGGCGTGCAGCCGCCCGGTGATATTACCTGACGCCTTGGGCTGATGTACAACAGTGGAAAACCCTCAAAAAAGCTCCGAGTTTTATGGCTAGCTCGATCTTCTCGCTGGTAATGCCGTTGCTATCAACCGTCCCCGTTCCTGTGCTCAACACGGGGACCGGGAAGGCATAGGTCTTGCTGTGAATAATTGTTCCTGAGAGGGTGGCTTTGTCTGGATGCCCCTGGCCCACGTTCGCGCCGTCGGTGACCTTCCACAGGCCGAGCAGGTGGCTGACTGGATTGGGTGTAACATCCGCGTCGGCGAACGGAAACGAGTTCATCACGCGACTTTTACATCATCCTGGCCTAACCACATTGTGCTTGACATCCCCTCTTGCTAGAGATTACAATAAAAATTGTTTACTAGACTTTGTTGATCGATAAACTTAACTTTATGTCTTCATCACATGGAGACATATGGTTTCTCTTTACTCAAGAGGAGCGTGACCTGATGGAGATGAGCACTCCGGCCCCGGTGAACATTCCGCGTGTAGATATCCATCTGGGCAAGTTTTCGCAAGGCTGTACCGTGCTGCTGACCGCGCTGGCCTTTCTCTTCAACCTGCCCGTTCTTGTGCTGATCACGGCTATCATCATGGCAGTAAGCGCTTGTGTGCCGGCGGCCAGCCCTTACCGTCTTCTCTACCGGGGTATTGTTGTGCCATCAGGCTTGCTAAAGCCGCGCATTGTCGAAGATGACCCGGCCCCTCATCGCTTTGCTCAGGCTGTTGGCGCAGTCTTTCTCTTTGCCGCCAGTGTGGTGCTCTTTCTCACCCACGCTGTAACGCCTGGCTGGGCGTTGGATCTGGTCGTTTTTGTGCTGGCCGCCATCAACCTGTTTGTCGGTTTCTGCGCTGGCTGTTTCGTCTATTATCACCTGGGGCGTCTGGGTATTCTGCCAAAGGTACGCTATGAGGGCGGCTTTCACTGGCGGGGAGTGTGAGCGAGCATGACAGAGCTACTCACGCGCCTGAGCATCCTGATCCTGGTTGGCGGAGCAGCCAGTCTACTCGTCTGGATAGGGCGGCGCTTCGTGGAGAGACAACGCCAGCGGGCACTCGCGGCTGGCCCATTCAACGCCATACCAGGCCCTGATGATACGGGTACACCTGCACCTGCATCAGGCCCCATTCGTATTCTGGCTTTCAGCAGCGCCGATTGCTCTCAGTGCCATCAACTCCAGACCCCTGCGTTGCGGCGTGTTCTGAAGGCGCGCGGAGAGAGCGTCACGGTCGTCGACGTTGACGCGGTCGCCGAGCACGCACTTGTCCAGACCTACCGTGTACTAACCGTGCCAAGTACTGTTGTGCTGGATGCCACGGGAAACGCTCGTGCCATCAACTACGGCTTCGCTAATACACAGCGCCTTCTCGAACAGGTAGATGCAGTGATGGCGAAAAGATAGCCGTACGTATTTATTGAGAAAAATCAATGTATCTTGGCCTTCAGTTTTAGATTCTATGAAAAGTTGGTTATACTACTGGTATGAAGAATACAGATACTCTCCCAACGATAGCATTTGAAACGCAGCAAGCCTGGGAGGCATGGCTCGCGGAGCACCACGCGGATATACCTGGTATCTGGCTCAAGCTAGCCAAAAAAGGCAGCGGCGTCGCTTCTATTTCTTACGCGGAGGCCTTAGAGGGGGCTCTTTGTTATGGCTGGATCGATGGTCAAAAAGCCTCTTTTGATGGCACGTACTGGCTCCAAAAATTCACGCCGCGCCGCTCAAAGAGCATCTGGTCAAAAGTGAATTGCGACAAAGTCAGCGCGCTTCTTGCTGAGGACCGCATGCAGCCGGCTGGGATACGGCAAATGGAACTGGCGCAGGCCGATGGTCGTTGGGAGGCGGCCTACGACTCGCAAAGCAAGATCAGCATCCCCCCAGATTTCCAGAGCGAGTTGGACAAGAATCAGCCAGCCAGTGATTTCTTCAGCACATTGAATAGCGTAAACCGCTATGCCATCCTGTTCAGAATTCAGACCGCGAGAAAGCCTGAGACGCGTGCCGCTCGCATCCAGAAGTTTATCGAGATGCTGGCTAACGGCCAGAAGATATACCCGTAGCGCGAGGCAAGCCACGCGCTACGGGTATATGAGGCGTGGCGAGCACATTCTACGAGATGGGTCGAGAGGCGTATCCTGACGCCTATTGGCGGATGTTTGATCTTCCTGCCTAGATCGTCGTCCAACCGGCAAGTACCAGCGTGTCGGCCTGGCTGCTGGCAAATGTGGTCGGGTTGCCACCATTGAGAGAGCCAAGCACCAGGTTCTCCACACCCCGGTTGCTATATTGTTCCAGGGCATACATCCTGCCATCGCGCGAAATGTTGGACCACACATCCTGCGTGTTCGGGTTCAGCAGGTAGTGGCTATCGTTGACAGGCAGGGTATTGAGGGTGCGCTGGCCTGTTCCATCGGTATGCATCGTCCACACCTGGTGCTGGATAAGGCTGCTGCTGGTATTGTAGTTCGACACGAGCATAAGCATGGTTGTGCTGGAGATGACGCGTATCTCGTCAACGCACAGCGATGCCGGCGGCTGGTAGATGCTCTGCTGCGCGCCGCCATGGGCCGGCTCGACCGAAATGCTTGTCTTGAAGGGCGCGCCCGCTAACAGGCAGTCATCGATGTAGAGCCTGGCCCCGTCGAAGCTGCTATCTATGGAAAGTTCATTCATGCGACCACCGCCCTGAAAGATCTGCGTTTCGTCGCGGTGATTCACCGAGGAGCCAGGGATGTTCAGCAGGTGGATGGTCGCGGGCGGTTGAGGTGCGGTACGACCCTTGGTAATGATATAGGCGTTGGCGTTGTCCAGCCAGGTGACAATGCTGGTGCTGTACAGCGTATTGCCGGCATCTTTGTAGACCACGCGCAGGTTGCCGCTGGTCATGTCCAGGTTATAGATGGTGCTAGTATTACCTACGGTGTCCGTAGAAAACAGCAGCGCTTTCTGATCGGGTGACCATTGTACACTCACCGGCGGTGCGCCAGTGCCAGACCCAGGTCCGGGCGTGAACTGTTCGTTAGTAGGAAAGCAGTAAAGCGTCTGCGCACCCTGGCCATCCATGCGCACCATCTCAATTTTGGCGCGCGCATCAGTGCGCATCGCGGAATAGGAATCGAGCAGGAAGAGGACCCATGCGCCATCGGCGGAGACCTGGGCCTGCTCAATAGCACCGGCCCCCGTCGTATAGATGTCCGTTTTCTGCCCAGTCGCCACGTTGTAACGGCGCAGGTGCCAGGTGGACGAGGCGTCTTTATAGGCGTACACGAGGTTCTGGCTCTGACCAAGTACCAGCGGCCTGGTGACTGCCGTTCGCCCACTATTAGCCGCTGGACAGGCCGTCGTCGTTACAGGCATAGGCACGGTCTGCGGGGAACCCTGGTTGCCAGGGGTGGGATTGGGCGCTATGCTCTGGGTGCTGCTCGCGCCCGGTGTCGCGCCTGTATTACCGGTCCCAGGTGTTGATTGGGAGCCACAAGCAGTGAGAAGACTGATAAGGCAGCAGGTGACCAGGAAGAATAACCAGGAGGAATGCTGTTTTCTATGGTTCATGATCTATTCCCTTCTCAGGAGAGCGCCTGGCCTCATGCCCTTGCGAGCAGGGTGCCTGTCTTTCCTTCGCTGCATAGCATACGCTCTTTCTGCCGCCCTCAACAATGAGGCAGTTCACAAAGGGAGTGTGAGGTGTGGATGGCGATGGCTTTGTGATTACTCACTACCCAGATATTTTGTGATGAGGGCCAGCAAGTCACCCATCTCGAACGGCTTCGCCAGAAAATCATCGGCCCCGGCGTCCCTGGCCATCTGGCGCGTGTCTTTATGGGCAGAGAGAAGGATGATCGGCAGTGCGTGAGTAGCTTCCTGACTTTTGAGATAGCGGCAAATGGTTCGTCCATCCGTGCCGGAGAGCCGGATATCCAGGAACAGCAGGTCTGGGAAGGGTTCCTGCATCTGCTGCACAGCGCGCCCATCTTCCTGGATTTCCACGTCGTATCCTGCATCTTCTAGCATCTCTTGCAGCATATCCCCGACCCCCGGATCGTCCTCGGCGACGAGTATTCTTTTAGGCATACGGTTCCTCTCTGTCTTTCTGCGCCGCGCCAGATGAGGGCTGTGGCGCAAATGGGGCGGTAAAGGAAAAGGTAGAGCCTGCGCCAGGGCTGCTGTCCACCCACATCCGTCCCCCGTGCCGCTTGATGATCTCTGCCGAAATATAGAGGCCCAACCCCAGACCAGGGAAGGTCTCGTGCGCCGGGTCGCTCACGCGAAAGAAGCGGTCAAAGATGTGGGCGTGTTTCTCCTGGGCGATGCCAATCCCAAAATCCTGCACGCCTACGGTGGCGGCATCCGCGTCCGCGCGCAGTTTCACCAGAATGGTGTTGGCCTGGGGAGCATATTTGATGGCGTTAGAGAGCAGATTGGTCAGCACCTGGCCAATGCGCTCCGGATCTCCGGAGACCAGGGTGTGGACCGCGCCCTCGATGCGAATCTGGTGTCGTTCTGTCGTGTGCGTCATCTCCTCGACGATGTCCCGCACGAGGATGTCCAGGTCAAACTGCTCGTTGTGCCAGGGCAGTTTCCCCGTCTCGATTTTGGTGACATCGAGCAACTCACCGATCAGACTGATGAGCTTGTTGATCTGCGTCTCCATCTTAGTCAGGAGGGTTGCCGAGCGTTCATCGCTTGCTTTGCTAAAGCGGCTGTGCAGTACCTGGGTATAGCCTTTCAAACTGGTGACAGGCGTCTTGAGCTCGTGACTGGCTATCGCCATAAATTCCTCGCGCTGCTCCAGTAGCGCCTGTTTCTCCTGCTCTGCCCGCTTCCGTTCGGTGATGTCCTCCATTGCCAGGAGGATGAGCGGGACACTATCAATGCGCTGGGCATTGAGGAGCATGGACTTGTGACCAATACTGGGAAATGTGTGCTCTAGCTCGTAATCCACGAAGGCATGGGTGGTCGGGAGAAGCTCCTCCAGGAGGGTTCGCAGCGCAAGATTGCTCCACTGGCCGTTTCCCAGTTCGAAGAGCAGGTGACGCTCTGTTTGGGCGGGTTCAGCCTGGAAAAACTGGTAGAACGCCAGGTTCGCGCTTTGCACGCGCATCGTGGCATCCAGGACGAGCAGCGGCTCCCGGATGGTTTCCACGATGGCCTCCGCGAAGGCGCGTGCTTTCTGCAGTTCCTCCTGATGTTGCTTAAGTTCCTGATTGACGACGAGCAGTTCTTCGTTGCTGGCCTGGATCTCTTCTTTGGAGGTCTCCAGTTCTTCATTGAGGCTCTGTAACTCCTCATTACTGGAAAGGATCTCCTCGTTGGCCGATTGCAGCTCCTCGTAGGCGGCCTCCCGCTCCTCAATAATGGAGCCCATCTCCTCGTGTGTGGTTGCCAGCTCCTGCTCCACTTGCCGGATACGCCGATCTTTGGCCCCACGCCGCGCCACCGCCGCTGGCTTGTGGTTGGGCGCCGGGGCTGAGACAGCGCTCGTGGCTAGCGGGGGCGTGTCTTCAAAGAGGATCACATAGTACTGTGACGAGGTGTTCGCCTTCATGGGAATCACTTCCACGATAACCTCACGGGGGACGCCACGGTCGATTATCTGGATGCCCTCTTTTTTCACCGGTTGTCCGCTCTTTCTGGCTTTGGAAATGGCGGTCCGCAACGCGAGTCCCAGGCTCTCGCGGGCCATCTTGAAGAGATTGAGACTCGCACGACCTGTCGCCGGCTCCAGGTAGGGGCCGGTGTCTCCGCGGAACTGGAGGATCTCCATCTCCGCATCGATTACCACACTGGCCGGGGCATAGCTGGCTAGCAGGCGATCTGTCTCTTTCTGGAGATGAAACTCCCGGACGCCCTCTTCTTGCAACATGGTATGTCCCTCCTTGCGTGGGTCTGCTGGTCCTCCTCTCGTCGATCTGCGGCTATCTCCGACGAACAGGGGTCGCACACTGCCGGCTTTCTGCATATACAGTGGCTCGCGGTGTTCCCCGGCATGCCCAAAGAGATCAGAAGCGGGTCCGATGGTCTCCGATGGTCCGAGTAAGAGGAAGCCATGCGGGTTGAGTGCGTAATGGAAGGTCTGGACGACCTTCTTCCGGGCCACGGGTGCCAGGTAAATCAGCACATTCTGACACGAAAGCAGGTCAAGCCGGGAGAATGGTGGATCGCTGAGCACATTGTGCCGGGCGAACACACAGAAATCGCGGATGGACTTGCTGATCTGATAGTGTCCATTAACGCGCTGAAAGAACTGCTCGAGACGCGCAGGAGAGAGATGACCGACCGCGCCTGGCGAGTAGCGTCCGGCCCTGGCTTGCTCGATGGCCTTTGCATTGAGATCGGTGCCAAATAGTTGGATGGGCAGCGTGAGCGACCGCTCAGCCAGAAACTCCAGCAGACAGATTGCCAGGGAGTAGACCTCCTCGCCTGTTGAACAGCCTGCTACCCATATTCTAATGGGGGAGCGTGCGGATTTCGTCTCTACCAGGCGCCCAAAGACCTTGTCTGAAAGGAGTGCAAAAGTGGAGGGCTCCCGAAAAAAACTAGGACCGTAAACTATCCTTGATG
>JALYTT010000156.1 GCA_030854145.1 Chloroflexota bacterium | reverse complement strand
CTTTTGTGGGGCGCTCATGGATTTTTTGTCTCCTTGCTTGCTTTCTCCATGGGTGCCCTTTACCCACCTTTCTCAGTATATCATTTCTTTTGTATCTTCGTAAGCGGTTTGACAAGTTGCCCACTAGGGCAATCGCATCTAATTTTGGGAACTGGCTCTACAAGCCATGTTATAACAAGCCAATTTTCAAAGCTCTGCTGTATAGATGCTCACTGCAGGCCACTTGAAAATTTAGATGCGATTGCCCTGTCCCTTAACCACAGCAAGGAAAACAAGAGGGCTACCAGCAGTAAAAAAACACCCACCGGTCTTGATTTGGTAGTGGCAGCAAAAGAGGGTTGGAGACTGTTCAGATTGATACGCATCATGCTACCGAGAAGCGTATAAAAGGACAAGCCAACGATCGCAACATACACCAGAAACAGGCTGTTAAAGTGGATATCAAAAGCATAGATAATGTACGGATAAATCAGAGCTATTACTACCCCCATCCAGACCAGGAGGGCCTTGACCGATTCTTTGTTGACAAAAAAGACCGCCATGAAAAGCGTAGCGGCAGCCACACTATTGGCGATGTCCTGGCCATATGCCTGTACTGTCCAGGACATCGTTTCCCTGGCGTAGATACTCTTGAGAAAGAGTCCAGCACTACTTGCAAACAGCACCAGGAAGGCAACGAGTACCGATAACCATTGTGAAGTCTTCGAAATTCTCATGCTGTATCTCCCATACGACAGATGATGCCTGGCGAAGGTTTCCTGGTGATGCCCTACATCTTTGTGATGATGAGGATGTGCCTGGAACACAGGGACTCGGGCTCGTGAAAACGATGATGCGAGCAAAGAAGGCTGGCCAGATGCCTCAAAAGAACGCCTCGCCTGGCTGGTGTGGATAGCCTTGCTGTCTTTTCCATGCTCCATCAGGCATGACTGGCACGCCTGGTTGGAACGTGCTGACCGCGATACTCCGTCATCCAGAGGGAGCCCGCCAGCCCGATGATCACCAGGCCGAGCACCGAGAAGAGGACTTGTTGCACCACGGTGCTTGGAACGACGGCTTGCGCGTTTCGGTCGATGATCGCTCCCTCGACGATCTCCCAGCCGATCATGATGAAGCCCATCGCTACCGAGAGGAGCACCGCCCATTCGCGCTGGATGAACTGTGTGGCTGCGGCCAGCAGCATCCCGCCTCCAACGACGATAGTCAGCACCAGGCCAGGGACGATGTAGTCACTGAAAGGCGTGCCCTGCAGAAACGCGACCGGCAACCAGTGGTCCATCGCGCCTATCAGCAGAGCAATGCCTCCACCCATGGCGCCCAGAGCGATACCTGTCTCTATGACGGCGAGCGCGATACGTATTCCTTTATGTTTCATGATGGTTCACCTTTGTTCTCGTGGAACAGTCTCTTTCTCCATTTCCACCAATCTCTTCACATGGAGCATCTCTCCATTCCTGAGGACAGTATCGTCTCTTCCCCTTACTTTCCCATCACAGCAGGTCACTCGACTCTCACAGGCCGATCACAATTGAGGGGAAATCACCAGGAAGGTTTCGAGGCGAAAGCGTGTGTGCTCCCCGGCGACGCTCAGACCCGGCTTGCGGGGGTTCTGGTGAGTGCGTCCCTTCTCATCTCGTCACCTTCCCCGAGTGGCTGTATTCGATCTCGGTGATCTAGCAGCGAAACCAGGTGAAGTCCCCGGAGGCGAGATGCCAGGTGATTGCAATCTCGGTTGGGATGCGCATCCCATCCACCTCGTGATACTCGTTACAGTGACCCGACCAGGGTGCGAGCACATAGTGCCCATGTTCTTCTTTATAGCGGTCCGTCGAAAAGCTCGTCATCTGGCCTTGCTCGTTCACATGCAGCACCACCGAAGCCGTGACGCCAGGCTGGCGGGTAGTAGCCTTCGCGGAGTGGGCATCAATGGCTTGCCACTCAATGGCATCGGAGAGCCAGGCGGTCGGGAACCAGGCCATTTCAGCCAGGTAGCGCTGCAACCCGCCCTGGTCCATTTCTGGGCCACGCGCATTCCCCTGGGGAATGACAGACAAGAGCTTGATGCGCATGCTCCCGTGACCGTCGGAGAACCCATCCGTGGCCGAGATCCAGGCGAATGGAAAGAGCCGCACCCTGGCGTGCCAGAGGAACGCCGGGGGAGTCGTCGTGAAGGATTGTTCTGCAGTCATGAGAAGCCACTTCTGACCTGGTTGTGTTCTCATAAACCCGTGTTGTGTGAGACGAACCGTGCGGATGGGGTCTTTGCCCACCACCTGTGCATACTTCAGATATGGTGTTGATGGGAGTGCGCATCCTCCTCTGAGACTTGGGCTTCGGGCAGTCTAGCTCTCGCCATAGTGCGCGGACCTTGCAGCGCATCAGCGTCCATATCTTCGTCTGATCATTGCTTTCCACACCATGCTCTTGTCACCTTTGCTTTTCAGCGCCGGGGAGGTTGGGTGATCCAAGTCCCTCCTTCCGAGTACTTCCTGGCTGCACCAGGGATACCATCAAGCGCGACACGGCGCAAACGGGATGCGCAACGAGATGCACAGTCGACTGACGTGGCTTCAAAGGCTCCTTCAATGCGCTCGCTTTTTCTGGCCAAAGATGAGAAATACCCCTCCTTTCTGAAAACAGGGCAGCCATACAAGACGCTTTCAAGCCAGTTCGCTGATGACTTACATCTCGTTGCGCATCCCGTGGGATCGTATGCTCCAAGAGCTGTTCGACGAGCAGACCGACGAACAGCGTTCCGCTGATCACCGGTCCGAAGACCGCATCAGAGGGACGGGGCAAGATCCCAGTCCAGGTCACGGCGAAGAGCAGGAGCGACAGGACGGAGGCGATAATGGTCGCTGCTTTCCACCGCCCTTTTAGGAAGGGGACGCCGAACAATCCCAGTCCACCTGCGACAAAGAACAGGATCGTTCCTGCCACCAGGACCACGCCAAGAGCCCAGATAACTGGAGCACCCAGGAACTGATCCAGCAGCCAGGAGTGGCCCGACCATCCTGTTCTCCCAGCTGGTCCCTGCATCCCGCCTGGAATGATCCCAATATGGATCAGGGCATGCCCAATGAGTACAAGCCCCAACACGATGAGCGCAATACATACTATGACACTGTTGCCCAATTCGCTGAGGATGTACATGGAACCCGAGGTCTGTTAGGATACAAACAGGCACTGATTGCAAACACCGAACAGGAGAAGAACATGTCGCTGCATCCTCAAGGACCAGGTTCAATTCCCGAAGAAACCGTGCGTGTTGCTCACGCCATTTGTCCTCGTGGGACTCTCTATATGCGGATATGAGACGAATTAGGACCGATCTACGAAGATCAGTCCTTTGCGGCTTTGGTCTGTATCTTTCAGTTCATCGAAGGCCTCTCTGACCGACAAGCTGCGGAAGCAGTCCAGCAGCGCATTGACCGGAAATACGCCCTTGGGATCGAATTGACCGACCCTAGCTTCGATTTTTCCGTGCTGAGCCAATTTCGGAGCCGCCTGCTGGCGGGTGGAGCCGAAATGCAGTTATTTGAGCTGCTGCTTACCCAGCTCAAAGCACGGGGATTGCTCAAAGCCGGAGGACGGCAACGGACGGACTCGACGCATGTGCTGGCCGCGGTTCGTGTGCTCAACCGACTCGAACGGGTGGGGGAAACCTTGCGCCACACGCTCAATACCCTTGCGGAGGTTGCGCCGGAATGGCTGAGGGGTCATGCGACTTTCGAGTGGTATGAGCGATACGGCAGCCGCATGGGAAACTATCGCTTTTCCAAAGCCGAGTCAGCGCGAGCGGCGCTGGGAGCAACGATGGGAGAGGATGGCTTCACCTTATTACGTCTGCTTGATGCGGAGACGGCTCTGCCCTGGCTGCGGGAACTTCCTGCCGTGAAGACGCTACGGCAAGTTTGGTCTGAGCAGTATACCGACCCTCCTGATCCAGTGCGCTGGCGCGAGAAAAAAGACCTGGGATACTCTCTCGCCCTCATCACCTCTCCCTATGATACGGAGGCCCGTTTTAGCATCAAACGTGGAATGGAGTGGGTGGGATACAAAGTCCACTTCACTGCGACCTGTGATGAGAAGCGTCCGCACCTGATTACGCATGTGGAGACGACCGTCCCAGATGATCAGATGCTGGCGCCAATTCATCAGGCACTTGCCCAGCGTGGCTTGCTGCCTGACAGGCACCTGGTCGACGCCGGGTATACCGATGCGGAGGGGTTGGTGAGCAGTCAAAGCGAGTATGGAGTGACGGTGCTGGGTCCTGTTGCTGCCGATGCAAGTTGACAAACAAAGGCGGGCGAAGGCTTTGACAAGGAGAGCTTCCTCGTGGATTGGGAGGCGCAGAGCGTGACCTGTCCAGCTGGCAAGCAGAGCCTCTCCTGGTTGCCGTGTCCCGAACCCGCTAAACTCGCGGCCATTCATGTTCGCTTTTCCCGCAAAGATTGCAGCCCTTGCCCTTCCCGCTTGTGCTGTACCCGTGCCAAAATTGAACCGCAGGAATTGCTGTTGCAAAAACGTGAAGAATACGAGGCGCTCCATACGAGGCGACAACAGCAAGCCACCCCGGAGTTTCGTGAGCAGTATGCTCTGCGCGCGGGTATCGAAGCAACGCATGCCCAGGGGCTGCGACGCAGTGACTTACAGCAAGCGCGCTACATCGGTTTGGCGAAGACTCGGCAACAGCATATCCTCACCGCTATCGCGCTCAATTTAATTCGGACGGTTGCATGGTTGGAGGAGATCCCATTGGCCAAAACCCGCCAGTCACGCTTCTCTGCCTTGCAGCGAAAACTCGCGTAAGCAGCATTGGGCAACAGTGTCTACTATTGTATGTTTCATGATCGTTCTTCTGTTTCTAGTAGAATCGATCTCCCATTCCGAACAACCTCTTCCAGAGGGAGCATCTCTTTCTGTACCTGAGGAGAGTATCGTCTGTTGACCGCACATTGCCATCACAACAGATCATATCAAATCCGGTTAATCAGTATACTTTCGCGTGACAGCGAGTTGGCTTCTCAGCACGATTAAATGTACAGTGATCATCAGGATTTGATATCACTCGATCATCACAGGACGATCACCATCCCACTCATGAGGAATCAAAAGCACATCCTTCGGGTAGGGAATAGATGGCTATGTCGCGGGTGCATCCGTCGCACGCGTCAGAGGCAGCGAAGGCTAGCAGCTTGTCGGAGAGAACAGAGTAGCAGCCGAATCAGCCGCTCCATGAGGATGGATATCCTTCAGGGCAGAGGGAGAGGCGGCGGAAGAGCAGGAGATGATCAGCCGAAAAGGGGGGAGATGGTGATCGCATGACCAGGAAGGATGCCACCATCCCTGCATTAGGCCCGAGATAAGGTATGGAAGCGCTTAAGATTGAAAGCCAAACAGACTAGACACCACTCACCAGCCGCTGCCTGGATACCGCGCAAGGAAAACTGGCGGAAGCCCAGTACCTCCTTGATGATGCCGATCACCGGTTCAACGGTACATTTACGCGCGCCGTAGATGGCTTTGCCCAGTGCCGTCCTGAGCGTGTAGGCCATCTTCACCTGGGAACTCGCCTCTTCGGGCGGTGGGTCGGACAGGGGCGCAAAACGCTGTTGCCAGCTCCGATGATGGGGATCACGACCCATCGCGATGTACGGCTCGATGCCCCGCTTCTCACACGCCGTCATGGTCGCAGGGCCAGAATATCCAGCATCCAGTGCTGCCGCCTCCGGCATGCCAATGGCCGAAGGAATGGCAGCGAGCGTGGGTTCGGCTTCCTGAGAGTCGTTCGGGTGATGAGAGAGGGCCCATCCGACGATGAGCAGACTCCCCTGATCCACCGCCACCTGCGCGTTGTAATCTTGCTCGAAGCCGGCATCCGTCGGATTTTTCATGATGCGCGACTCCGGGTCGGTAAAGTTGTACTGGTCACCATCACGGGGACCCGGCACCGGTGGGGTCGGCGGGCGGCCACCAGGTTTGCGCCCGGTCGTGCGTTCCCGCTCCGCGCGCTGCGCCAACTTAGCCTCATATTCCGCCTGCTCGGCGGCCAGCCGCTCGGTGGCACGCGCTTGCAGCACGGCTTTGGCCTGTGCCAGCCGCGCCAGGCGGTCCTCTCGCCGTGCTATCTCCTCGCGTACCACCAGCCCATTGGGGATGTCTCGCTGATCTCTCTGTTCGCCCAGGCGGAACAGTTCCTCGATCTCGGCTCGCAACTGCGTCTCCATCTCCAGCAATCGCTTGTAACTGACCGCGTTGTGCCGGGAAGCATCGGCATGGACCTTGGTTCCATCCAGGCTGATCGTCCCCAGTTTCAGCACGCCTGCCTCCTGCGCGAGTAAGAGCACCTGCACGAAGAGTTCCTTCAGTTCGGGCAGGAACATGCGCCGAAAGGTGGCCAGCGTATCGTGATCGGGATGCAGGTTGCCCGCGATAAAGCGGAACGGCACCGCCTCATATGTGGCGCGCTCGATCTTGCGTGTGCTGAATACCCCGGTGGCATAGCCATAGAGGAGCAAGCCCAACAACACTTCAGGAGCGTAGGGTTCCCCACCGCGCGACCCATATTGGGCATACAGCGCCGAAAGGTCAAGCTGGGCTACGCTGTCCACCACGAAGCGGGCCAGATGGTCAGGCGGCAAACAGTCGCCCAGGCGCACCGTCAGATCGAGTGCCTGGTCATAGTCCACGATTTTGAAGGTTCTACTCATATGCTCCAGTACCACATCACAGACAGGACGATCTGTCATGAGTGCATTTCCACGAAAGATGAGAGGTAATCTGCTGCAATGTATTGCACCACCTTTTTCTCACCCGGAAAAGCTGTCGGATGATCAGAAGTGAGGAAGATAGGGAGCCTCGGCCTCGATATCGCCCACAAACTCTGGGAGATTGGTGTGTCCAAGCATCTGTCGAATCGCCATGTTTTCGCCCAGGTGATACCAATAGTGATAAATGATGCGTTGGAGGACCGAGCCAGGTGTGTATACTCTCTGTTGTTCATCGATGTGAACTACCTCCTGAAGCTTCTGGGTAGTAAGTACATCGAGGAAGGGGTCAACGAGTTGGGTCACAGTATGCCAGGCTGTCCACATCTCAGCAAGGGGTGGGGTGCAAGCCGCTTGCTCGTATCCGACTAGTTCGTTCAGATGGGGCAGCGGCGTTTGCCCCTGCATGCGGGTGAGCCAGTTCAGTTGTTCCTGCCAGGCCAGATGGCCGATATTCCAACTAATGCAGTTCATGGGTGGCACACGGCGGCACGCATCAGTCTCGCTGAGTCCCTCCAGGGCACGCTTGAACTCGCTTCGGGTAAAGTGCAATTGGACGACGAGAGGATGTGGCATGGGTCTTGCTCCTTTCGTAATGGCTTGATGGTGTCTCACAACCGAACAGAACGTTGTTCTTGCTCGAGTATCGCAGCAAAAGAGGACACCATTGAACCTGATTAGAACAGCTAGAGAAGAGATGCCACAGAAGTTGTCTTCGCCTTAATGCATGTGCTTTTCTCCCACATCAACCGGCAGATGTTCTTGTGAAGCTCGATGTGCTGCGAACCTTCGGTTACGAATCACATCACCTGCTTCTCTCCGACAAGCTGCTAGAGGGATGCAATTCGTATGCTCGCGGGACGGAGAGCCGGTGGAGTGCTCTTCACCGGAGGCTGGTCACCTGGACTCAAACATCCACTTCGCTGTTCTCCAGGCGGACGATGCTGGGGAGCGTCACGAAGAATGTGGAACCCGCGCCTTCCTCCGACTCGAACCAGAGTCGTCCTCCGTGCCGCTCCACCAGTTCGCGGCAGATGTAGAGACCCAGCCCTGTCCCGCTAATCCCCCAGGCCCGGGCGTTGTCAGCCCGCATGAAGCGCCCGAAGATCTGCGCGTGCTGGTGCTGTGGGATGCCGATACCGCTATCCCGCACACTGATCCCAACTGCCCGGGCGGCTGCCTCTTCCCTGATGCTGATGGTCACCTGGCCTCCCTGCGGGCTGTACTTGATGGCATTGCCGATGAGGTTGGTCAGCACCTGCTCGATGCGTCCCGGATCGATGTCCGCCAGAAGCTGGGGCTGCGTCGTGAGCACCTCCAGGCGGTGCCGCGTCGTGGTCTGTTGCAAAAGCGTCGCAACGCGTTGCGTGAGTGGTACCATGTTGGTCGGGATGTGCTGCAGGAGCAAGCGCCCGGCCTGTAAGCGGGTCACGTCCAGCAGTTCCTCGGTGAGCTTGACCAGGCGCGTCGTGGCCAGCTCGATCTCCTCCAGTGCTTCGTTCTGCCAGTCGGCAAGGGCTGGGCCGCGCCCGCGCGCCGTTTGCACCACCAGCATGTCAGCAAAGCCCTTGAGCGCGGCCAGGGGCGTGCGCAGTTCATGGGCCACCATGCCCACGAACTCGTCTTTGAGATCTTCGGCCTCTTTGAGGGCGGTCACATCCTGGTGCATGACCAGGGCCACTGTTTCGCCAGCCCCCGCCTGCTGTCCAATGCTCAGCCAACATGGAGACAAACGTTTAAGTGAGCTGATAGGCGGTGTCGAGATCACCGTGAGCGGCACAGATCTGTGCCGCCTGTCCTCGTTGCTTTACGTCAAGCTTATTCGACTGACTGACGTAAAGCCATGAGGCTCGTGATGGAGACAGGCGACGGGCGAGAGAGGGTTGATAAGGAGGATCAGCAGGGCCACTCACTTTCGCGCCATCGGCGTCTAGAGCCAGGACCGCCGAGGTTCCTCCTGCCTGGTGTTGCTTCCGCAGGCTCGCAATGAAAAGTCGACACAGCGTGTCTGAACCGGCGTAGCCAAGCTTTTTGACTTCCTCAAGGAGCTGAGTGCCATTCCAACAGCCCGTTTTCCAGCGGTCAAGAAGGTAGCTAGCGTCACGGTGCTGGCGGTTGTGGCCCTGGCCTTCATGCCCGCTTTTCCGCCTACTCGTGAGCGAGGATGACATAGCGTACTCAAGGGCGAGAAGCGACTGGCCTTCATGCCCGCCTTACCGCCAACGCCTGAGCGTCCTACCGGAGGCATTATCCCTTTGCGCCTGCTAGCGCACCCGCGCGTTCTCACGGGAGTCCTCTTGATCATCGTCGTCGTCCCGCTCGGCTCCTACGCTCTTTCCCAGGTGGGTATCTATGCCCAGGATTTGCGCCTTGCCGCGGTCGTTAGCACGGCAGCGGTGATCATCGCGGCGATTGCCAATACCGCCGGGAGATTCGCCAGCGGCGTGCTCTCTGACCACATTGGCGTCAACCGTGTCATTCTGATCATTGTTCTTCTGGATGCCGCCGGCGGTATTGCCTTATGGCGTACTACGATTGCCGCGGCCTTGTTGGTTGGGGCCGGTTTCGTAGGCTTCGCCTGCGGCGGCTTAGGTGGAACCGTTCCCCGGCTGGCAACGGACGCGCGACCCGATGCGTTCAATGCGGTTTCCGGCCTGTTATTTGCCGCCTATGCGCTCGGTGGCTTCATCGGCCCACTGCTCGGCTCCGTGCTGGGGGGCATTACGACCGCCAGCCTCATCATCACTGCCGTACGGATGATCCAGGTAAGCCGGTCAGTGCGGAAGAGCAAAGAACCAACGCTGCCTTCCACAGAGAAGGAGGGGCGTGTATACCTGTGAAAAAGCGCGTAGACTTCTCTGATGATGAGGAACGGTTATTGGATATGTGACGATAGCGTGAGATACGGCGGTGCTTCCGAGAGCATAGTGTGATACGCCTACGCTATGCTTACGGTGGGAATATGGGATTGCGTACGCGTGCGTTCCCTCAAGCAAGGGGGAACGATCGAGAAACATCAGAAGCAGGTAGATGAGCAAGAGTTTCCATCGCTCTATTCCTAAAAAAGTTGCTTGACTCAGCATGTGCAGAATCAAGAGACATGTTCCGAGAGTACGAGACGAGGAGGTACATAATGGTACGACTCTCCAAAATGCAAGGTACAAGAAATATCCTTTCCTTAGCGCTTCTCACCCTCGTATTCCTGTGCCTGTTCGCTGCATGCGCAGGACTGCAACAGGCACAGGATCCGGCAGGGACTTCTACACAGGATCCACTCATGCCACAACTCACCGAAGCGACTCATGGCATACTGGATACGACTGGAAAAGTTCCACAGGACTTCCTGGTGCAACTGAGATCACGATCAGATGATGTGCAAGCACAAGGTTTTCAGATCGCGGTGGTGTTCTTCAATGGTCTGGCGAGTGATCCTCATCAGTTTGCCACCGATGTCTTCAATAAAAATGGGATAGGATTTAAAGACACGAATAACGGCGTCCTCTTCGTCCTCTACCTCCAGAAACCAAGCAAGGAGGGGCCTGCCCCCTGGCTAGCCTACATTACGGGTGGCGGTATATCCGGAGCGCTTCCAGATACGCTGATGGACGACTACGTCCAATCCACTTTTGTCCCCGCACGCGCGCAAGGACAGTGGCAGGGTGGCCTTCTGGCTTTCTACGACAAGGTCTCCACGGCTGAGCGAGATCCAGGCGTGGCCAGGCAATGGCAGACCACACATCCCAAGTCAGCCACTGCGGCAAGCTCTTCTAGCGCTACAAACAGCAGTCCAAACCCAGTAGTAATATTCATACTCGTGTCTATCGCTATCCTCGGATGGCTGGGGATAAGCGCCGTCGTCGCTTCTCGCCGACGGGAGAATTTCTTCTACACGGCTATCCGCCTCCTCGGGCGCATTGTACTTGTGCTTGTTTTGTTTAGCAGAGGGAGGGGTGGCTCTTCCTCGGGCAACGGTGGTTCAGGATCGTGGGGAGGCGGTGGCAGTTCACCTTCATCAGGTGGAGATGTTTAAACGGATTTGAAAGGAAGGATACTCGCATGTTCGACCAGGAAAAGCTCGCAAATGACGACAGAGGGTCAGTGTTCAGCGCAAGGCCAGGCGACGATCGCGCGTCGCCTACCTATGGCGAGATGACCAACCCGGGAATGAGAGAAAAAGTGACCCCGATGAAGCGTTTTTGGACACCTTTCAAGATAAGTTCAGCAGTCGTTCTCGCCATTGTATTGTTTGGTGGCTTTTTCTTGATTCAGCAAAATATCGCCATCCAGCAACGGCAATACGACGTACAAGGGAAGGTTGGCAATGTCTGGAATGAGGTAGATAGAGCATCACAACTGCTCCAACAGGATGCGGCCTTGCTCAATTCAACGATCGCCTCCCAGAACGATGCCATTACCAAGATTGCCCAGGCGCGAAGTAGTGCAGCGGCGCTCAAAGCCGGCCACGGCACAACTGATCCCAATGCGGCTCTTGCGGCTGCAGGACAGATGACAGGAGGGTTTCGTGTCTTTGTCGAGAACTATCCGGATTATGGGGTGGGAAGTAATGCGCACTCGGTGCTGGTGCAGACTGAAGGTTCCTTTAACCGTATCGAGTATGCACGAGGGCAGCTCATCAACGAACAAACGGGGTTCAACAAGTGGTTACTGGGTCAAATTCCCATGAACCTGTTCTATCATCCAGTGCAGATTTTGGGATCAAATGCCAATCCCGCTGAGCCAGTACCGGTACCACACTATGTGCAACCCACACCATCGCCATAGTGACAACCAACGGAGGAACGATGCTAGCGGCTCCTTTCCTGTATCAGCGAACTGCGTAGAGCGTTTACGACTGGCAACGCCTGTCTCGATGGAGGAACCGTTGCCAGGCACATTTAGTAAGAGGAAAGCATGTCTCAACTTGACCAATCACGCCTAAATTTGATGCATCGCTATTGGAGTGCGGCCAACTACCTGACTGTCGGCCAGATCTATCTCTAGGACAATCCCCTGCTTTGCAGGCGACTTGACGACGGTCGCAACGGTTGGGAAATGTTGCACGATCACTGACGAGTTTGTGTCATGCCGATTACATGAGCCTGAAGCAGTGCAGACAGAGGGATAACTCAGGTCTGCCGTTTGGTTGTATACCGAGGAAAAGACTGCTACCGCTCTATTGGGCGGTTTCGGAGTTCGACGTTCGTTCATGAACATGAAAAAGAAAGTGAGGTATTCCTATGATGTGGGGATACAATGTCGGTTGGGGCGGCGTGTTAATGTCGCTGGGCATGGTCCTCTGGATTGCGTTGCTAACCATACTGGTCTGGGCGGTCATCCGCTGGCTGGAGAGGAAACCGACCGCGCCCACACCGCCTTCTATAGGGATGTCGCCGACCAGTCCATCGGCGCTAGAGATTCTCCAGCAACGCTATGCGCGTGGGGAGATCGATGCGGCCACGTTTGAGCAGATGCGAGAATGCGTGATAACCAGCCACTTGCCGCCCGTCGTTAGAGATGCCAGTAGTTGAAAGGAGTTTGCTAAGATGATACATCAGTATAGCTTTGGGACGACATTGCAGGTTTCCTACGAGGAGGCTATTGCCCGCGTCAAAGACGCCCTCAAGGCCGAGGGCTTTGGGGTTCTGACAGAGATCGACGTGCGCCAGACACTGCGTGAGAAACTGGGCGTCGAGATGGATGCCTATCTCATCCTGGGAGCCTGCAACCCTGCCCTGGCGCATCGCGCGCTTGAACAGGAACCGGAAGTAGGGTTACTCCTGCCATGTAACGTGGTGATACGCGCTGCAAGTGGCGGTTGCCGCGTCGAGATAGCCGATCCAGAGGCAATGCTGGGTATTGTGGGCAGTAAGCAGCTTGATGCTATCGCAGAAGAGGCAAAGCAGCACCTGCAGCGTGTTGTAGATTCATTGAAGCGTTTGGAATAGTTCTGTCTATCTAAACGGCAGGGCAACCACTGTAATACATCATCGGTCGACTTCCCATGCAGTCGCTATACCTGTTCTTGACTGCTGGCTGCCCTACCCGCTTGCTACTTGTTGACCATCATGGGAAGCTGCATCCCCGCTTCATAATGTCCGGGAAAATGGCAAGCAAACTCAAATTTTTGCCCCATTATGGACGAAGCAAACGTATAATCAAACGTCCTGCCGCCAAGCAATAATCATGCACGATGTGTGCTTCTTCCCCATGTTCTTCTTCCAAGCTCTGCTCGATGGCACGAATGCCTCGCACCTGCTTCTTGAGTTCCTTTTTCGCATGCCGATCCGCTTCATA
>JALYTT010000155.1 GCA_030854145.1 Chloroflexota bacterium | reverse complement strand
GCCGTCCTGTCACCCAGGGACGGCGAGGCAAGCCACGCGCTACTTCATGTTTATGGAATTTGTGAACGTGGCCCCGCCATATTTGCTATTGCCAATATATGACTGGTTGTTCCCATGTCCACATTTCGGTTATATAATACGTATATGCAGAGAGACACATATCTGAACATACCTTGTCAGGCGTCTCTCTTGTAGAGAAGTGATGGAGATACGGTCCCCTGGTCAGCGTGAGCAGGTTTAAAGGTGGTGCTTCATCGAGCGAGAGATTAAAGGAGCTATCACATGGCAAAGGAAGGTCCAATGAATGGAAGCACCCCGCCGGACAGAAAGAACCCACCCGGAACTGGGGCAGGTAATGATGGAGCCAACTTAGAAGGCTCACAGCCGGTGAGCGTGCTCACCTCGAATCAGGAGACGCGCGCTGGTATGCTCAGGCGCATTAGAGGGCAGCTTCAGCGCGTCGTGCCGCCGCCCAGGGAACAGGTTCGCAGGCCCGTTGATACCTTTATGGAACCGGCTGATGCGCTTGAAGAGGCGATCGTCAGACCGGATATCGCTATCGAAGTCGCCAAATGGACACGGCGTCGTGACATCCCGCTGGCCATTCTGGCGTGGACCGCAGTCGTGCTGCTGGCCCTCTATCTGGCCAGCTATATCGGCAAGACCATCCTGTTGCTAGTAGTAGCCGCGTTGCTGGCCTATGCGCTCGCGCCCCTGGTAGGATTCCTGGAACGTGTCATGCCGCGTCTGTTTGCCGTCTTGATAGTCTACCTCGTCGTTCTGACCGCTATCATTGTATTACTCTACTTCATCGTGCGCACGGCCGTTGACCAGGTCTCCTCGCTCTCAAACTTCATAGGAAGTATACTGACTCCAGTGCATAAAGGGCAACTCACCCCGCTCGAACAGACGCTGGGGACATTCGGGATCTCACCGACCCAGATCGCGACGGTTCGTGATCAGGTTATTAAACAACTTGAGGGGTTCGCGGGCAGTATCGTCCCTCTTCTGACCGGCATTGCTGATGCCGTGCTGAATGTGTTGCTGGTGACTATTCTCAGCATCTACCTCCTCATTGATGGATCACGCGCCAGTTCCGGTTTCAAGCGCGCAATGCCTCGCAGCCAGCGCGGCCGCATTCGCTTTTTGCTCAATACGTTGCAGAAAGTTGTCGGAGGATATATCCGGGGACAACTGTTTCTCTGCGCGCTCATTGGCATGCTTGTCGGCATCGGTATGCAGGTTATAGGTGTACCCTATGCCATCTTGCTCGGCGTATTCGCGTTTGTCTTAGAGTTCATCCCGATCCTGGGAACGTTGGTGTCAGGAGCGGTATGTGTGTTGCTCGCCTTAACGAAGGGTCCGCTCGTTGCGCTCATCGTCTTAGTGTACTTCATCTTTGTGCATATTATCGAAGGGGATATCGTGGGGCCGCGCATTGTGGGCAAAGCCGTGGGACTGCATCCGGTCGTCTCTATCGTGGCGTTGATTGCCGGCTCTGAACTCTTCGGCATCTGGGGCGCGCTCTTTGCCTCCCCGGTCGCGGGCGTTCTGCAATCGTTGCTGGTCGCGCTCTGGACCGAATGGCGCGAAGCCCACCCGGATCAATTCCAGGCGGCAAAACAGAAGGCGACCGAGACTGTGGCGGGCACTATCGCCGATAAATCCGTCAAAGGTGACCGCACCGATGCATCAGATGAAGGGGAGGAAACGGAGCCGCCAGCGAGGTTACTCTCTATTGAACCTGCCCCGGTGAGTGAAGCGGAGCCACCGGCGATGCAGCTCTCTTATGAATCGGATTCAGCAGATGAAGCGGAGCCGCCGGCGAGATTGCTCTCCACCGAACCAGTTCCAGGGGATGAGGATGAAGCGGAGCCGCCGGCGAAGCTGCTCTCCTAGCCTGCGTGCATCACGTCTCCTGCAGGGAGTCCATCTGCACGGCCGCGCCATAAGGCATCTCTGGTGTCTGGACGTAGGCCGTGCCAACTTGCAACTGCTCAATACGCGCGGCAAGGTCCTGACCGGAGCGGCTGCGAATAAAGCCGGCGATTTTCTTCGAGTCTGGATAGTTGACGCGGAAAATGACTTTTGTGCCAGCATTGCCTAGAATGTCCTGGTGGAAGTCGTTGATGCCCTGGCTGGCCACAACGACGGCGATCCCGAATTTGCGCCCTTCTTTCATCAGCTTGGGCAGCGTGACATCCCTGGCGAGGCGGTGCGCCTCATCCAGCACAATCGTGAGGCGCAGGCGCTCAGCATAGCCCCAGCGGAACATATCTTTGTAGAGTTTGCGCAGCACGAAGGCGCCCCCGGCTACCTGCAATTCTTCGGCATAGAGATTGTGCAGGTCAATGATCAGCCCCTCGCGAATGGCCGTGAGCATGTCGGGGGCGTCCTTTACCGGCCGGAACAGGTTCATCTCAAGCAGCGGCCGGCAGCGCGCGGCCACATTTCCAATGTGTCGCTCATGCTCTTTGCGCTCGATGTATTTCAAGACCTCCGCAGAAGTGGGGTAACTCAGACCTATGTCTCCCTCGTCCGTAAATCCGTGCGCTTTATAAGCGTCTTGCAGCGAGGTGTAGATAATGTCGCGCTGCATTATTCCCATGCCTGTGACAGAGGCGAAGATTTCTGCCAGTGCGAGGCTATTGGCCATCCAACTGCCTGCGCCGCTGTCGGAGGTACATTCAAACGGGGAAAATGGTAAGCCTTTGGCGGCATCAACCACCACGGGATGCATGGTTCGCATCAGTTGGCCATCTGGGTCCGCGAACTGCCCATGAAAATCCAGTACCAGGGTCGGCACATGTTGCCTGCTCAGTTCATGCAGAATGCGCGTAATCGTCCAGGATTTGCCCTGTCCTGGAATGCCGATGATGAACAGGTGGGGGCTGCCCTTCGTGCTGGGCTGCCATGCCACTGGCTCGCCCGCTGCTTCCCCCAGGGATACATGTACATCGTCACGCATCTCTTCCGCAGGTTGGGCGGGTGATGTTTTCTCAACAGGAGCCTGCTGTCCTGGTAATGTCTCCTCAACAGCACGGTAGTCAGGAGCGCTACCGGCAATGGGCGTGGTATCGTCTTCGTTAGGCTCAACCGGACTGGCCACCTGCTCTAGCGGCACTGTGTTAGCAGGGCTGGCTGCGGGATTCAGGAGCGATGAAAACTCGACGGGATCGGCGTTGTAAAAGTCTCTGGCCGTCAACACGGTGATTCTGGCCCTCTCGGTTTGCGTCTCGATAAACAGCGGTTTGCGTTGCTGGCCTTCGAGATTCACGATGTAGCCCTCGTATGCTGGCCGGAAGTCCAGTCCGGTTTTTTCCAGGCGCGCAAGCTGCTCTAAGAAGGTTTTTTCGGCCTCGCGACCAATCAGCTCGTAGCGGCGAGAGCGCTCAAAGTAGAACTTCAGCACGTTAGCCAGGTAGGAGCGCTGCAGGACGCTATCCACCCGCTTCTCTTGAAAGAAGCGATTGCGCATGGCCTGCGCGGAGCCTTCCATCTGGAGCGCCATGTCCGTCGCCAGCTCTTGCAGCGGCGCCAGGCCACGGCGCCATTTAACTTCGATGAATGTAGCATCAACGATATTGCGCCGCAGCGAGACCAGTACCAGGTCACAGCGTCTCTCCCCGGCCTGCGGTTTGCCGGAACCATCGGGCGAGAAGATGCGTGGGTAGATGTCTACCGGGACAAGCACAGCATCGCGGAGCCGCCCATTCTTTTGCAGCCAGGCCGTCACAACGCCCAGGCCAACGGCGGCAGCGGCGTTGGTCTGTGAGTCGAGGGCTTGTAACGCCAGGCGACCAGAGACAGTTTTCAGGTAGTGCAACAATTGCCCTACGCTCTGGTCAACGCTGTTGAAGCCGAGTTCCGCCATGGCCTGTGCCAGCAGCGTCTCAATCTCTTCGTGCCAGGTTGTGGTAACCAGCATGCGGTGGCCGAAGCCTTCAATGGACTCCGGCGAGTAGTCGAGCACGTATTTCTGGGCCAGCGCGCGTAGTTCGGGCGTGTATGGTGAGTCATAGTAATCGAGGGCGAAAAAGCGGTCGAGCGTAATCACCCAGTTGGTGTTCTTATGCAGGTGTTCGAGCAGCGCACTCCGTTCCTTTTCGATGCGTACCTCCAGCATGGGGCAGACATTGTTTTGTTTGCGGGCCAGATAGCCCTGCGCATCCAACAGGCTCTGGTGCAGTTCAAGCAGCACCTCACTGTAGCGTGCGCTGACGGGATGCGCTTCAGGCCTTTTAATGCCTTCCGGTATGATGCGATAGTACCAGAGCAGGCCGCGCTCGTCGACTGTAAACTGGGGGATAAAGCGCGTGATCAGGCCATAGAGAGAGAAACTGCTGATCTCTGCGTGCGATTCCGGGTTGTTGGACGACTGCGGCCCGATCACGATGGCGGGCTTCGTGAGGTCCGTCACCACTGCCAGGTGTGCTTCAGGCGCCTTTTCTGCCAATTTGCTGATCGAACGCACTGTGGTGGATACGCCTGGTAAGAAGTAGTCGGTCATCCGCTCGTGGCGCTGCTCGCTTCTTTGCAATTTTTGTTCGAAGCCGGTCAGCGAGTGAGTATGCTCAGCGGGCAGAAAAGCCGTGATCTGGAACGATAACATAGGGCGGACCTCCTCATCTGTGCGCACCTTGCCATCTAAAAACATGCGCACTGCTTCAGCGAAGAAATCGCCGCGGTCGGGGTTGACCAGCGTCGTTACCAGCGTTTGTGCATATGCATGCGAGTCAGAGAAGCGCTCAAGATGCTCTTTTAAGTGATCTGGCTGGATATCGCCGATGCTGCTTTGCTCGCGTCCGCCCCCCAGAATATAGGCGACATTGTTAAAGCGCAGGCGCGGATCAGCGATAGTGGCCGGCAGGGCCACGCCGTGATACAGCCGGATATTCTGAAAAAAGAGGAAGGCCTGGCTGGAGGCCGCGTGGTAGGCGAAGGCCGGGACATTGGTGGGCGTCAACAGGCGCACGGCCTGCATATCCATGCTGCGCTTGCGTTCGCGTTTAGGCAGAGTCAGCAGTTGCTCCTCCCAGGAACGCAGGAGCTGTGTATAGCTGGCGATCCAGGCCAGCCGCAGGGGGTGTGTGGGCAGGATCACGAGCGCCTCCTCTCGCGTCTGCCCTCTGCCGCTGAGCTGTACAAGCAGCGAGTCGATGGAGAGCGCTTCCAGCATTTCGCCCTGCTCGCCTCTGTTCTTGATCAGGCCATCAAGCAAGTCCTGGTACGACTGGGTATAGCGTATGGCGGCATTGGCCAGGTCAGGAGTCCAATCCGCCGTCTCTACCGTATCGCGTGCTGGTTGCTTTTTGAGGCGGCTGAAGAACGCCTCACGCGCCCTCCAGAATGCCGTCCAGTTGGCGTTCCCGCCATACTGCAACTCATACGGCGTGATAGCATCGACAGCGACGGGCAAGACTTCATCGACCGCGAGCGTGAAGCAGCCGCCATTGCGCGGGTTGTCTCTAACCTTGCGTTCTAGCTCAACCAGGGTCTCGCTCAGGCTCATATTGAGAATGAGGCGATTGGAGAATGTCAGACTGAAAAGGTCTTTGGCGATCCATTGGGCCTGCACCTCGTCTAAGGAGCGCCCCTCTGGCAGTTCCATGGCTGCTTCCAGGTAGCCGTAGGAGAGCGTCGGCACAATGCGGCGGTTCTGGCGCGCCTCCGTGATCATTTCCGTCTGCACGTTGCTTACCAGGAAGAACTCGGTGCTGGTATCGGCAATGATTTCCCCGGTCTCTGGATTGGTGATCTCGTTCCCGGTGGCATCCAGGGGCGCCACTCTCACGCACACCGGGCCATGCGGGATCTCGTCGTCCTCCATATCCAGCTTGATGGTGTAGCTGCGTTGTTTGGCAGGTACTCTGGGGATCTTTGGCTCGCTAAAATCGCTCTCCTCGGTCGCCTCCGGATCGTAGTCAGATGGCAGGATGCGCACGCTCCAGCCGCTCAAATTCTGGGGCTGCGCCGATTCGCACGACCACTTGACGACCATCGTTCCCTTAGGGCCGCAGATCGCTTGCAGGCTGCCATTGGCTTTATCGGGTTGGGTAAGCTTGCAGAAGCGTTCAACAATGCCGTGGGTATTGATGAACGGCTGCACGGTCACCGAGCGGATATCGCTGCGGTCGGTGTCCGGGAAGATCCAGCGGTCAAATGTCAGGGCGCCGGCTGTGTCGAGTTCGCGCGACCAGGACCGCACATCGTTCATCGAGCGGCCGCGAAAAAATCGGCCCAGGGCCGTCGCGGTGGCTTTATCAACCTTCAAGCTTTGAATGCGCTCACGAGGAGTCGCGCCGGGGCGAGTGGGGTGCGATAACAAGAGAGTACAGGCGCCGTTGCTCTTCAAATAGGAAGTAAAATCGGGCCGGGCATCGGCAATCAAGCCGACGCGCCAGAGTTCAAGGCCCAGCTTCCTGGTGTTCTTTCCCATGGTTTGCGCGGTGACTGCGAAGTCCAGCCGCTGCTCGTAGCTGGCTTTCACCGGGCCGCGTGCGACAGAACGCAACACCTCCTGGGCTTCAGGGGAGACCACCTTCAGCTCTTTTTTCAGGGCGGCTTCAAAAAGCGTCTGACCATCGATAAGCGCGAATGAGTTGGCGAGCGAGCTATAGGCCGCATCCACCAGGTCCGAGGGCACGAAGAGACAGAGGCGTACTTGTTTGCGATTGCGTATCTCAACGGCCTCGTCGGTGGTGATGAACAGGTTCGAGATGTCTTTTTCCTGCTGGGAACTGACCAGCACGCGCACCAGCAGATCGGCTACCCGTGCTGGCGGTTGCATGGCCATGTAGCGGCAAATGTCGAGGGCATCTCCGCGTTCGAGAAAGTCTACGCGTACACAGTGTCCCGCCGTCGTTCCCTCTACACGCGCGAAGATCCCGTCGGCAAGCAGTTGTGTCTGTTTATCGCTCATGGTGGGATACTTCCTCTCTACTAACCCCTGTGGTCTCCTGGCCTGCATACGGCGGGTGGAGCGATTGAATGGTAAAGTCGTCGGACAGATCACGGAAGATGCCCATCTGGCGCAGGCGATTTTGCAGGGCGCGCACATTGTCGTGTGCCGCCGCGATATACTCCGCCCCCTTGAACATATCAGGAGGGCGATCAATCAGGATGCCGTAGCGCTGCTCTAAAAATTGCAGGAACTCTTGCAGCTTGATGGCCTGAATACCATGCTCGGAGAGCCGCGCCGCCGCCACCTGCACAAGCACGGCCAGCCAGTCGTTGGAGGGAGCATAGCGCCACGATGAGCGATTCGTCACTGCTCCAGCAAGCAAACCGTGCGGTTTCTTGATGCCGCCAACGCTCCAGTACCACTTCATAAAGTGTGCAAGTGCGCTATCTCGCTGCCCCTCGACCAGCAGATTGACGACCCGTTCTATATCTGAGTCGGCGGTACCGGCGATGTCATCTAACCAGTTAAGCTCCACTTCGTCTATTTCGGCGGTGGTATCATCCGTTACCTCGTTTGCTTCGCGGATACGCTCCTCATCCACGCGAGCCATGGCTTCTAGATAACCCATGAGTGCCGGGTCGCGGCGTAAGAGCAGCAGACCTTGCAGGTATTGCGGGCCAGAATCTTTGCCCGCCAGCATGGCATCGATCTTCACTTTGCGTTGCGCACTGCGGCGCAGCGAAACGACATACGAGTCTAGCAATCTGAGCAGCACAGTTGCCGACAGAAATTGCTGGTACGCTTCAATATCCCGGCGTACGCATTCTTTGGCCATCTCATAGCTGCGCCCGCGCGCATCCTGTGTGAAATCCAGGTAGAGTTGCGGCGGAGATGATTCCAACTGGCCGCGCATGGCTGGCGGTAGCGTTGATGGCGTGCGCACCAGCGCGTTGATGGCGTAGACCATCTTGAGCGTGTAGTTGAATAGCTCGAAGTTGATCAGGGCTAGCAGGTTATAAGTCAGGGCCTGTGAAGGCATGCGTTCATGGAACTTAGAGAGATAGATGAGCAGGTCTGCCGCCAACTCAGTTGCCAGCTTGGGGCAGGCCGCCGTGCCGCCTGGCTCACGGGTCAGGCCCATAGGGGTATCCTGAAACCCATCGAGAAACGCAATCGAGAGGCGTGTTATCGTGTCAAGCTCGGTTACTCCATCGTAGTTACCGCCCAGATTAGGCATTCTGCCGAGAATAATGCCGCGTCCAAAAATGGTTGTTACATCTTCCAACAGTTTTTTATCGGCCTTGTTCAGATAGTCAAGTAGCGCGTAATAGATGAAGGTATCGGCTCCACGGTGCGGGGCTCCTGCCGGGAATCCTGGCTTATGAGCCAGGAGCGTATACGGGATGATAGATGTAATTTGCTCTCCCTGACCAGAACGGCCCACGCCGCCCGTGGTAATTAACGTAGTGCGTACCAGGCGTTCCAGCACTTTCCGTCCTTCTTTGTCGGAGAAGCCTTGTAGAGCGGAGTGCTGGGCCAGAGCATCGATATATTTTTGAATATCTTCAGGGTCGTTGGTCCGCCTGGCTTTTCCGCGTCCTTGCGCAAGGATGGTGTAGAAGAGAGAGGGTAGAAAAGTATCTATATCAAAATCGTTCATATCGATAGTCAGAACTTTGGAGAATTTGATGCCCTTCAGTTCTTTTGGCAGTTTGACCTTCACGTCGATGACCCTTTCTACAGAGTGGTGCGCACGATTTTGCCAGCTTCCTGGGTGATACGATGCATACGGTAGCCGTTCTCGATCAGCACGAGGTCACGCGTCTCCTCTAAGATCAAGGCATTTTTGAACAGCGTGAGGTCTTCGAGTAGCGGCTGGAACTCCTCGGCCGTGGGCAGGAGACCGTTAGCTGTGCGCATGAGCAGTTCGAACAGATCAAGGGTGATCTCCAGGCGTGGATAGCCCCGTTTGTGCTCAAATATCACGACCTCTGGCAGACGCTCGATGATAGCGCTATCCTGCTGCGAGAGCTGTTCCGCGCGCAGCGTGAAGTCAGCCAGCGGAAATTGCTTGAGCACGAGCAGTTGCTGTTCCTCCGACGCGTGGACGCGGATCGTCAGGTGCTCTGGCGAAATGTCCTCTAGAATGCCTTCAGAATGCAGGATGCCGAGCGCAATATATTTGCGCATAGCGTCTAAGCCATCCTCGTCGAAGCTGTTGGCGAGCAGGTTCATGAAGTCTTTGGCATATTTGTATGGCAGCAGCGCCAGTGAACGCACTCTCGGCGCACCGTGGGAGGAAGCCTCCTGCGCCTTGAGCGTTTTCGCTTCAAAATACAGGCGGCGCTTCATGGCGGCCATCCAGGCGATCTCACCTGGAAAGCGTTGCAGCGGCAGATCGCTGTTGTCAGCGAAGAGCGCGCGCCGGGCTTCGGCATCAGCCATCGCTTGATGAAAGTGCAGGTAGCGATCAAGGTGGGGCTGCGGGAAACGTGCCGGATCGAGCGCGGTCAGGTCTTGCAGCAATTCGTCCGAGCTTTCAGAGGGCGCGAAAGACGAGTGCCAGTATTTCAGGTTTTCCAGTGAGGCTCCGGCCTCCTCGTCATTGTGGGTGGAATGAATATAGGTGCAATCGGCGTTGCCGCTAATCAGGTAGGCCAGGGCGGAACGCAGGTCGCGCATAGTCATATGTCGCTGCCGGCGCAGGTGGGTGAGCAGCAGCAGGTACTCCAACTTTTGCTGCACGCGTTTCTTGCGCAGTGCTGTCGCATTGTGGAGTAGGGGACACATGGTTTGCGCCACGCAGGTGTTACATACCGTCCAATGCTCCGCCGCGACCAGGCTGTGCAGCACGCCCGCGAAAATGGAGGGTTGCTCAGTATCTGGCAGATGCACAAATGCGCGGCGTTTAAGATCCACTACCCATACCGGTGAGGATGCCTGCGACAGCGCCTCTTGCGCCTGCTCCACCTGGGCGGTCAGCCAGGGGAACTGTTCCCAGTGCCTGGCAAAGAAATCTACCAGTCGTCCATCGTTGATAGCCACCAGTACGGTGAGGGAGGCATCGGGCGCGTGGTCTCCCTGCAAGCCCTGCAACTTACGGAGTAGTTGTGCGTCCGCGCTCTGGCCTTTGTGCGCTTCTGAGGCATCGTAGCAACTACGGAAGATATGGCCCGCGTCGTCCCATTCCCAGCCGCTGGCGTCAGAGCGCTCTTGTTGCTGCGCGTGTTTACGCGACAACTCTTGCTTCACCTGTTCCAGGAATGCCGTCTTGCCGTCGCCAGGATTGCCGGTCAGGAAGACCGCCTTGGGGCGCCGCGTAAAAATTGCTGGCAGGAGTTCCTGGTCCAGCGCGGTCTCTACATAGGTGGAACGCACAAAAGCTGAGTCCAGCCCCCGGTTGTCGGCGTTGCCGGTAGCACTATTGCGATAGAGGCCACGAATCTGCTCCACCCAGGGGTTGATCTGCCGCGAGAGGTGCGGTGTTGCCGCTGGCTCCTCGATGGTCTGCAAGGCGTTCTGGAGCATCTGTCGTAACTGCGCTGTCGTCTCAGGGCGCTCGGCCGGATCAGGCGAGATCGCGCGCACCAGCGCGTTGGCGACGCGCCGGACTCTGGCATCCGTAATCTCTGCTGGGACACGCGGGCTGAGGCGCTGTCCCGGCTCTAGCTTGAATGGCAAGGAGCCTGTGAGCACCTGGAATAGGACTACAGCCGCGGCGTAGCGGTCAATCGTTGGCGGCACCTGCTTCGGATCGGCCAGCGTCTCCGGTGGGAGGTAGAGCGGCGTGCCTCTGGGAGCGACCCCTGTTTGATCGCGCTGTTTCACAGCGAAGCCAAAGTCAATCAACACGGGATGGTCGTCATCCTCGTGTAAGATGATATTCGCCGGCTTGATATCGCGATGGAAGAGGCCTTTTCTCTCCAGTTCCTCCAGAGCGTTCAGCAATTCGTGTGCGAAGGCCCACCAGCGGTCCAGGGGAAACGGGAAATCCTGCTGTACTTCCTGGAGGGTTGGTCCTGGGATATATTCCATCTTGATATGCACATCATCATCGCGCAGAAAGATGTCCATGATGGTAGGAAAATATTTACTTTTTAGATTCCTGAGCGCGCCATATTCAGCAATCGCCTGCTCATAGACATCCTCGGGCCGGAGAAACTGCTTGAGCACACAGAGGCCCAGGTCAGCGCTCGCATAGTCGGTGTAGCCAGCAAGATACGTGCGCGCCATCGCGCCCTGCCCCAGAACACGCTGCATTTTGTAGCGTTTATTCAGGAAGTAGCGCTCTTCGGTCTGTTCTGAGCGCAAACGCTGCGCCAGCTCGCTCAAGTGCTCTGCGATCTCTGTCGCCAGCAGCGTCTGTGGTTGTGGGGGCGTGATAATGTGCTGAAAGAGCGCGGTCAGCTCGTCGGCGATATCCATGGGAATGAACGACCAGCGCTGTTGAAGAGTGGGAAATGCGATATCACTTTCGACATTGCTGCGAATCGTCGAGATCGGCACGCCTGCGATGCGTTCGAGGAAGACCAGCGCGAGGCTAAAGACATCGGTGGCTTGCGTGGCGAATTCGTAGCCTATCGCGAGATCAAGGGCTGCATACGGATCTTCAGCCACCAGGCCCTGTTTCGCTAATTGCGGTGCGATGGATTGTGCGCCCATACGCGCGGCAAAAAAATTCGTAAAGGCCACCTTCGGACTGTATCCGCCTTGCAACACGTAGACGGTATCGGGGCCAATGGCCCGGTGGATAATGCTGCGGCTATGAATGGTGTGCAGTCCTTTGAAACAGGCCGCTGCCAGCAAAAGCTCCTGGGCCAGCTCGTCGGCGGTCTCCGCGGCTTGATGCACGCTGAGGGGCTGGCCCTTGAGGGGCACAATAGGCACAATAAAGAAATTATCGGACCAGACGAAAGGCGTTTCGACCTGGGCGACAAGGCCGGTGGCAGAGAGTTCATTAAGCACCCGGAATTCGCGCTGGTAGAAATCGCGTAGCTGGTCAGGGGAGATGGGGTCCACAGTCAGGTCATAGACCATCAATTGCCGTGTGTCGCCGCTGTCCATTGTGGCCCAGAAGAGGCGCACGCCGGGGCGAATGGTTGTGGCCTCTTCGATGGTCAACACGTCATTGATGCGTTGCGGAACCGCGAGCCGGTTAGAGAGATCCACCAGCGATTTTTTGATATGCTCACGAAGTCTGCCGACATCCTCATTGCCGTCCTTGCTGTCGAGATATTCTAGCCGCTGGCACACATCTTCCAGCAAAAAAAGGCCCTCTTTGGCGCGCTGGTCATAGATGATGGGGAGTTCGGTGGCCGTTGAGAGCAGGACGCCGCCGCGCACGAAATGCGGGCCGTTCTTGAGTGGTGGTACGCTCCAACCGATTCTTCCGGCCAATACCTTTGTCAGGTAATCCACTTTTGCCAGCGGGCTGCGTTCTGACGAATTGTCGGCCCGCACCCATTGTTCTTCGTTGCCTGCGATCTTCCCGCGCCACGACTTCTCATCCAGCAGAAAGACCCAGCGCTTCCCCACCACGATGAAATCCATCTCAGCAGAGCGTCCATGGCTATACGGCAGTGTTTTATTACAAATTACCAACCAGCTTGCTGGCAACTGCTGTAAGATTTCCGCCGCCCTGCGCTCACCCTCGGTCGCGAATGATGTAGCCCCACTGATCAATTCAGCCATTGCACAAAACGTCCTCTCTTCCCTCACGATACACATCTGAAAGAATTTTCTCTGTAGAATGCAAACTCAGTGTAACATAAGTGAACGATAAAAAGAACATCTATGCCTCTACAGCTTTTACATCGTCCGAAGCAGCCCGGCACTATAGCGTGGAGGCCCTTGATGAGATATAATACAAGTTGTTCAATCCAGATATTTTTTTCACAGCTACGTGAACGTGCGCCTGATATGCGCATAGAGTTACCAGAGCCGATACATACCCCATCTTTCCTATGCGTTTTGACAGAACGTGTAGAGTCAGGCACTCTGTACACAAGATTATTTCACGAGAGAGCAGCATAGATAGCCAGAGTTCTATGCGGAACTGGAAGGAAGATACATGCGCTGTCCTCGCTGTAGTTTTGAAGGAGACCCAGTAGATGGAGGATGTGCTCGCTGTGGCTATGGTCGCTCACGTCTCTCTGCATCTAGCTCGTCTTTACTGAGTCGAGATGTGGTTGTTGCCAGTCCTATCGGCGTCAT
>JALYTT010000154.1 GCA_030854145.1 Chloroflexota bacterium | reverse complement strand
CACAATAGGTCCTCGGATGAGCCAGCCACACAGACGCGGCAAGCCGGGTCCCTACGCGAATTGGGGCGAGACTCTCCTCTGCCCTTGACACACCTCGCAAACCTCAGGTATAGTGGTAGCAGCGCGGATGTATATAGCATCCGCGTGTCCAGATCATCCATACCCAATTTCGTGTAGGGGCGCCGCTGGCCTGCGCCCTGCTCACCTGTGTACTGCATCCGCGTGTCCAGATCATCCATACCCGATTTCGTGTAGGGGCGCCGCTGGCCTGCGCCCGGCACGACACAATCTCGACGAAAGGCAGGCAGGCTTATGTGTTATCACAACTCCATCCCTGACGCTTCTTCGGGCCTGCCATACGCGGGCCTGGTCGAGATTGCCACACTCGTTATGATCTCCTCACTGGCGCAAGCTGGTATGGCCCACGACACCGGTGCGCCCATTTTCAAGGGGCGTTGGGTCAGTGGACTCCCGCACTGACGCACAGGAGTGAACGCCCGGCATAGCATCTCCTGACCACCAGCAAGCAGCCTAAACACGATTTTTGTGACCTTTTTTCTCATACTGCTTCACGCCACTTTTCTTTGTTTGATTACCTGTCTATTGATCTGTCTTTGCCACCCGGAATACAGAAACGAGGATACATCACAATGCTTACCCATACGGCGGATTATATGCAGCCGCGCAGCCTGGGCGACGGCCTGGTCCTGCGCTGGTCCACGGCCAACGATGCTAGAGACCTCGCAGCTATGGAGGGGATGGTCTTCCGCGATAAGCCTGCCGATCCTCCCAACGCACCTTTGACAAAGCTGATTGAGGAGTTGCTGGCGGGGAGACATCCCCTGATGGATGCCAGCGGTTTCGCGCTGGTTGAGGATACACGCAGGCAGGAACAGCGCATCGTGGCCGCTACCTGCCTGTGGAGACAGACCTGGGAGTACGAGGGGATTCCTTTGAGCATGGGGCGCCCCGAACTTGTGGCCACCGATCCCGACTATCGCAATCGTGGCCTGGTACGCGCCAGCTTCGATCTGCTCCACGCACGCAGCGAGGCGGAGGGCGATAGCGTCCAGGCCATCACAGGTATCCCCTACTTCTATCGCCAGTTCGGCTACGAGTACGCGCTGGACCTGGATGGGCGCGGCATCGTACATACGGCGCTCATTCCCCCGGCGAAGGAGGGAGAATCTGAGCCGTACACGCTGCGTGATGCCACGCCAGAGGACCTGCCAATGGTGAGGAGGCTGTATGATCGCCAGCGCGCCGGCAGCATGATCTCAACGCCCATCGAGGAACGCTGGTGGCGCTACCAGTTGCAGTCGTGGCGCACTGACGAGACGGGCGATAGCTGGCATATACAAATGGTTGTTGATGCCGCAGGAACAGCGGTGGGCTACCTCATCACATCGACCCTGCGTTGGAAGAAGGCCATCCCCGTGTGGCAACTGGGGGTCGAGCCACATGTGAACCTGCAAGTGGTGATGCCGCCGATGTTGCGCGCCCTGCAAGCTCAGGGGCAGCAGATGCGCGCCAGGCTGGCAACAGAGCCTTTGAGCCAGCTCGCCTTTATGTTCGGCAGCACACACCCTGTCTACGATGTGCTTGATGCGCTGCTCCATTTCAAGCGCGAGCCGAGCTACGCCTGGTATGTACGCGTGCCACATCTGCCGGCCTTGATCGAGCGTATCGCGCCAGTTCTGGAGCGTCGCCTGGTAGGCTCGCCCGTTGCCAGCTACAGCGGCGAGATCAAGCTCGATTTCTACCGTGGCGGCCTGCGCATGGTCTTCGAGGAGGGCCACCTGGTCAGCGCCGGGGACTGGAGGCGCCCGGCCTGGGACGCCAACGAGGACGGCGGCTTCCCACCCCTGGTCTTCCTGCAACTGCTCTTCGGATATCGCAGCCTGGACGACCTGCGCCACGCCTTCCCCGATGTCTATGTGGAGGACCGGTCGGAGGTAGCAATCAAGACGCTCTTCCCGACGAAGCCTTCGTGGGCGGTAGCGCTGGGGTAAAAGCTGACTCGTAGACGTACACGGAGACGAAAGAGGCGCGAGAGGGAGAGGTAGGGGCGCGAGAGGGAGAGGTAGGGGCGCGGTTTACAAGCCCGCTTGTTATCCGATGACATCATGATCTCGCCGGCGAACAAGCGGGCTTGTAAACCGCGCCCCTACCTCTCGTGCATCCCTACGCACGACACATCAATGGAGGTAAATTGTGTAGCACAGCGCTTTATGCTATGCTGACAGCAACGATGGTGCCTTGAGAATAGATACTTCCTGAATAATGTAGCGTTGGATGTTGGGTGGAAGTGGGTGTGTGAGTATGCTACATCGTCATGTCAATTTGAAGCGGGTGAGCAGCCGGATAGATAGTGTAGGGGCCCTGGCGATCATTGGGCTAGGAGTTGTGCTGCGCCTCATTTTGTTGGGGCAGAGCTGGCCGGTGAACGATAGCGATGAGAGTACTATGGGGCTAATGGCGCTGCACATTGCCTATCGCGGGGAACATCCTATCTTTATGTACGGCCAGAACTATATGGGCTCGCTGGAGCCGTTTTTTGGCGCGGCCCTGTTCCGGCTATTCGGGCCATCTCTCTTTACGCTGCGGCTGGCATTGCTGGCCCTCTTTGTGCTCTTTCTCGTGAGCCTGTACCGTTTGACCTGCCTGCTCTATACCAAGAAGCTGGCGCTGGCCTCGCTGATCTTACTGAGCCTGGGGTCAACCGACATGCTCATTCGCGAGCTGAAAGCTGATGGCGGCGTGGCAGAAACTCTGGTGTGCGGAACACTGCTACTGTTGCTCGCCTCGCGGCTGGCCCTCACGGCCGACCAGCCTCTGCTAGAGAGCCGACAGAGATGGCGGCGCGCGCTGCTCTATGGCGGGTGGGGTCTGACGGCGGGAGTGGGTCTGTGGAGCGACCTGCTGGTCGGGCCGTTTGTGCTAGCATCGGGACTGCTCCTGCTGCTGTTCTGCTGGCGTGAATGGCGCACACGCGCGCCCCGTTGCCTCCTGCCGGGTCTCTTGCTGGGCGCATTTCCCTTGATTACTTATAATATCACAGCAGCGCCGGGGCAGGACTCGTTATCTGTCCTCTTTCAGATTCATGGAGGTAGCGGGCTGCCCTTCTCATTGGGCCAGCAGATCATGAACGCTGTGCAGATAAGTTTACCGACGATTACGGGCATCAGTCCCAGTTGCCATTTCACGGCCTCGCCCCCAATCACATTTCTCAGCGCTCATCCATTGCTCTGCACCCTCTACTACACGGGCTGGGGTATGGGCGTGATTGTGCTCTGGCTGCTAGCGGTGGGTCTGACTGGCATGACACTGTGGAAGGTATGGCGAGGTACTCCAAAGCGGCAGTGGTCACACGAAGAGCGGCACACTGTGATCCGCCAGTGCGCCCGGCTCGCGCTACTGGGAAGCGTGGGGCTGACGCTCTTCCTGTATATACTCAGCCCAGCGGCGGCGCACTGGCCCGTGACCGATGCGCGCTACCTCACTGGTCTACTGGTAGCCATGCCCGCGTGCATCTCACCGCTCTGGCCCGGTCCAGGCAAGCTTCCTGTGAGGATGATGAGGGTAGTTACCAGCTTCCAGGCGGCTACCCTCCTTTTTGTAGCGCTGGCCTACCTCGCCGGTACGGTGAGCATTTTTCATACCTTACCCACTACCCAGGCCGAGGAGCGCCAGCAGGAAGCGTTGATTCATAATCTCCTGCTGGTGGGCGCTACGCATATCTACTCCGACTACTGGACCTGTAATCGCCTCATCTTCGAGAGCAATGAACAGATCATTTGCGACGCCATCGATGGCAATCTGCGGCCAGGCATGGAGCGCTACCTACCCTATCGAACCATTGTGCAGGGCGATCCACGCGCGGCTTACGTGTTGCTGACAGGTTCGCCTGAGGCCATGGCCTTCGCGCAACGAGAGGGCCGGCCGGGCATACTGTACCAGCACGTGAGCTTCGATGGCTACGAAATCTACCAACCTACGCGGCCCCAGGCACGATCCCCTGGAGCGACTGCTCCATCAAGAACTCGATGACCTTCTGTACATCGCCGGTCTGGCGATAGACCGCTACCTGGCGATCAGCCCCGGTGCCGCGCGGGTCGTCGAGGAGGGCGCGCAGGTAGGTCATCTCTTTGTGGCTCCCAAGATCATCAACTGTGTCTTGTACAAAGTCCAGCAGTTCGTGGATGGAATCGCGCATACTAAGCATGCGGTGATTGACGAAATCGACCACCCTGGCATCCAGGCCGTAGCGCATGGCGCGCCACTTGTTCTCGTCGATATAGGAACGCGGCAGGGCATGCGCCCTGATACCGCGTTGATGGAGCCACATCAGCTTGGCGATCAGCGCCTGGCAGAGCGCGGTCAGCGCGATGCTGTCCTCGATGGTGGCCGGCATGTCACAGATGCGAAACTCAAGCGTATTGAAAAATGGGTGCGGGCGTACATCCCACCAGAGCCTCCTGCCATTATCGATGCAGCCCATTTCGATCAGCGTCTGCACATAGCGGTTGAAATCTTCCCAGTTTGGGAAGATTTCAGGCAGCCCGCTGCGGTGACAGCGCTTCCAGACGACGGAGCGATACGACTTGACGCCGGTGCAGCGCCCAATCCAGAAAGGCGAGTTTGAGGAGAGGGCCAGCAGGTGCGGCAGCCACATGCGCGCCTGGTTCATGAGCGTTACCGCCAGTTCTTTGTTCTCCACACCCACGTGGATGTGCAGGCCAAAGATGACGAGCGAACGTCCCACATCCTGCTCTTCCTCCTCCAGGGCGATGAAGCGCGCCCCGTCTGTTCGCTGCTGATCCTGCCAGCGTCCGACGGGATGCGTTCCTGCCCTGATAGGCACCAGGCCTTCCTCCGCCAGGAGCTGCACCAGTTGAGGCCTCAGCGCGTATAGCTCTTTGCGCACTCCAGCAATGTCCGGACAGATAGCCGAGGCGATCTCTATCGTCGATTGCGTCATCTCCGGCTTGATCTTCTCTCCAAAGTACTTACGCCCTTTTTCGATGATCTTATCAGCACATGAACACAGTTGTCCTGTCTGACGGCTTACCAACTGAAACTCTTCTTCGACACCGAGGGTAAAACGCGCAGGCATCTGGTATTCCTCTCTCACTGGTTGCTTGCCTTGTGTATCATACATATCAGCAACGTTGTAAGGGCCGCATTAGCAGGAAGATGAACCTACGAAACGCTGAACGAACTCGCGCCTGATGTGTAAGGGCGTCCGCTGGCGAGCGCCCTCGCGCACTACTTAGAAGCACTGATGCGTAGATGAGAAAAGGCCACCTCGGTCCCCTGTTCCTCGACATAGAGACCGATATCACCGGAAGACAACGCGGCCCTTGAGGAGTCGGTCACAGGTGTTCCGACATGTTGGCCATTGATGAAGAAATTGAAGAGCGCGCCACTCGCCCGCACCGAGACAGTATTGGCCTGGGCGTCAGGTAGCAGCGACGGTACAGGACCAGCGGCCAGCGTCTTCCACTGACCATCATAGCGCAAAAACTCGTACTGGCCGGCCTCGGCGCTCGCGACCTCCAAGACATAGTAGTGAGACTGATCGGGGCTGGCGCGTAGCACAACACCGTAGTAATCGGCGTCATTATGAGAGCCACGAACCTCGGTCATCGTGATAGTCAGGGCAAAATTGCTGAACAGGTGATTGGCATAGAGCGCCAGAGCGATATCCTGCGCCGACTTGTTCTGGATATGATACTGCCCATTCGCAAAGAAAAATGTATTGCTTTTGGGCCAGTCGTTCTCCCCGTCAACCGCCAGGGCATCGCCACTCAGGTCAGGCACAACCGTAGCCTGGGCGCCATAGGCAGAGCCATGAACGATGCGCAGCGTAATCGCGCCCGCCGTAACAGAGGCCCCCACGGCCACCAGCAACAAAAGCAGGCCGATCAGCAGGACGCGCGGCAGACCAAGTGTATACAACCAGGCAGGTTTGACATGTACAACCCTGACCGGGGAGAACAGGCGCGCACTACTCCTGCCAGGACTGGCAACCGATACTTTCGGGCGCAACGCGTTGCGCTCCGCTTCGCTAGCTACAGCGAGCGCCTGCTTGAAGGCCTCGCCGAGGTGCCCGGCCGAGCGAAAGCGCTCCTCTGGGAACTTAGCGAGGGCTTTGCGAATGACATGGTCAACCTCCGGCGGCATATCGGTATGCAGCGAGCGGAGCGAGGGCGGCGGCTCATGGACATGCAGCAAGGCCATCGCGATGGGGGTCTCTGCGATAAAAGGGGGCCGTCCCGTCAGCAGAAAGAAGAGCGTCACGCCGAGCGAGTAGACATCTGAGCGCCGGTCCAGGTCCTGTCCCAGCGCCTGCTCAGGCGAGATATAGTCAGGGGTGCCCATCAGGGATTCGGGCCTTTTCACGGCCTCCGTCTCGCCCTGCCGGGCCAGAGCGCCATCCTGGGTCAGGCGCGCGATCCCAAAATCCGAAAGCAGGACGTGGCCTTCACCATCCAGGAGAATGTTGGCAGGTTTGACATCACAATGCACGCAGCCATGCTCATGGGCGTAATCGAGCGCTGACGCGATCTGCTCCAGGTATGTACCTACTTCATTCAACGAGAGGCAGCCGCGACCGGAAACGTACTCGTACAGCGTTCCACCCTGCATATACGGCATGATGATATACAGCAGGTCATCCTCCTCACCATAGGAGTGAATGGGGAGAATATGCGAGTGATGCAGTCCACTGGCAGCCCTGGCTTCGCGCAGGAAGCGTTGATAAAAATCCTGCCGTGTTTGACTGTCCATAGTAGTGCGTGGCAGGAAGACCTTCACCGCGACCTTGCGTTCCGGTGAGTGTTGCTGGGCCAGGAACACGGCGCTGGAGCCGCCATAGCCGAGCAGTTTTTCGAGGACGCACGAACCCAGCGTCCTACCAATGAGATGTTGGCCTCTAGTTGTGGACACGCTCAGGCTCCTCTCAAACATCCCGCGTCGGGAGCATGCAGGTAGGATAGCCAGGATACGATGCTATGCGATGATACCAGTGTCAATGTTCCATTACGATTCTACCCAGAAACACGGGCAATGTCAATGTTTTGAATGCAGAATACACGGTAAGCTAGAAGCAAAATACGCCATCACGCATGATGACACGTCCATCTACTTCAATTGTACACACCGTTGGAATGACATCCACGTGGATCTTCGCGTCCCAGTCGGCCCCGGTAAACTGCGGATAGGGATTGCCAAAGGCCACATGCAGGCCAGGAATCTTCTCATCTTGCAAGAGATTGCCCACCAGGTACTTCAGGCTGGTCAGCGTGCCGATAGCGAACTCGCCCGCGCGATTACCGTTGGGAACCGAGAATAGATAGTCGCGCAGTTCCTGTGCGACCGGCGCATCCTCGCTGCTGACATCGGTGACATAGCCCTGTTTCACAGTGATGGTGACCGGGTGCTTGAGCACACCATATTTGGCTGAGAAGTAGTCGCCCAGCACATCGCACACCAGGACGCCATCAACGGTGGCCGGGGCTGTGAAGACCTCGCCTTCGGGCAGGTTGCCCCACTTGCCCTGCTCGTGATAGCGACCATGGCAGGGAACCCACTGCCAATCCTCGTGAAAGGTGGCTGTCACAGCGCTGCCTTTCGCCGAGGTAACGTGGATGGTCCGCGCATCACTCACAAGATCGTAGACAAGGTTGGTCATGCGAAACACCTCGTCATAATCAGCACACATGCCATCGGCCATCAACGCCTCATCGATGCCAATCATGTGACCGTGGCGCACATGAAGTTCCTGTACCAGGAAGGGCAGGAGAGGAATACGGAAGGCAATCTCCCCCGGTTGAGCCGTAGCGATGTAGTAGGTAACGGTGGGGTGCGCCTGAACAAGGTCGTTACGTAGCGCCTCTGGAAGCGCGGTCAGGGGCCGCTCGCCATACTGTTCGAGGAGATGAAGGCTCACAGTGGCGTGCTTCGCCAGGGCCGCATCCGCTACCCGGCGCGCGATCCCTTCGCGTGCCTTATCGGTGATAATAAAGACACGATCCTGCCCTGTCACTCCCATGCAGCGCACCGCATTCTCAGCTCCATGCTGCACACGGTCTTGTAGAGATGAGCCATGCATATCATGCTCCTGTTCACCAGCAATAACGTTCTTAGTTATATCTGTCATATTATATTGTATCACCTTTTCTGATGGTAAGGGCGAGTAGAGGCTATATGCAGATAGACGCGTTAGCCTGGCGATTGTAACTGCATAGGAAATCCGGGGCATAAATTCCAGGCGTAGGGGCGCCGTTTACAAGCCCGCCTGGCAGGCCGACGCGGGCTTGTAAACGGCGCCCCTACGCCTGGAATTTGGCGTGTACGCGCTTTCTCATCAGCCAACCCGTGCATTTCCTGGCCAGATGGCTCTAGCGTTTCTGCGCCTCTATAGGCTACACTTCTCTGGGTAGATGCTACCAAAAAAGGAGAAATTATTTGATGGCAGACAACAGTACAGGCTTATATCGTTCGATTCATGCCCAACCTGGGGCGGTGCGAGCGCTGCTCGCCGACTGGGATGGGCCGGCGCAGGCGGCGGAGCGGCTGGCGCGCACGGGGCGCATCTTGCTGGCGGGGATTGGCACGAGTTTCCACGCGGCAAGTGTTGGCGAATATCTACTGCGGCTGGCGGGGGCAGACGCGTGGGCGCTGCGTTCTTTCGAATTTGTCAACTACCCACGTCCCCTGCGTTCGGACGATGGTGTGATCGTCATCAGCCACCGGGGAAGCAAGCACTATGGCAACCGGGCAGTGCAGCGCGCGGTGGAAGCTGGTGTGGCAACCATCGGCATCACAGGGAAGAACTCGAAGATGCAGGGGGTAGATATGCTGCTTCAAACCGTGGAGCAGGACCCATCCTCGGCCCACTCGATCAGCTATGTCGCCGCGCTGACACGCCTGGCCCAGGTCGCGGCGCGCCTGGCGGCGTTGAACGGCCACGCGCAGGTAGCTCAGCGCCTGGAGCAAGATCTGGCCCAACTACCCACGCTCATGGAGAACATCCTGGCGCGCGAAGACGATGTACGCGACATCGCTCAGGAGGCCGTGGCGCACCAGCGGCGCATCTACTTCATGGGGGCCGGTCCTAACGCCGTAACCGCCCCTGAAGGGGCGCTGAAGGCCAAAGAGGCGGCCTACGTAACGGCCGAGGGCTTTGAGCTGGAGCAGGCCATCCACGGCCCCCAGGTGGCCTTTGAAAAGCCGGATCTGCTCATCCCCATCAGCGTCAAAGGGCCGGCCCAGGAGCGCGTGGCCGGGCTGCTGTTGGCGCTCGGCGAGATCGGGACGCGTGTCTGGCTAATCGGTGAGGCGCCCGCTGCGCAGACGAACCAGTTATTGAGCCGCGAGGGCTGGCAACGCTTCGGCGTCTGTGATGGCGTCGAGCTGCTCGAAGAACTGACGCCCCTGCTGACGGTGCTGCCATTACAGTTGCTGGCGGACTTCCTGGCGGCGGCGCGCGGCACCGACGCCGACGGCTTCCGCAAGGAACAGGAGGCTTACAGCAAGGCAGGCGCGCACTTCCCGCTCTAGCCGACAAGCACAAACTGACGGCGATTCTGTAGACACGAGGCCCTCTTCGGCAAATGTGTTGTGTTGGAACAGGTGAGGCAAGCCACACCCTACAGGATACGCGGCGGGCCTGAGCGGACGCGGGTGCGCATATCGTAGTCGCGGGTGACGCCAGGTAAGTCCCACATGCTCTCCAGCCACCAGGTCGCGCCGGCCTCGGCATAGGGACGAACGATGGCGGCGGCGCGCGTGGGGTCGCCGGGAGGCGTCTCGCCTTCGGTGATGACTTCAAGAGGCATGGAAGCGGGGCGCAAGGCCTCAATGGCGGCCTTGCGCGCGCGTAGTTCTGCGGGACTACCACCAATTACGGCGCCATCCCAGCGGGCCGCGCGGCGAATCTGGCTCTGCTTTGAGCCGCCAACGACCCAGATGGGGATACGCGGTTTTTGCAGTGGCGCATGCGTGCGCCAGTCAACATCCGCGCGCATCTCGTGTAAGTGGTAATGACGCCCTGTGTAGGTAAACGCACGCATGGCGGCGCCGCTCCACCAGTCAGCGAGGATCTCCAGGCCTTCGTCAAGTCGCTGTGCGCGCACCTGGTTATCCTGCATACCGAACTTATCCAGTTCCAGCACGCCGAGGCCAGCGGTAAGGATTACACGCCCCCCCGAAAGCTGGTCCAGGGTAGCGGTTTGCGCGGCCACATACCAGGGGAACTGTTCCGGGAGCGGTGTGAGCATGGTACCCAGGGAGATATGTTGTGTGCGCATAGCCACCGCCGTCAGCGTAATCCAGGCGGACATCCAGTCGTCAGGGAGGAAGACGCCATCCCAACCAGCGGCCTCCGCTTCCTGGGCCAACTCAACAATCGCGGAGGGTTTGCCCAGCAGAATAAAACCATATTTCATCGTGAGAGACATCCCTTTTACTTCTGAGGTCAACAAAGCACATATCGGGGAGTATAACATGGGAAAGACGACACCCTCTGTCATGTTGGGAAATAGGGTGATTTGAGAAATCTCTTTCTCGATCGAATAATGCATTATGAAGGATATGTTGGTTCTTCCGAATTGCGAGGGCCTCATATGGTATACTTGGAACAGGAGGTGCAGCGCGGGGCGTATGTCCGCCTCTTCTTTCTCCGCGTCCACCAGTTGTAGTACAGACGAGAAGGAGCAGTGCATGGCCGGCAGCTTCGGTATCCCTGAACTTGTAGAATACCTGACCTCAATGGGTCTGCGGATCGCCAATGTCGATGAAGAGCAGCAGATCATTGAACTGGCCTTTCATGGTAGCCAGGGACAATGGCGCATGATTGTGGGTATCCAGCAGGGAGGGGATGTGCGTAAGTTACTGTTTGTGGCGCCACACATCAATGCGCTAACTGCCAAGAAGCGATTTGAATGCCTGGAAGCACTGATGGCGATCAACTATCGCATCACCATCGGCAAATTCGGCCTGGACCTGGACGATGGCGAGATCCGCCTGGAAGAGACCGTGCCCATTGGCGACGAGGGCCTGTCACTGGCGCAATTCCAGTTTGTGTTTGGAGCGCTGACGCAGACGGTCGCGATCTATCACAGCCTGATCCCGCGTATCGTGTATGGGCATCTCTCTGCCCTGGAAGCGCTCGAAGCCTGCGAGCGCGAATTTATGGAAGAGAACGAGGGCGAAACCCAGCCCGGCGATCTCTCTTTTGAGCCACCGCCCGATGGGTCCGAAGTCGCGCCGGAACTGGATGCTACCGATGTGCTGGCGGAGATCTCACGCATCCTTGAAGAGCCGAAAGATCAGGAATAGGGAGTCAATCCACTAAAGCGATTTCTTGCTTCCAGAAAAGTGGCCGTTCTGCTGAGCACGCCGGTGATGATTCTGCTCAGGGAGGTCTTCCTGATCATCCGGGTCCTGATCTACAATCAGGGGCGCTTCCTGCATGCTATCCATATCCGCGTGGGTCATATCCAGCTTCACCCACCTGTTTATGAGCCGCATATCACTCCTCTGAGGGCGTGAGCGGACAACTCTCCGGCCTATCTCTATCACACCCCAGGCCAGAATGAGAGCCCCCACAACAAACCCGAGATATTGCGCCACGGTTGGATTCATCAGGACCCCCTTCTCTAAATGAGTGGCAGACAGATCTGCCTTCCTATTGTAACTGCCTGTAGGAAGGCGCGTCAAGTCATGTCCTGGCCAAGATGCTGTTTAAAAAAAGCCAGTATCCGCGGCCAGGAATCCGCTACCGAGGCCGCCGTATCCTCGACTGTTCCACCAACAGCAAATCTCTGGGCGCGCTTCACGAACGGCGGGAGAAAGGGGTAGCCATATGGGAAGCTCACGAAATGTCCCGCGCCCTGATAATGGAGGTGCTGGTCAGGGTAAGGATGATGGTGCTCCGCGAGCCGTTGCATCACCAGTGCGGAGAATGGGGTTGAAGGCCACATCTGGTCGTCATCTCCGGAGATCAACAGGATTGGTCCCTGGATGTTTTCGACCGGAATGGTCGCCTCTGCCAGGTGCTCACGGTCCTTCAGTGTTGTGAGAAACATGGTGCGCAAAGGAAACGCGCGCGCTCTGAAGATCTGCCATATAAGTTTCAGAGCCAGTAGCGGCGTTAAGCGGATGACGGCCTGTTGTAACGGCTTGCCATGATGCGTCCAGGCCGAGCGGGCGTTGCTGTTGCCATCAAGGCCAGCCTGCACCAGGCCACTGGGAGAACAGGCAACGACGGCTTTGATGGCGGGGAAGGTCGCGCCGAGCAACAACACCAGTTCACCCCCCCTGGATAGGCCGATCACACCGATTTTGTCGCCATCGACCGCGCTCTGTGTCTGAAGCCAGTGAATAGCCGTCTCAAAGTATTCCAAAGGGATATGCACAAGGTTTTTCGGCAGACCCTCAGCGCCAAAGTAGGCCAACGTAAGCGCCGCAAAGCCATGCGAAGCCAGTAGCCTGGCCTGATTCTCGCGTATCTGGCCGTCAGAGCCACTCAAAATGATCACAGCCGGAGAGGGGCCGGGACGCGCCGGATGAGAGAAGACCCTGACCAGTCCCTGCTCGCGCACAGGCACGCTCACCACATCCGCGCTGGAGAAGCGGCGTTTCAGACGCGTCACGGCAACGGCTGTGCCCTCAATTTCTACTATCAGGTCTATTTCGACGGCCGTCAGCCCCTGGGTCATGAAGGGCAGAGGAGGTTTTTGGTCAACTGGCTGCATGGACCAGAACAGGCCCATCGGATCAACCTTGTGATAGCTGCCCGCTAGCGGCGGCTGCGTGGCGAGGTCAATCTCACCACTGCTCTCTGCCACAAATGCTGCCCTGGAGGCCCAGCGCTTATCATAGCTATCCCGCGCAAGAGCCCGGAGCGTCACCCTTTGACCGGGTATCAGGCCGGTGACGCGGATGGTGACCGGCTCATCAACCAGCGCGTCCAGAGGCGTGACATCTAACTGGACGGCTATCTTGCCAGCAATGGTATTATGACTCATGGTGTCTGTCCTTTCGTGGCGTCTATCGCACCATTCTTGCCGGGGTGCTCACCGCTTTCCAGGATCTCCCTGAGCGCGGCTCTGTGC
>JALYTT010000627.1 GCA_030854145.1 Chloroflexota bacterium | reverse complement strand
TGCCTCGCCAGTCACCCGTGGACGGGCCTGCGAGCTGACTGGCGAGGCAAGCCACGCCCTACGGATTCACCCGGCAAGCGCTCTTTTCAGTTTACGTTCACGCTTATGAGGCAAGCCACGTCCTACGGGTTCGCGGTATGCCTGCTTATGCGCGTTCGTAGCTCCAGCTCAGCATCTCGCCATTGCCATAGGGCATGCTGCCATGGAAGAGGCGGGGATCATCGTCGAAGACCATCGGCAGGAAGTTGTGGTCGCTGGGCCACATCGGGAGTGTGGCAAGCGCCGCCAGGGAGACCCATTCGAGGGTGCCTTCGTGATTGCCGGGGCCGACCTCACCATGCCAGCTTTCGATGCGAAAGATAAAGCCGAACCAGTCCTGGCCGTGTTTGCCAAAGCCGGGCCAGGAGATCGTGCCGCGCAGCAGGATACGTTCCGCTACCAGCCCGGACTCCTCGCGAATCTCGCGTCGCATGCCGGCTATGATATCTTCATTCGGCTCCAGGCGCCCGCCCAGGCCGTTGTATTTCCCATAATGCAGGTCATCTGGTCGCTTGTTGCGATGGATCATCAGGACCTGCTGCTTATCCGCCGATAAGACATAACCCAGTGTTGCCAGAACAGGTGTATACATACAGACTAGCGCCTCTCATCTCGGTGATTATCTCGTCCTATTCTACCAAGTATTGCAGGGTGCAGGCAAGCGACTCTGTTGATACTAAATAGAGGGAGAGATGTCGTGTTGGAACAGGGCGCAGGCAAGCGGCGCCCCTACACGAAATGGGAGATGCCGCTGGAGGCCTATGTCAGGCAGGAGGACCTTGTTTCGTGTAGGGGCGCCGCTTGCCTGCGCCCTGCCCACCTATCGTTCACGAAGTGTTGCCTTTGCGTTTGGAACTTCCCCCACTCCCCGCGTATACTCTGGTAGAGAGCAATCGAAGGCAAGACAGAGCAATGAATGGGAGCAGTTCATGATTCTGCATGTTGGAGAGCGCGTTTACTGGGGCGCGCCGGAGGTTATCTACCTGGAAGGAACGATCAGCAAGCTGGACGAGGCGACGCAGGCGGCGCTCGTGCATATTGAACGCGCAACCCCTAACTCCGCGCACCTGGTCGGCTCGGATATCACGTTTTTCGCTGATGGCCTCAGGCCGCTGACGGGCGCATCACCGCCGGATACCACCGATAAACGCAGCCTTGTACGCCAGGCATTGCCGGAGATGGATGATAACGAGAAGGTGCGCCGCGCTGCCTCGGCAGCCATCCACCAGCAATACGGCTATACACTGCCTCCGGAGCAAGAGCAGGTGCTCATCGAGCAGGTCTACCAATCCATCAGCGCCGATGCCAGCATGCGCCAGCGCATCATCGCGTCCATGGATGCCATTTTGCGGCGCGGCTTCATGGAAGGCTCGTGACAGCGGGGCGATCTTTCCTCAGAAGGGAACAAGAGGGCCATTGTCCTATACACCGCTGTGCCAAACGTGCTATATACAGGTACGGGTACTTTTAAGTGGCACGCTTAAAAGAAAATATGCATACCCCGTCTGATTGGAGAGGTATCGTCAATGAAATGTTCCCATTGTAATGCGACCATAGAACCTGATGCGCGCTCTTGCCGCCATTGCGGCACGCCTGGGGCACCTATCGCCAGGCCGTTGTTAGAGGCCAGAACCCTGTTCGCGACAGAGAAGCCACCGGAGCAGCCACGCAGGCGGGAGCGGCGCGGTGGCGGTGGCTTCGCTCGTGGGTGCCTGGTGTTTGTGGTGATACTGCTGGTGCTGGGAGTGCTGGGCTGGGTCTTTGCCCTACGTCCCTACCTCAACAATATAGCGAAAACGCAGCTTGACCAGTCATTAGCATCCGCCGTCCAGCAGATCGATCCGGCCAGGACCGCGCAGTTACCTCAGGGACCGGTAAGCATCTCTGATACCTTACTGAACAACCTGCTCACGCTCACCCACGCACCATCAAGTCCTATTCAGAACACGCAGATGACGATAACGGCGAGCGTGATGACGTTGACCTTTACCCTGTATGGGTCGGCCTGCACCATCACTGGCGTCCCCCAGTCGAACAATGGGCAGCTTGTGATGACCAATATGCAGATCAGCGGTCTCCTCTCCTGGATTATGTCAAATGATGATCTGACACAGATCGTCAACAAGAACCTGGCGACCGCTCAGCAGCGCTTAAGGCACTCCATTACGTCGGTGTTGCTGAAGGATCATGAGGTGGATCTGGTGATAGGCGCGGCCACAAGTTCTCTGCGGCGGCCTGTAGCGGCCTGAACAGGCGGGTATGCCTTTTTGCAGATGGACCATGACAGTATGGTCCATCTGCAAAACATCGGTTATAGCGTGCGACGCCGGGCAACCACGATGAGCATGACGGGCACAAGAACGAGGAGGATGCCGTTCATCGCGAGGGTATCGCCGCCGCTTTGAGAGGCGGGCGCCGCCACACCGCTCTGGTGAACGCCGGCGAAGATAGAGGACTCATCCGGCAAGAAGCCATTGTTATCCTGCCTGAGTGGCCAGTACACAATGGCCGCGCGCCCGATAATATTTGCGCGTGGCACAAAGCCCCACTCACGCGAATCAGAGCTGCCGCCGCGATTATCACCCAGCACGAAGTAGTCTCCAGGGGGCACCACGCGGTTCGAAAACGAGGCATAGGGGTTCCCCTGGCGGGCAGGTTCAACATAGGTCTCCTTCAAGGTCACGCCATCCACTACCACGGTCGTCCCCTGAATGCTGATGACATCGCCGGGCAGGCCGATGACGCGCTTGACGTAATCCTGAGCATGATTGGGAGGAGCGATAAAAACCACGACATCGCCGCGCGCCGGAGGATGGAAAAGATAGGACCATTTATCTACCAGGATCAGCTCTTTGTCATGCAGATTCGGCTCCATGCTCATACCATCCACGTAAAAATTCTGGATGGCGAAGCGGATCACAAAAAACATGAGCACCGTCAGCACGATGGTCTCTATGATTTCACGCGCCAGCCGCCAGCGCTTCTCAAAATCGTATTCCGGGTTCATACAACCTCCGTTGTGGAGACCCATACGCCTTCAGGCGATGGGAGGAAACAACGGCTCCCGCAGGAGCCCGTTCCAGTTCAATACCCCTCCCCTTTACGGGGGAGAACCAGAAATGTGGTCTGGTCCTCAGGTGGTCTCAAACAAGATGAGACCCGCTCCCACACGAACGTGAGGTGCTCTTCGTCAAGGTTATCCGAAGGTTGTCTAAAATCGATAGCACTGATCCTACCCCGCAGATCTGTTTAACCATCGCTCGTAGAGCTTCAAGCTAGAGCAGGCACTTGAAGGTACCTATATTTTCTTCGGTAACGGAGCCCGATAGCCTTGCGGCCCTGGCTGAGACTAGTCAGACCTTCGGGTGGCTTGCAGCAGATGGTCAGAACTCAACCCAACTGCAAGCCCATCCCCTTCAAGGGGATAGAGTGTCTGACTCAGTATCTCTCCACGCAGCATGTTACTGTTTGCTTCAGAATGTACCAGACAATGTCAGCAGATGCAAGCCATTGCTCCTACGGAAACTGTTCAGACTTGACCCAAGGAAGATTTTGCGGAGAGAAGAGCCAAGCATTGGTGGAAAGGGTTGAGGGATTGGGCCATCCATGTGCCAAAGAGACTGGCAAGGCCCATACGAGTTTGAGAAC
>JALYTT010000626.1 GCA_030854145.1 Chloroflexota bacterium | reverse complement strand
AGCGGGGACAAAAAGGGTAGGTAATCTCATTCGGTCGCTCAAGTGGGGTGTTTTGCATATTGATCGCTATTTATTAGAAGAAGCGGATAAAGAGGTAATAAGGCTCAAGGAGCAAGAGAAACGGGTTCTGTGTCTCTGGGATGGGAGTGTGATAGAAAAGCCGGAAAGTAGTACTGCAGAAGGACTCTGTCCGGTGGTATCGAGCAAAGCCAAAAGACTGAATCGTTCAAGGAGAGGGCATGTTTTTAATATGCCAGCGGCAAGGCCAGTGATGGTGACAGGAATGCATTGGACAGGGGCATTCATTGCAGGGCTAGAAGGAATTCCCAAGATAGGCCTCATGAGCTGGTGGACGACACGAGGAGATTATGCCACAAAAACGCGCGAACAAGAGGAAAAGATGATACGAACCTGTGTGAGGAAATGGGGGGATCTTCTTGTTCATGTTTTTGATCGTGGATATGCATCAGGGCCGTGGATACACTTTCTTCAGACGCTTCACGTAAAATTTGTGATCAGATGGATAAAGAAGCACAAATTTTTTGATAGCAACGGGCATGAAAAGAAACTCTGGGAAATTGGCCGTGGGAAGAAGTATCGAGCGCATAAAGAGATTTTTGATGTCCATACTGGTCAAAAAATGCCCTGTGATATTTGGTGGACAGTGGTCTGGCACGCAAATTATGCCTTTCCATTGTATTGTGTCAAAGTACGAGTGAGACACAAGATCTGGTATCTTCTGACGAACGAGCCAGTAAAAACAGAAGCGCAGGCATGGGAGATCGTATTTATCTACAAGAGACGATGGCAAATTGAAACGAGTTTTCGCTATGGAAAATGCGAGTTGGCGATGGAAAGTCCACGCCTGTGGGCCTTTGAAAATCGTCTCAAACTTCTTTCCATCGTGACGCTCGTCTATGCCTTTCTCATTCATCTTCTCGAACCACTCTACAAAGATATGGTTCATTCAGTATTGCGCCTCAAGTGCCATCGAACCGGAAAGCGGTGCCGAGATATTCCCGTACCGCTTTATCGATTACGATGGGCAATCAGTCGCCTTTGGGATGATTACCATCCCGTTCTTGGAAGCGTCTTCCCTCCAAATTTAGAAACTCTTCAGGTTTTGGCATCTTTCAGATGCTAGAAAGGTTTCCCAAAAATTCGGGATGACTCATACTTCCTATGTAAAAGATGGAACTTTTGGGGAAGTGTATTCGTCCATACCATAGAGTTCGTGATCAAGAGAGGTACATATGCGAAAACACGATGATACGCCTGCTGCAAACAGGCCATCATTCCCAAGATATCCATTTTTCTTGCTCGGTTTAGCGATCGTCGTTCTCTTAGTTTTAACGGTTGGTATTACTATGGAAAGTTCAGCAGCGGCGGGAAAAGCGCCCTACATCGTAATCACAAACTCCGGGTCTACGAACATGCCAGGCTCTACCTTAACAATCGATCGCGATGGGAGCGGGTCCATCACCTACGAGAAAGAGGTTCGGGGGCAAACCCTCAAACATGTGACAGATAAAACGTTTCCAGCGCATACTTTTGATACCGGGCAGTTGGAACAGTGGCTAAACGAGGTAGGTAACGTAGATAAGATACCCAACCACGGCTGTCTGAAATCCATGTCCTTCGGGTCCAGCACAACGATCACGTACCAGGGGAAGACAAGCGGGGATGTCTCCTGCATCTCACATGCAGACGAAAAGATCCACCAGGATATCGCGCACCTGGTGCTGCACCTGTACAGCCAGGCCCGCTAAGACATTTTTGAGACATGCCATATAGAATGTTCTATTGGCCGTGCAGTAGACGTAGGGGCGCCGTTTACAAGCCCGCGTAGCATCACATGTCGCATCTCTGCTTACCACGCGGGCTTGTAAACGGCGCCCCTACGTCTACTGCATCTCACGCTAACACCTTTTCCCTGGTTCTGCAAATAAATTTCCCCTTGCAAAAGCCATCGCCCCCTACGTGGGTTATAGATCTTCTTTTTGTTGGCAAAGATGGTTATGATATAAGTGGGCCTTTTTTAACCGCGCATACTAGCAATATCAAGAGCAAGACCACGCCGACTATGGATGCAATACATAAGGCCTGGCCTCGCTCACACAATCGCGCGAACAGAGGGAAGGAATAGGAATTTGGCTGACATCCTGAAGCAGACGCGGAGTATTTGCTCAATCTGTGCTGAGATTGTGCCGGCAGCCTACGAGGTACGCGAGGGCGACCAGGTATTTTTTACGCGCACCTGCCCCGCACATGGCAGCGTAGATACCGATCTAGGCTATCACGCGGCCTACTATCGCACATCCTTTGAAGTAGAAAAGCTGATGATTGAACGCTACGGTGATGGCGGCACAACCGATCTCTCACAGGGACTCTCGCCCTTTCCACTGCGCAAGCCAGCGAGCCTGGCGATCCTGGAAGTGACCGAGCGCTGTAACCTCACCTGCCCCATGTGTTACGCTTACTCCAGTCCCTCGGAGCGGGATTACTCGCTGGAGGAGATCGAGACGCGCCTCGACCAGCTCATCGCTGTCGAAGGCAAAGGCATCTCACTGCAGATCTCCGGGGGCGAGCCATCGGTGCGTAAGGACCTGGACATCATCGCGGCCCTGGTCAAGCGCAAGGGGTTCGGCCAGTTGGAGATGGTCAGCAACGGCATTCGCCTGGCGCGCGAACCCGATTTCGCCGAGAAGCTGGTGGCCTGGGGCTTCACTTCGGTCTATTTGCAGTTCGACAGCACGCGCCCCGCAGATATCATCAAGCTGCGCGGCGAGGATCTCTGGCATGTACGCGAGAAGGCCATTGCCGCCCTTGAGCGCGTGAAGCTGCCCTCAACGCTGGCCGTTTCGCTCTACGATGGCCTCAATACCGACCAGGTGCAGCAAGTTATCGATGTAGCCTGGCAGCATCCCGACACCGTCTGCGCCATCGCCTTCCAGGCGGCCACGCCCTTTGGACGCTTCCAGGTCGATGATAGCGACGGCAACGGGGCTAAGAAGGTACCACGCAAGCTGCGCATGCCAGAGATCCTCCAACTCATCGAAGAGCAGACCGGGGTCTCCAAAAATCTCTTCTTTCCGGTCGGCGAAGGATCGCCACTATGCAACACATTCACGCTGCTCAAATATACAAAGGAAGGCTACAAGCCTATCGCGCCGAACTTCACGCTCAAGGAGTTCATGGACGTGATGGGGCCGCGCCCGAATATGACGCTGCGTATGCTCACCCGTGGCCGCTCCGCCGTGCTGCCGCAGATCGTCACCAACATCGGGGGCAGCCTCAAGCTGATGAAAACGCTGTGGCCGCACATCGGGACCGATCCCTCGTTCTGGACCAGCCGCAAGACGCTCACGCTCTTCGTCAAGCCCTTCATGGATGAGAGCGACATCGACATGAGCCGCATCGAGCGCTGCTGCTTCCATAACGCCTCGCCACGCGGCGTCATGTCCTTCTGCGCGCTCAACGCCAGGATGCGCCCGGCCCAACCCCATGCCCAGGAGAGCGCCTTCGTCCCGCTGCCAACGCGCCGCGCCCGCCCGCCAGCGGAGGTGAGCTGACCGGGCGCAGGCCAGTGGCGCCCCATAGGCGTACACGTAAGCCGAAGCGGGCCGTTCTTCCGTAGGGCGTGGCTTGCCTCGCCAGTCAGCGCACACGCCCTGCGGGCTGACTGGCG
>JALYTT010000153.1 GCA_030854145.1 Chloroflexota bacterium | reverse complement strand
CGGCGAGGCAAGCCACGCGCTACGGGCGATCCCTTCATTGAGGTTGGTCAACCGTGCCTCTACACGGCCTCGCTCGCTACGCCGCCGGCCATCTGCGCGAGGTAGGCGTGGATAAACGGATCGACATCGCCCGCCAGGTAGCCCTCGGTATCGCTTGATTCGTGGTTTGTGCGGTGATCTTTGACGATGGTGTAGGGGTGGACGATCACTGAGCGGATCTGCGTGCCAAAATCGGCCTGCACAAACTCGCCCTTCAGCTTTGCCATCTCCTCTTCGTGTTTCTTGTATTCGCGCTCGTAGAGGCGCACCTTCAGAATCTTCATTGCCACTTCGCGGTTCTGCATCTGCGAGCGCTCATTCTGGCAGGTGACCACAATCCCCGAGGCGATATGGCGAATGCGCACCGCCGAGTCGGTCTTGTTGACATGCTGGCCCCCGGCCCCCGTTGCGCGGTACGTATCTATCTCCAGGTCTTCGGGGCGAATGGTGATCTCGATGGTGTCCTCGATATCGGGCATGACCTCAATCTTGGCGAAGGAGGTATGGCGCCGGTGCGCCGCGTCGAAGGGCGAGAGCCGGATCAGGCGATGGGTGCCGATCTCGGAGCGCAGGTAGCCATAGGCATAACGCCCGGTGATCTCGATGGTGGCGCTTTTTATGCCCGCCTCTTCACCCTCGTTGTAGTCATAGATATCGGCGCGGAATTTGTGTTGCTCCGCCCAGCGCAGGTACATACGCAGCAGCCTCTCGGCCCAATCCTGCGCATCGACTCCCCCGCTGCCCGCGTGAATACCGATGATGGCGTTGCGTTGATCGTGCTCCCCGCTCAGCATCAGAGCGAATTGCAGCTTCTCGACCTCCTGCTCGATTGCTTCAACAGATTGCGCGACCTCTGCCTGTAGTTCTTCGTCCGGCTGTTCCTCTAGCAACTGTGCCAGGCCGAGCAGGTCTGTGAGTTGCGCGTCGATGCCCTCCCAGGTGGAGACCTCCTCGCGCAGCGCGTTCAGCCGCTGCATGTGGGTCTGCGCCCGCCGATTATCGGCCCAGAAGCCCTCCTCCATGCTCTCTGTCTCAAGTTGTTGTACCTGCTGCGCTTTGTTTTCCACGTCAAAGACGCACCATAGTTTCATGCACGCGCCATTGCAGGCGCTCGATTTGATGTGTGAGTTCGTTCATAGGAGCATTGTAGCACGTTTCTGGCCTCATTTCATCCCCACAATTCCTCGATCCGCGTAGGAGTGATGGTGTTTCGCAGGGGCAGGTTTTTTGCAGGGTGGCGGGAAGCATTTATCCCAGCATCACGCTCGCCAGCAGCATACGTCCTGTCTCCGTCGTATTCTTTATGGGCAATGTCTGCACCAGCAGCAAGCCCTGCTGATCTGGCGTGCTGCCCGCGTAGGGTAGCGCACCCGTAAACGTGCCATTGGTATCGATATTCAGGACCGCGCTGTTGAGCGTGGGCAGCGGCGTGAGCGTGTGGTCGAAGAGTATGGCCGTGGCCTGTCCATCGGCCAGCACACCTGTCCCTTCAAATACCAGCGGCGAAGGGACCGGAGGCAACAGGTGTACCTGGTCGAGGCCGATGCCGGCGCTGCGCGCGTCCGTGACAAACCACAGGCCGGTGGTATCGCGCTGGATAAGACGCGACAGCGAGACGGTGACCTCCAGGTGCGGATTCTGATGGACAAGCGATACCTGGGCGCTGATGCCGTCGGTGCTCAGCAGCGTCTCCTGGATATCGCCGTTGCTCCACTTGAAGATATCCTGGGCCATCTGCTGGGCGGTGACACGCGGGTCGCTCCAGGGGAGCGCCTGCCCGTCGTCGGATTGCTGTTGCAGGAGTTCCGCCTCGCCACGGCTGGCGACCGGGTACATCCCTGGAAAAGCTACCTGGATGAATGTCCCTTTGTGCCAGACATACTCGCGATAGATGCTCTGCTGCATCGGCTGTAGCGCGGCACGTGCCTGGGGGAGGAGCGCCTGGTCAAGCTCACTGGTGATCAGCGTGTTTGCCTGGCTGATGGTCACGGTACCATCGATAAGGCCGCGCTCGACGAAGAGCGGCTGGAGCTGCGGGCCTGCTCCCCGTGTGGCACACCCATAAATATACATATCGAGTGAGGGCCGGCCCGCAACGTTGCCGACCTCGACCAGCGCCGCTGGCTGCCCACCCGTAAGCTGGCTGACGGATTCGACGGCCTCTAGCTCCTGCAGGCCCGGTTTCAGATGCAACAACTGCGCATAGTCGGTGGTGTGGATCAGGCCGGTGCAGTCCAGCGGCACGACCGTAGGATCGGCCGGGTGGGTTGCCGCCAGGGCATGGAGCAGGACGATGAGGCCCAGTGCCGTACCCAGCCAGAAGAGCGGCCGGTGCCTCCACGCTCGCCGCCGGCGTGAAGGCAGCAGTGGCGGGCGTATTTCGTCTGTGATAGTCTCGGTTTTGTATTGCTGTACCTGCGTAGTTCCAGTAACCGGCATGGTAGCGCTTCCCTATCTTCATCCACAACGCTTCTCTCTTTTTATTCTACCTACCGGTGAGAAATGTTTTTTAGCAGGCCCACCCCTGCCGGCTACCCGACCTTGTGGAAGGTGCCACTGAGGAACTTCCAGGCACTCCCTTCCTGCCCAATAACATAGCTGCCCTGGTAGACACTATGCACTGGGCTCGCTCCTGTGGGTCCATCTTCGGTGGCGTTGATCGTAATATTGACCTGGACCGTGCCATCGGGAAGCGGCGTCTGGCTATCAATCGTAATATCATCATGCTGGGTGTGGGCGTAGCCGTTGGCAAAGGTAGCATATGAGAAGGAACTGTGCCACCACAGATTGTAGGCGCCCTGGTAGTCTTTGTGATTGATATCGGCGTAATATTGTTGTATAACTGCCTGTGCCTGCTGGGAGGGTGTGAGGTTGGGGGGGGGCGTAGACACGACCGGCGGCCGGGGCAGTGGGAGCGGCAGATTGATTACGCCTGTATATTGTAAAGTGAGTGTGACGGCGGATGCCAGCAAGAGAAGCAGGATGAGCAGGATGAAGACCAGCAGCCCGGCGCGCCCCCTGCCGCCACGTCTTCCCGGTTCAGTCTCAAACTGCCCGCTGACCGGGGCATATCCTATGCTGCCTGGCTGGATAAATCCGGGATAGGGCGTGCTCACGTTCGGTGTCGGGGGATTGGGCGGTACATACGACCGCGCATCTACCCTGTTCGTAGGATCGCTGGCGATCTGTCCGCCGGCTCCATAGCCATACTCGCTGTCATCGGGGTGTAAGACGAGCTTCTGCTGCTCAGGGAGCGGCATCGCGTCTGGCGCTTTCGCCGGCAAGCTCCAGGCCGAAGCAATCGTGGCATCATAGAGATGCGCATCCTCGCGCTGCTGTCCCATCTCCACTGGCCTGCCACAACGGGGGCAGGTCGTGCGATCAGGGGGCAGCAGGTAGCCACAGTGGCCACAGAACTCCATCACAAATCCTTTCCAGGTCAGGCCAGCGGCAGTCTTCTCCTACCGGCCGGAGACACTCCTTGCGCACTCTTTCCCCGATATATACGTGTTGGACAGTATAAATTATTGCCTCATTATAACGTATGCGCTAGAGTCGGGCAATATAGGAACGCGTGTCAGCGCATCCCCAGACCAGGGCTGCGATTCTCCTCTGGCCGTGTCCCAGTTCGCGTAGGGGCGATGGCTTGCCTCGCCCATGTAGGCCTACGTGAACCGGGACACGCACGATCTTGCTGCATTGACATGTCCAATGATCCCTTTGTACACTGGTAAAAAGTATACAAGCACGGAAAGGAGAGTTCAGAACGATGCAAGTACAACAACGAACCAGCGCGGATATGCGCGCCATTACCATCTCGCGTGAATATGGCAGCGGGGGCGGTGAGATCGCGGTTCGCCTGGCCCGGCGCCTGAACTGGCAGTTGATTGACCACGAGGTGGTTGTGCGTGTGGCCAGGGATCTGGGCGTGACTGAAGCGGAGGCGGCGGCGCATGATGAATATACTCAGAGCCTGCTCGAACGCATTCTTATTAGTATGCAGGGGGTGGACCCGGCGATGCTCGCTGTTACCCCTGTGCCTCTGTTGGTCACCAGCGAACAGACCTATCACAAGGCGCTCACCAGGGTTGTCGAGGCCGCCGTTGCGCGCGGACATGCTGTGATTGTGGGCCGTGGCGGGCAAATGATTCTCCAGGGCCGCCGCGATGTGTTCCACCTGCGCGTCGTAGCTCCCCTGGAGGCTCGCATCACATACGCGATGCGCCGCGAGGGGCTGAGCCAGGAAGACGCGCAGGCCCGCATCCAGTTCAAAGATCGCGATCGCATGCACTACCTGCAAGCCGAGTATCATAGGTCCTTAGACGATGCTCACCTGTACGATCTTATCGTGAATACCGGGGTTCTCGACCTGGATAGCGCCATCGACCTGGTTAGCCTGGCTCTCGAACGCAAAGCCAGCCAACTCGATCTTCCGCTCGAAGCGCTTGGGCCAGGCGCGGGCGTCTCCCGCTACCCACAGCAACCCGGTGATTTCCGCCCACCTGAGGACCTCACCGGACCGGCACCAACCTCATAGCCCTTCGACCAGGGTAGTACTCTGTCAAGGTTCATGGCACGGGTGAGATGGCCCCCATCCGTGTGAGGCATCCCTTGGGGTGCCTGTGTGCCTCCTCGCAGCCACCGGATGCGGCAAGCCGAATCCCTACGCGGGAAGAGGCATCGCCATCTGTCGTATTGGAACAGGGCATTTCTTCGCGGGTGCCCTGTTCCAATACGACTTCCCCTAAGGTGTTCCCTGCGGGGTTGCTGTCGTGTTCTTGAGCATATCGGGAGGCTCGGCCGACCAGAGACCGGTCTCACCGGTGGACTTCCCCTGATTTAAGATAGTGTAGCTTCCCACCAATCTTCCCCCCAATTGGATATTTCCTTCGAAGGCGATAGTTTCCGTCCCTCCATAAATTGTCCCCGTGAACTGGAGGTGCGCGTGGGTATCGATTGTGCCTGTGAAAGGACCATTGAAACCCAGGCCGGCGTAGTAGCCGCTGATCTGAGGTCCATGTTGCTGGATATTTGAAAGGATCAAGACTGTGTGATCTGCTCTAAGACTGTGAATTAAACCCACATAACAGGTTTGGAGAAGTGCATAAGGAGATCCAGGGGCCTGAGGAACTGCTGCCCCTACTGCACAGGGCTGGGCCGCGGCTGTCGGGACCGCGTGCGCAGGCGTCCGCGCTGTGTGTACTATATGCGGGGTAGGGACCGCGTTAGGCAACGGCCATGACCAGAATTTCGATAGGCCCGCGCTGAGGCTGAGGCCAATGATGAGTAGCAACGCTACCAGCAGCAGCGGGAAAATGCCGCGTTTTCTGCGACGAGACTGAGATACCATCGTATCTATCTGTACGGGTTGTGAGACCTCTACCGGCGCCAATCTGGGGGAGGGGATGCGCTCGAATTCAGAATCTGCTGCCGGCGCTACCTCGATAGACGATATTCGTGTGTGCTCGGCTACTGCCGTTGTTGCCGTGACTACCGGCAGAATTTCCGTCGCATCTACAGCATTCGATGCAAGGGGTGCCGTGGTCTCAGTTTCTATAGGGCGGTCTTGCTGTGTCGCGTGAGCATAGAGCGTGCGCCAGAATTCCTGGACGGTAGAGAAGCGTTCCTGGCTGCTGATAGCCATGGCACGCTGAATATCTTCGGACACCGTTCTGGGAACGGATGGCACACGCAGGTGGACAGGCATCAGCGGGTCGGTTTCCAGTTCAGGCATGATGCGATCGATGGCATCGGTGGGAGTGGTGCCTGTCAGAAGGGTGTAGAGGGTTGCGCCCAGCCCATAGATGTCGGTGCGTGGATTCGTTCTCCCTCCGTATTGCTCAAGCGCCGCGTATCCAGGGGTGCCGTGGCGAAGCGTCGTCGTTGCCCCCTCCAGTACATAGACCTTGGCGAGGCCAAAATCAACCAGCACCCCTCCATCGCTCACCGCCGGTACAATGATGTTTGAGGGCTTAATATCCCGGTGGATAATAGGCGGCCTCTGACTATGCATGTAGCTGATCGCGCCGATGATGGGGGTCATGATGACCAGAACGCGTGACAGCGGAATGCGTTTCTCTTCCTGCTGCCGGCGCAGCAGTTCCAGGTCTGCTCCCTTGATATAATCCATGAGCAGATAGACGCGGGTATGTTCTTCATCGTCAAAGACATGATAGACACGCGGTAATGCCTCATGGTTCAGCCTTTTGAGGATCTCACCCTCAAAAATGACGCGGTCCCGCTCCCGTTGGGTGAAGCAGAATACCTCTTTGAGCGCGAATAACCCGCCCTGCTGACGCGTCTTCCTCACCAGGTAAATGGCTCCAAAACCACCTGCGCCAAGATGGGCCTCGGTTCTGTAACGGCTTCCATCGGGGGCTTGTATGGTGGCTCCAATGGGAAGGATAGTCTGCATCCTTTGCACGTCCCACCTCGATAACTTTGCTAATCTCCAGAGTATACCTCTATTATAAACAGAGAGACCGCTATTATACAAGTCTACTATATGATTCGCTTCTACCCAAATTCTACTCAAATTAAGATCCTGTAGTTGGCCGACTTTTGCGAAGCCCTGCTTCGTATTCATATATTTCTGTTTACTATCGGCGTTTTGATACGTTATAGCTAGTGGGGAGATGTTAAATGAAGTTGTTAGAAGGAGGTTAGCTTATGAAACGAAAACCCTCTCTGGCCCTTGTCCTGCACTGTCTATCGATCATTCTTACTGCGTTTGTCCTCGCGGCTTTCCCGAGTGTAGCAACGCCCTCGGCCTCGGCTGAGACCCCGGCGTTTGTGCGTGTCATGCATGCTTCTCCTGATGTCGGCACGGCCGATGTCTTCCTGGATGGTGTCAAAGCGCTCAGCAATTTTCAGTTTGGCACCGTTACGCACTACCTCAGCATTCCGCCCGGCCCGCATAGAGTTCAGGTTGCGTTGATTGGAAAAGACCCCAGCTCGTCCATGATCTCTCAGGTCCTCTCGGTCCAGCCGGGTGTTGCCTACACGGTAGCCGCGTTGGGTAGGGAGTCCAGCGGCTTTAAGCTGGAGGTCTTCATTGATAATAACCGGCTCGCTACGGGCAAGTCAAAGGTGCGCCTGTACCATCTTTCTCCGGGTACCGGTGGGGTAGATCTCGAGTTAAACGGAAGTACTCTTATAAGTGGGATCTCCTATCAGCAAGCCAGTAGCTATGCAACGCTTCACGAGGGGTCCTATACATTCAATGTAAGCATAGCCCAACCCCGCGCGGTCCAGTCTTACGCGGTGTCACTAAAAGCCAATACGGTTACGAGCATATTCGTGGTAGGTGTCTTCAACGGCACTCCGCAGTTTCAGTTTATATCCTCGCAGGAGCCTGGTATACCCGGCCTGCCCCAGACCGGCAGTGACCCCAATGCCAGTCCTGCACCGCTGGCACCGGCACAGGGTACGTTGCCTCTGAGTCCCTGGCTGCCCGTCGCACTTGCGCTATGCTTGCTTGGCGTTGGCGTCGTAGCTCGTCAGAAGGCCAGGGTGGTTGCTCATGAAAAAGTGCCTGCTCACAAATAAGCTACATTTGTAGGAAGAGGCAGATGCGTAGTGCTCTGTCAAAGTTCATTCGACGGGAATAGGGAGCGCTTGCCTATCGCGCGTAGGGATCCGGTTTGCCGCATCCGTGTGGCAGGTCCTTGGGCCTGGCAGGTCTCTCCCGCCCTCGCAAGCGAGGCCGCCCACCCGGATGCGGCAAGCCGGATCCCTACGCGGGTGGGGGACGGCTCACGTGTCGAATGAACTTTGACAGAGCACTACGGTGAATGATGCCGCCGCGCGGCTTGTCTACCCTTACGCCCGCGTAATCGCCCCCTCCGAGGCTGACGAGACCAGGGCCGCGTACTTGGCGAAGACGCCGCTGGTGTAGTGTGGGGCCGGTGGCGACCAGTGGGCGAGGCGTTGCGTGATGACGGCGTCTGTCAGTTCCACGTCGAGGCGGCGGCCTTCGATGTCGATGATGATGCTATCCCCGTCTTGTAATGCGGCGATTGGGCCTCCCACGGCCGCTTCGGGGGCCACATGACCCACCATCAGGCCGCGTGTCGCTCCGCTGAAGCGACCATCGGTGAGCAGGGCCACGGTGTCGCCCAGGCCGGCTCCCATGATGGCCCCGGTGACGCCCAGCATCTCGCGCATGCCTGGACCCCCGCGCGGACCCTCGTAGCGGATCACAATCACATCGCCCGACTTGATCTGGCCACCGGTGACGGCCTGCATGCTATCCTCTTCGCAGTCGAACACGCGTACCGGTCCCTTGTGATACAGTCGTTCGTGCCCGGCGATCTTGATCACGCAGCCCTCCGGCGCCAGATTCCCTTTAAGGATCACCAGTCCGCCGCTCGTCTTAAGCGGGTCGGAGAGTGGGTGTACCACGGTCTGGCCCGCTGTCTCGACCGCCTTCGCCGCCTCCTGCGCCACGCTTAAGCCGCTTGGCGTCGCCTGTTCTCCAGCGACTGCGCCTGCCTCGACGAGTCGTTGGACCAGCAGCGGCACACCTCCCGCGCGATCCAGGTCCACCGCCATGTAGCGGCCGCCGGGCTTGAGGTCGGCCAGCAGCGGGGTGCGTTTGCTGATGATATCGAAGTCGTCGATAGTCAGGGGCACGCCAGCCTCGCGCGCCAGAGCCAGCAAGTGGAGCACGGCATTGGTGGACCCGCCCGACGCGGCCACCCCGGCAATGGCGTTCTCGAAGGCCTGCCGCGTCAGAATGCTGCGTGGAGTGACACCCCGGCGCAGCAGGTCCATGATGAGCTGTCCGCTGCGCACGCCCACCTCATCCTTGCGTGGATCAACGGCGGGGACGCTCGCCGTGCCCATCGGCGAGAGGCCGATGAACTCCATGGCCATCGCCATCGTATTGGCCGTGAATTGTCCCCCGCACGCCCCCGCTCCGGGGCAGGCGACGTTCTCCAGTTCGCGCAGGTCGGCATCGCTCATCTTGCCGGCGGCGTTGGCCCCAATGGCTTCGTAGACATCGGCGACCGTCACATCTCTGCCCCGGAAGCGGCCGGGCATGATGGAGCCGCCGTACAGCACCATGCTGGGCACGTTCAAGCGAACCAGCGCCATAGCCGCGCCCGGTATGGTTTTGTCGCAGGCCACCAGCGCGATCACTGCATCGAACATGTGGCCCCGGCCCACCAGTTCAATGGAGTCGGCGATCACCTCGCGGCTAACCAGCGAGGCTTTCATGCCTTCCGTTCCCATCGTAATACCGTCGCTGATGGCTATGGTGTTAAACTCCATAGGCGTGCCCCCTGCCGCCCGTATGCCCTCCTTCACCTTCACGGCGAGGTGGCGCAGGCGGTAATTGCAGGGCATGGTTTCAATCCAGGTGTTGGCGACGCCGATGATGGGGCGCGCCAGGTCATCATCGGTAAAGCCGATGCTCTTCAACATAGCTCGCGCGCCAGCACGCTCGCGCCCATCGAGGATGACGCGGCTGCGATGCCTGGGATCAAGTGTCATGGTACCCTCCAAATAGAACTTTTACTGAGTGTCAGTCCAGCGTTGAGAACAGATTGTTCAGCGATTCCGCGAGCGTGGGATGCGCGAAGATGGCGTCGCGTAGCGCGGTGTAGGGAAGTTTGCCCATCATCGCTACCTCTAGTATAGACATAATCTCGCCGCCTTCAATGCCCAGGACGGCGCCGCCCAGGATCTGCCCTGTATCGGCGTCTACTATGGCCTTCATGAAGCCCCGCGTCTCATCCATCTCCAGCGCGCGGGCTACGGATGTCATGGGCATTTTGGCGACCTTGATGTGACGGTCCTGGCTGCGTGCCTCCGTCTCGCTGACGCCGACGCGCCCCAACTGCGGATCGATGAAGACTGTATATGGCACCAGGCGATCGTGGATGCTAGCATGCCCATGTTCAAGCAGGTTAGCGCGCAGGATGCGGAAGTCGTCGTAGGAGATATGCGTGAAGGCCGGGCCACCCTTTATATCGCCTGTTGCGTAGATGCCGGGTACGCTGGTCTCCAGGCGCTCGTTTACCTGGATGAAGCCGCGCTTGTCTGTTCGCACGCCTGTTGCCTCCAGGTTGAGCCAATCGGTGTTGGGCGTGCGTCCCGCCGCAGCCAGCAGGTGCGATCCAGTCAGCGTGCGCTCTCCGTCCGGTGTCTGGACCGTCAGGTGAATGGTGCCATCGGCTGACTGCTCGGCGCGCACAGGCTTCGTCTCCAGCAGCACTTCCAGCCCATCCTCGCGCATGATCCTGGCCACCTCTTCGGCCACATCTGGATCTTCGCGCGCCAGCAGATTCGCGCCCCGTTGGATGATGGTCACTGAGCTGCCAAGGCGGCGAAATAACTGGCCAAACTCCAGGCCGATATAGCCTCCGCCTATGACCAGCAGGTGCTGCGGCACACTGTCCAGTTCCATGATGGAGGTCGAATCGAGAGTGGCTACCTGCTCTATTTCCGGCAAAGAGAGCTTTGCTGGCCGCGCCCCCGCGTTGATAATGATGGTGCTGGCCTTCAAATGGCGGGCGGTGCCGTTGGTCAGCCGCACCTCAACTGTCGTAGGACTTGTGAATCTGGCCTCCCCCATCACAAGATCAACGCCGTCGGCACTTTCGATGCGACTCTGGCTCCCGTTGCGGAAGCTGTCTACAATGTCGCGTTTGCGCTGCCGTATCTTCTGCATATCGATGGTTATCGGGCCTGTATGGACGCCGTAGTCGGCGCCGCGCCGCGCCAGGTACGCGACGCGCCCGCTGGCTATCATCGTCTTCGTGGGTGTGCAGCCCTCGTTGATACAGGTACCCCCGACATGCACGCGTTCGATGATAGCGGTCTTCCGTCCGGCCTGCGCTAAGGCCGTGGAGAGCGGCCCTCCAGATTGGCCGGCGCCGATGATGATTGCATCATACTGTTCTGCTGTCGCCATCTATATGCCTCTCTTTGGGTAGTATGTGATCTGTTTTCCATGCTTCCTTATATCACATGCAGCGGTATCCTGTAGTGGCTCGCTTTAGCATGCACCCGCTGCAAAGAAACATGGGTCTATGAGTATGACCTGAGGATTGGTGGTAGCACGAATTCGTCTCCCTTTGACCTGTCGTGTCACTCTCCTCTCCTATTCTGGATATTGGATCAGAGGCTCCTCATACACGGGTCCGCCCGGTCGAGCCTCGTGGGGTTGCGGCTCAGCGCTGGTCGGGGTGAGAGGCCAGCCTGGAGTATTGGCTGACGAGGATTGCGTCTGGTAGCCCTGCTCATATGACGGGTGTGCTGCTTGCGCTGGGGGCTGATACACAGGGGTAGGTACATGAACATGGGGTGTTTTTGCATTGGCAGATCCCATTGCGAGAGGTTTGTATCGAGCTATTTGGATAAGATATAAGATAAGCAGAAGCGGGCCAAAGACACAATACAAGATTCCGAACAAAATGCGCTTGCTATCAGACATGTTGCTCCAATTGATAAGACCGTTTAAAGTGAGAAACCCTTTCCAATCCGCAATCAGAACAAGAAGCATGTCTGCAACCAGAACCGTTCCACTAATGGCATTCAAAACAGGGTCAAGCGTCGTATAGTGGGGAAGGGCTGATGCAATGCCAGCCAAAACAAATCCAAGGATACATAGAGACACTAAACCAGCAAAGAAGAGAGGGTTATATTTGTGCATAAGATCACCCATTACTCAACAAGTTAACCCGCCACAAAACGGATGAACGGGTTTGTTCTTGATTATATCATACAAGACTTGAAAAGAGGGGGCATTTTCTATCTGCGTCTGCCAGTGCTTATGCTTCACGCCGAGTGCTCGCTCTTCGCCTTATTTGCCAGTTGGTTACAGAGCTTGCGTCTTATGCCACCGATAGCTTACCATACAGGGGACGAAGATATGTTATGTGTGTTGTGTCGAGCTGACGCAGAAAAAAGGAGACCAGGTTGGATAATACGTTCGTAAAGAATAGTGTGGGTATCTGGGCGTTCGGGCCCAATGCCACGCGTTTTGTGCCGGTTGGGTACCATCCAGAGGTGATCCAGGAGGATATGGTGACGCGCACGCGGCGCGTGGTGGATGGGCTGGCGGACGTGGTGGATGGGCTTGAATACCATTATCCCGGCGAGATTCACGAAGATACGGTTGAGGCCATCAAGGTCGCGCTGGGGCCGATGGATATTTACTGCATCGCCGCTGGCCTGCATCCCGATCCCACTTACAAATTAGGGGTCTTCATCAATCCCGATGCTACCCTGCGGCGCCAGGGGATCGAGACGCTCAAGCGCGGCGTGGACCTGGCCGGGACTCTGGGCGCGCATTTCATTATCTGGCCGGGCGCCGAGGGCTACAACTACAATTTCCAGCGTGATTACGCCCGCACCTGGGATATGTTCGTCGAGGGCGTCGGCGAGGTGGTCGCGCATGCCGCCTCTAAGGGCGTGACGGTCTTTATGGAGCATAAGAATAGCGAGCCGGCCATGAACATCCTGATGCGCAACATCGCGGCCACGCTCTACACCATTGACCGTGTGCGCCGCCTGGGCGTGGACACGTCGCACCTGCTGGTGAATATGGACTGGCAGCACCTGATCATGAACGGCGAGAACCTGGCGGAGTACGCTGCTCTGCTGCACAGCGAGGGCAAGCTCGGCCACCAGCATGCCAACTCCGGCTGGGGTACGTTTGATGATGACAACATGGTAGGTGCGGCCTTCTTCATGCAGACGCTTGAGCTGGCAATGACCCTGCAAGATGTCGATTACGGCACCAGGGAAGAGCGCATCGGCTACGACCTCTATCCCTACACCGAAGACCAGGTGGCCGCCGTGCGCCGCTCGGTCCTGCAATGGGCCTTTATCGACGACCTGGCGCGCAAGCTGGATCGCCAGGCCCTGGCAGAGGCCCGTGCCCGCGCCGATGCCGTCGAGGGCTACCGTCTGGTGTACGAGACGCTCGGCCTGGACAAAGCCTATACCGATGGCATCATCGCCCGGCGTAAACGCTAGCACGTAGGGGAAACCCAGGCGTCAAACGGGAGCAGATAGCCCCGAAATCGAAGGCAGAGGCCGGTCCCGTAGGGCGTGGCTTGCCTCGCCGTCCCTGGTAGTTACAGGG